>JAILHX010000079.1 GCA_024695565.1 Saccharofermentans sp. | reverse complement strand
AGCCTTCCAAGCTGACCACGTGGGTTCGATTCCCATCACTCGCTCCAGGGTCATTAGCTCAGCTGGATAGAGCAACAGCCTTCTAAGCTGTGGGCCGGAGGTTCGAGTCCCCCATGGCTCACCATCAAAAAGCGCTTCGTGATTCACGGAGCGCTTTTGGTTTTTGGGGATACTCAAAAACGTAAAGAAAATCTGATATAATCTACTTTGGATACTACTATATAAGGGGGTAGATTATATGAATTGTGTAAATTGTGGTTTTCCGTTGGAAGATGGCAACAGATTCTGCATGAACTGCGGAACGCCGGTTCAAATTGCTGCGGCTTCAGCAGCTCAGCCTGCCCAGGCTTCTGCTCCTGCACCGGGTGCTGCTGAGGCTCAGGGTCAGTATAATGAACCACCGCCGGATCATGTGATAAATCCTCAGGATTATCATTTTGTTCCGCCTGTCATGCAGGGAAACAGCTGCATAATCCCTGCCGGAAGAAATTACAGGATCATTTGTCCTGACTGCGGAAAAGTCGGAAATGCCGTTAAGGCGGATGATACTGCCGGATATCCTTGTCCTAACTGCGGTAAGGCCTATTCCTACGGCGGACAGCTCCTTATCTACAGGATGGGTGGCTGGGCTCCTTCCATGATGAATGCCCACTACTTTATCAATGTGGATGGAGTGGAAATCGGTGAGCTCATTAATCACTCTTCATTAAGGGTCATGGTCAGTACGGGAGCACACGTCATCGGTGTTACTAATAATAAGTACAGAATCCAGTCTAATCAGTTCAAGATCAATGTAACTCCCGAGTATAATTCATTCGGATTTAAGCTGAGTGTCGGTTACAGGTATATGCCGATGCGCGGTTGGCTGGATTATCCGATCGAGCTGACCTCTTGTCCTCCTCAGGAGATACCTTACATTTAATCAAAGTATTTTTAGCTTATTGTGACAAGGTTGTCTGTTTTTAGGACAACCTTGTTTTTGCGTGGATTTGGGCTTGAAGGATATCGAATCCTTTGTGTTATAATCGAAAAGTCAAATACATATATATTATTTATTTTAAGGAGTTGGGTAGGATATGCCGGGTAAGAAAGATTACGGCAACGAGAGTATTTCAATGCTTAAGGGCGAGGACAGAGTCAGACTCCGTCCGGCCGTTATTTTCGGTTCAGATAATCTCGAAGGATGCATTCATTCCTTTTTCGAGATCCTCTCGAATTCGATCGACGAGGCCAGGGAAGGTCACGGTGATAAGATCATCATCACCAGATTTTCCGACGGTACGATCGAGGTAGAAGACTTCGGACGCGGAATCCCTATGGATTACAACGCGAAGGAAGGAAGATATAACTGGGAACTCGTTTACTGCGAGCTCTATGCAGGCGGTAAGTACAACAATAACGCAGCCGGAGACTATGAATTCTCATTGGGACTTAACGGTCTCGGCGCGTGCGCTACACAGTATGCTTCTGAATTCTTTGAAGTCACTGTATTCAGAGACCATACCAAGTATTCCATGGGATTTAAGAAGGGTGTTCCCGTAACTGAACTTATGCAGGAGCCCTACAGGTTTAAGAGAACGGGTACGATCCAGCGTTGGAAGCCCGATACTGAGGTCTTCACGGAGATCATCATCCCTCTTGATACGTTTAAGGAGATCATCAAGCGTCAGTCCGTTATCAACAGCGGCATTGAGTTCATCCTTAAGGACGCTGAGTCAGGCGAAGAGTTCTCATTCATCTATCCTGAAGGTATCAAGGGTTATGTCGATGAATTAAATGCCATGAAGGGCTTTACCGAGACATATACATTCTCAGGCGAAGGCAAGGGCAGAGATAAAGAAGACCGTGACGAATATAAGGTCAGGGCAGAGGTTGCTTTCTGCTTCAATAACGAGATCAATGCATTGGAATACTTCCACAACTCCAGCTTCCTTGAGCACGGCGGATCACCTGATAAGGCCGTCAGGAATGCATTTGTGGCCGAGATCGACAAGCAGATCAAGCTGCGTGACAAGTACAAGGCCAATGAGTCGAAGATCACCTTCCAGGACGTTGCAGATTCACTGATCCTCGTTACCAATACTTTCTCGACTCAGACTTCATACGAGAACCAGACGAAGAAGGCCATCAACAACAAGTTCATTCAGGACTTCATGACCCAGCTCATCAGAGACAATCTTGAGATCTGGTTTATCGAGAATAAGGATTTTGCCGCAAAGACGATCGAGCAGATCCTCATCAACAAGCGCGCCCGTGAGAATGCCGAGAAGACCAAGGTCAATATCAAGAAGACCCTCATGGGCAAGGTCGACATCACCAACAGGATCAAGAAGTTCGTCGACTGCAGGACCAAGGACGTCTCGAGGCGTGAGCTTTATATCGTTGAGGGTGATTCGGCTTTGGGTTCTGTTAAGCTCGGCCGTGACGCCGAGTTCCAGGCCGTTATGCCTGTCAGAGGTAAGATCTTGAACTGCCTCAAGGCTGACTATGCAACCATCTTCAAGAGCGAGATCATTACAGATCTCCTTAAGGTATTGGGCTGCGGCGTTGAGATCAAGAATAAGCACACCAAAGACTTAAGTGCATTTAATCTCGACGATTTAAAGTGGAACAAGATCATAATCTGTACCGATGCCGACGTCGACGGATTCCAGATCAGAACACTTATCCTCGCAATGCTCTACAGACTTACGCCTACTCTTATCGAGAAGGGGTATGTATATGTTGCCGAGTCTCCTCTTTTCGAGATCACATACAGACCTAAGGGCAAGAATGCGCAGGAAGAGACATTCTTCGCGTTTAACGAGAAGGAGAAGGCTGATATCCTTGCCAAGGTCGATCCCAAGCTCTGCACGATCCAGAGATCCAAAGGTTTGGGTGAGAACGAGCCTGAGATGATGTGGAAGACAACAATGAATCCCAAATCCAGAAGACTTATCAAGGCTTGTCCTGAAGATGCGATGAAGACTGCTGAAGTCTTCGATCTGCTCCTCGGTGATAATCTCACAGGAAGAAAACTCCATATCGAGACAGACGGTAAGAAATACCTCGATATGCTTGATTTAGGGTGATGTAAATGGCACGTAAGAAAAAAGAAGATATTAATTCAGATTCACTTAAGGCAAAGCTTACTGACAGCAATGCGAAGGACATGCCGGCTATTGACCAGCCGATAACCGAGATGCTTGAGATCAACTACATGCCGTATGCGATGAGCGTCATCGTATCACGTGCTATTCCTGAGATCGACGGCTTCAAGCCTTCACACCGTAAGCTCCTTTATACGATGTACAAGATGGGTCTTCTCGGAGGCAACAGGACCAAGTCCGCAAACGTGGTAGGTCAGACCATGAAGCTCAATCCTCACGGCGACCAGGCTATCTACGACACGATGGTAAGACTTACCAGAGGTAACGGTTCGCTCCTGCATCCTTTTGTTGATTCAAAGGGTAACTTCGGTAAGCAGTATTCGCGTGACATGCAGTGCGCTGCTCCGCGTTATACGGAGGTAAGGCTTGAGAAGATCTGTGAAGAGATTTTCAAGGGTATCGATAAAGATGCCGTCGACATGATCGACAACTACGACGGAACGCTCAAGGAACCTTCACTTCTTCCTACGACATTCCCGGCAGTCCTCGTCAATGCCAACCAGGGTATCGCAGTCGGTATGGCATCCAATATCTGCTCGTTTAACCTTGCAGAAGTCTGTGCTGCTGCAGAAGCATACATGAGAGATCCCAATACCGATCTTCTCGAGATCATGCCTGCACCTGACTTCTCGGGCGGCGGTAAGATCTTATACAGCAAGGACCAGATGAAGGCTATCTATGATACGGGTAAGGGAACATTTTCCGTACGCGCAAAATATCGTGTAGATAAGGCAAAGAACCTCATAGAGATCACTGAGATCCCTTATTCCACCAGCGTTGAAGCGATCATCGACAATATCGCGGATCTCGTTAAGGCAAAGAAGGCGAGTGAGATTGCTGACATCCGTGACGAGACAGACTTGGACGGTCTTAAGATCACTATCGACTGCAAGCGCGGAACTGATCACGAGCAGCTCATGACGAAGCTCTTCAGATTCACAAAGCTTGAAGATACATTCTCATGCAACTTCAATATCCTCATCGACGGTTCGCCTATAGTAATGGGCATCGGCCAGATCCTTGACGAATGGCTCAAGTGGAGAAGGACTTGCGTATGCCGCGAGCTCGCTTTTAACCTTGATAAGATGAAGAAGAGACTGCACCTTTTGGACGGTCTTGCAGTTATCCTTTTAGACATCGATAAGGCTATCAAGATCATCAGGGAGACTGAACTCGAAGCTGACGTTATCCCTAACCTCATGAAGGGCTTCGGCATTGATGAGGAGCAGGCTGAATATGTTGCAGAGATCAAGCTCCGTAACATCAACAAGCAGTACATCTTAAACAGGATCGCTGACAGAGATAAGCTCAAGGCTGACATCGCTGATACGGAAGACCTTTTAGGTAGCCCTAGAAGGATCAACAATCTTATTGCCAAGACTTTAAGAGAAGTTGCCGAGAAGTACGGTCAGCCCAGAAGATCCGAGCTTGTGCTTGCTGAAGAGACTGAGACATTTGTTGAGTCTGCTGTTATTCCTGATTACAGGCTTCATCTTATGCTTACGCGTCACGGCTACCTTAAGAAGCACACGATGAAGTCGCTTCAGAGTGCGGGCGAGCTTAAGACAAAGGATGACGACGAGATCTTCATGGGATTTGAATGCGAGAACAAGTCAGATCTCCTGATCTTTACTGACAAGTGCAATCTCTATAAGACACACGTATACGATTTCTCGGATACGAAGCCGGGCGATCTCGGTCACTTCCTTAACAGTGAACTCGAGATGGAAGACGGTGAGAGACCGATGTTCATGATCTCAACGACAGATTACAAGGGCATCCTCTTCATCGCTTTCGAGAACGGTAAGGCAGCAAGATTTCCCATCTCTTCATATGAGACGAAGCAGAACAGAAAGAAGCTCATAAACGCTTATTTTGACGGAAGCAAAGCCATAGGCTTCATGCTTCTTGCAGAAGACGAGGATCCGGATCTCATTGTTACCAACAGTCTTGATAAGGCTGCTGTATTCAAGGCATCCCTCATTCCTCTTAAGACCACGAGAACAACACAGGGTGTACAGCTCCTTGTATCGAAGAAGGGATCGGTATTGAGGTCTCTTGCACGTCTTGCAGAAGTAGACGTTCAGGATCCAGAATACTACAGGATCCGCAAGGTGCCGGCGATCGGCTACTACATCAGAGAGAATTCATTGGAGGCAAAGCAGGTAAGCTTTGATGACCTGAAGTGACGGTATTTTCTTCCGAGTATCACGTCGGAGAAGACGAACGTAAGAACAGTAAGGGCTATTACATCGCCGCTGTTTCGTGCATCGTTGCGCTTATTGCGCTCGGTCTCGTCATGGTATTTGTCGGAAGAAAGAATGCTTATGAAGGAGATACGGTCCCGAGCTTCGAGAAGGCTATCGATGAAGGTAACTATTCCGAAGCTTTAGCTATCTACCGCGGTATTCAGGATGAGGTATTAAGTGCTTCTCCCGAAGACCAGGATTCCAATACATTCAGGATCCAGATGTTAGATGAGATGGAGAACATAGTAAGTGTTCGTGTTGACTCTATCTGTGACCGCATCATCGACAACAGATATATCCTTACGGCAAGTGATATCAACTTCCTTGATTCCATGGAGGAACTTACGAGTTCGGTCGTATCCGGGAGAATGTACGGAATCTGCGAGAATTTCCTCCTGGGCAAGGTCGAAAAGCCTGTCGTAATGTATTTTTTCGAGCAGCTCCAGCCTATCGGAAACTTCTCAGCAACAGCAAATCCTCTGCTTAGAGAGCTCGACTTTATCGAGACCGCGACAGGTGACGTCCAGACAGCGGAAGCCGCTCTAAGTGAAGGTGATTATGTTGCTGCTGTTCTTAAGTATATGCAGGTAAACGAAGACTATGACGGCTTCGTCGGAGACTATTGTGATACGAGAATTGCCGAGATCAAGGAGACGATGTACGAACCCATGATGGAAAAGGGCGAGCACATGATCCAGACATATAAGTTCTATTCGGCTGAGCAGCTCTTCTCGGATCTGGCGGTAATCTTCCCTGAAGATGAGATGATAAAGAGTAATCTTCTTACGGCAACTTCTTATACTGAAGAAGTTAAGGAGTACAGGGGAGAGATAGAAGTCATCTGTGTAAGGTCATTGATCGTTGATACGGATACGGCTTTCTCCGAGCGCTACCATTCCGGTGATGCGGGCATCTATCTGACTACTTACGAGTTTGAGCGTATCCTCGAAAATCTTTACGAGAGAGACTACGTTCTTGTAGATCCCGAGAACCTCATCGACGGCAGCGATCCCACATTCCTTCTTGAACGCAACCTCAAGGTCCCAAAGGGCAAGAAGCCTCTTATCGTAGTTGTTGAGAACCTTCAGTACAGCTGCTCTGCATATGAATGCGGAACATGCAGAAGACTGGTCCTTAACGACGAGAACCAGGTGTGCGGCGAGTATGTCAATGCTGACGGTGATACGGTAGTAAGCAGAACGGCAGAATCGATTGGGATCCTCGACGCATTTGTCGAGAAGCACCCTGACTTCACATATGACGGCGCGAAGGGGATCATCTCCGTAAGCGGTTATGAGTCCTGCTTCGGATATGTTGTTGCAGCAGATGAGATTGAAGACAGAAACGCTGCACTTGCAGCAGCAAACCTTCCCCAGATTGATCCTACGAATGACGATATCGATTATGCGAGAGCAAGAGTAACCGAGATCGCTAATGTCCTTCTTGATACCGGCTGGCAGTTTGCTTCATGCACATATTCATATATTCAGGACTGCACCAATGCTGAGAAATCCGATATCGAGACTGACACGGTAAAATGGCTCGATCAGATAGGAAGCCTGTTCGGCGAAGTCCATATTCTGGTATATCCGAACGGCAACTATATCTATGGTACTGATGAGAGGGCGGTATATCTCAAGAATAACGGATTCAGGATCTTCTTCGGAGGCGGAGCGAAGCCTTATTACACTTATGGAGACAACTATCTGTACCTCGACAGGGCTATGATGAGTTACAACACGCTGACGAGGGATGCGTATACCGATTTGTTCGATTACAATGACATTATCGATCCGGCGAGAAAACAGAACGAAGAGACGTAATGTGTTAATTGCGTTTCATTTTCGATATATTTGCACACTAAATTGAATTTTTATTATAATGTTAGATGTAATTCTATATTAAGGGAGTTTGGCTATGGGCAAAATTGATAGGCTTACAAACCTTACCGAGAATGAAGAGATTCTCTGGCAGGACAGGAGAAGATACCTGGGCTTGCCCATGTCTTTCACTATCTACAGTTTCAGCAACAACAAGTTCTATCTTAAGAAGGGCGTATTCACAACGCATTCGGAAGAGATCCTTTTGTATAGAATTTTAGACGTTCAGTTCAAGCAGACCTTGTGGCAGAGGATCTTCGGTGTAGGAACTGTTACTCTTACCACAGCTGATAAGTCTACCCCTGTCATGGAACTTAAGAGCATTAAGACTCCTGAGAGAGTAATGAAGGCTTTGAGCACTCTCGTTGAACAGAGACGTGACGAGAAGCGTGTCACCGGCAAGGAGATGTTCGGTGCAGCCGGTATGTTCCATGGTGTTGAAGGCGAAGACGCAGATCTCGACGGTATTATCGATCATCATATTTGAGGACTAGTCAGTGGAAACCAGAATTGACAGATTCGGCAGTGTTCGTGAAGATAAGCTCAATCAGCTCAAGGAGCTGATCGCAGAGTCCAACAACATCGTGTTCCTCGGAGGAGCAGGTGTTTCTACCGAGAGTGGTATTCCTGACTTCAGAAGCGGTGCAGGTATCTACAATACTGAGAGTGGCACCAAATACAGACCTATCGATATCATCGCTCACGATTTCTTCATGGAGCATCCTGAAGATTTCTTCGACTTCTATAAGCGCAAGCTGATCTATCCTGACGCAAGACCCAATAAGGCTCACAAGGCTCTCGTAAGACTTGAGAGACAGGGTAAGCTCAAGGCTATCATCACACAGAATATCGATAATCTTCACCAGGAAGCTGGCAGCAAGTGCGTAATCGAACTTCACGGTTCCGTATTCAGAAATTACTGCATGGACTGCGGCAAGAAGTTTAACATCGAATACATTGTTGCCCAGGAAGGCGTTCCTCACTGTGATAAGTGCGGCGGTATCGTAAGACCTGACATCGTTCTTTACGAAGAGAACTTAGAGCACCAGAATGTCGATAACGCTATCAAGGCTGTTAAGAAGTGTGACCTCATGATCATTGCGGGCACATCTCTTACGGTTTATCCTGCTGCAACATTTGCTCAATTCTTAAAGCATGACCGCATCGTAATCATCAACAAGAGTTCTACATACATGGATCTTAAGGCACTCCTTACTATCCACGATAACGTAGGTGAAGTTCTTGATAAGTGTGTTCCGAAGAGAGTATCAAGGAAGACAACTGCGAAGACTACTAAGACTGCATCCAAGACGACTGCGAAGAAGACTACTGCTAAGGCTGCTTCGTCAAAGACTGCTGCCAAGAGCACTTCAAAGAAAGAGGCGCCCGCGAAGGAGGCTTCCAAGAAAGCACCGGCTAAGAAGCCTGCTTCTAAGAAACCTGCTTCTTCAAAGGCTAAGAAGGATGAAGGCTGATTTAAATCGCTACATTGAGAAAGAAAAGGTTATACTTGCCGATCTTGCCAAATACGAAAGGCAGAGCGGCATTTTATCATTTTTAAGGTTATTATCTTTTGTATGTGCTGCAATAGCGATCGTATGGGGCATCGTAAGTAAGATCCCTGCGCTCTATATAGCCGGAGGATTCATATTTGTCCTGTTTATCGTTTTGTGTTTTGTGCATGGCGGAATTATAGCGAAGGTTGAATATCTTAACGAACTTAAGAAGGTCAATTCTTCTTATATCGCAAGGATCAAAGGCGATTTTAGCGAGCTGCGCAACATCGCGGTCAAGGGCCTTAAGAGGGCAGAAGATATAGGCTTTGCAAAGAACAGATTGTACGGCAAAGAATTCGAAGATCCCGATCACGATTATTGTGTTGACCTTGATCTCTTCGGCAAGAAATCACTGTTCTCGCTCCTCAATGTTTCAGAGACGTCATTTGGCAGAAGAAGATTTGCTGACAGCCTCTTAAAGCCCCATGTATCAGGCATCTCCGTAAATGAACTTAAGGCAAGACAGGCAGCAGTTGCAGAGCTTTGCTCCAAGCCTGATGTGCTCATGGATTATCAGGCAACTGCAAGATGCGGCAAGATGACCAAGGACCCCAAAGTCCTTCTTGATTTTGCTGTTAACGGCTCGAAAACAAAGACCATATCAAATGTTCTCGGAATCATCGGATGCGCTGTCTGGATTAGCGTTCCGGTAGCTTTTATTGCCGTTCCTTCTTATGCTCTTGCAACGGTTCCGACATGTCTTCTCATCAACTTCATCATCTGGATCGTAGGACACGTATTTAACGATAAGTACATCAAGGCCTGCGAGGGAATGCCTATCCAGGTAAAGACCATCTTAAAGCTTTATGAGATCATTGTTGCAGGCGGATTTGAGAACGAACTTATCAAGTCGCTTATCAGCGGCAAGGACGGCCATAAGAGCGCATTTGAATCTTTGAAGAAACTTACCTCAGTATTAAGACTTGCTGCTCTCAGAAGCCAGCCTCTGTTTGCTCTGATACTTAACCTGATTGCGCCACTTGATTGCCTGATCTCATACCTTCTCGGCAACTGGGCAGTTAAATACGGCAAGAGTCTTCCTTCACAGATCTCAGATCTTGCAGAACTTGAATCACTTATGTGTGCAGCGCAGACGGGACTTGTACTGCCTGACAGTTCTTTCCCTGTTTTCGCAGACTCCGAAAAGCCCGAAGACAACAGCGTTTTTGAAGGAACAGACTTGGCTCACCCTCTGATCGATCATGAGACTGTTGTAAGCAATTCCGTTACGGTCAACAAGGATATTGCGATCATTACAGGTTCTAACATGTCAGGTAAGACAACCATGATCAGAACGGTCGGCGTATGTACAATATTGGCGCTTACAGGCGGTCTGGTTCCTGCTTCAAGCCTTAAGCTTGGAAGAATGAGGGTAATGAGCTCCATGAGGATCGTAGACAGCCTTGAAGAGAACATGAGTACGTTCAAGGCAGAGCTCTTAAGGATCTCCGGCATCGTGAATGCAGCAGGTGAGAATAAGCCTCTCATGTTCCTGATCGATGAGATATTCAGGGGAACTAATTCAGATGACAGGACTGAGGGTGCCCTTACAGTATTAAAGAAGCTCTCAAAGCCTTCCATCTGCGGACTTATGACAACGCATGATTATGCAATGATCGACAAGACCAGAGATGACTTCAGCAATATCAGGTACTATCATTTCTCGGAGTCTTATACGGATACGGGCATCACATTCGATTACAAACTGACGTCCGGGATCAGCAGGCAGTCGAATGCCAAATATCTGATGAAATTAGTCGGTATCGACTGAATTGTAAAAAAGCAATTTTTCTTGTCTTTGTCTATTTTTATTTGTCCTCTAAAATCAACTTTCGTTTATATATATTGTTGATTTATATCAAGATTATGTATAAAATCTCAAATGGAGAGGTTTTGAAGTGCTTTTATGTTCGAAGGATTAAGTAAGTATCTGTCGATCGTTCTTGATTACTCCGTTATCATGGAGTATTCCGATACGCCGGCTATCAATGAATTGATCGATCTCTTTGGTGACAAGGGGATTGATTGTTATGTCAGCGACACTTTTAAGCTTCTCCATTATTGTGTTGTTGATCAGCAGGCATCCAAGGACAGGAATGCGCAGAATGCAATGCGTTCGCTTATGCAGAGTCTTCTTAAGACAGAGAGACTCCATCTGGTTCACACATGCAATACAGAAGAATTCATCGAACAGGTAAAAGACCTCTCAGAATCATGTATCCTCACGACCAAGCGCGGCATCTTCACCAAGAGACTCTATGAGAAGTCTCCTGTATTTAACGGTGACATTGCAATCGTTACAAAAGACGGACTTGAATTCTATTCATCGATCCAGCAGATGATCGATGAATGTCCTATGCCGCCTCTCAGTAAACTTGCTAAGAACGATACATTCCTTGATGCTGATGCAAGAGCCAGCATCAATGACGTGGTAACTGCAAATAGCGGCGAGAAGTTTGTTCTTGATAAGAGATTAAGCGGCGGTGCTGAGGGAATGGTATTTACGACCAACAACCCCAAGCTCGTTGCGAAGATATATCACAAAGGCGTTATCACACCTCTCAGATGGGCTAAGCTCAAGAAGCTCTCGGAACTCGGCATTTCCTCTCCGGAATTCTGCATCCCGCAGCACCTGTTATTCTTCCAGGGAGCGCCTGTAGGCTATACGATGCCTATGGGTAAGGGAACGACGCTCAGCAATGTTTTCGACGGCCCCGACGCAATGATAGAGCGTTATCCTTATTGGACCAGGATCGACGTCTGCGATACATTGCTGTCACTCATCTCGAAGTATCTTTATCTTCATATGCATGACGTCATTGCAGGTGATATCCAGCTCAAGAACGCGTTAATCTATTCTTCGACATGTCAGTATCTGATCGACATGGACAGTGTTCAGGTCGGAAATCTCCCTTGTCCTGTAGGAACGGAAGATTTCACCGATCCCAGACTCTGGGGCAGGGACTTCGCAGGATTTGTCAGAAGACTTAAGGATGAGGACTATTCTATTGCCATGCTGGTATTCTCAGTCCTGTTCTGCGGTCTCCATCCTTATGCGACCAGGAACGGTGCAGAGACCTTAAGAGAAGAGATCTTAAACC
Source organism: Saccharofermentans sp. (assembly GCA_024695565.1). Next base: position 59,135 of record JAILHX010000079.1, on the reverse strand, counting down.
GTAACTTCCCTTATACGCTTGATAATTCAGATACCGAGCATATTCCGCTCGGCGGTTACGATCATATCTGGGAGTATCTCCCTGAGCGTCTGCGCATCATGCTCTATAATACTTTCCGCGAAGGCAAGTCTTACGAGGCTGTCGAGTGGAAGGCTGCAGTTCAGGAATATAAGAACGAGCTTGAGAAGTTTGTTTATGATGATCCTGAAGCATATAAGCTGTTCCCCCGCGAGAATTACATTCAGCAGAGTGTAAATATTCAGGAAGGCAGAGCGAAGTACGAGCAGAAGAAGGCTATTGAGGCTAAGAGATCTGAGCCCAGGCCCGTATATGAGAAGAAAGTATTCGCAAACGCTCCTTCAGGCCGCTATGTTTCTTCCAGTGTCGGCGGCAACGCTGCTTTCAGACCCCTTAGATTGGATGATGAAGGTGAGAACAAGCCTGAGTCAGCTCCTGCGCCCGGCGCTCCTGCTGATAATCAGACAGCTCCTGATTCCGTAAAGAATAAGAAGAAGTTTTTTGGTCTGTTCTGATATATCTCTCATTAATAGTTTGATATAATCAATTGGATAACTCTATTTCTCTTATTATCGGAGGACTATTATGTTGGAAAACTTTTCGAGTTCCGATTTCGGTTCGAGCACAAAAAGAAGACTCCCGATCTGTTTTGCATTAGACACATCCGGTTCCATGATGGGAACCCCGATTAAGCAGCTCAACATGGGTCTCCAGAATTTTGTGGCTTCGATCAAGGCTAATGACGATACAAGATCCTCTACTGACATTGCTATTGTTACATTCGGTTCCAAGGTCGACATCGTAATGCCTTTCGGTAAGATCTCCAAGGAGAAGGGTCTTCCGGAGATCAAGGCATCCACAACACTTACTCCTATCGGTGAAGGTGTCCTTACCGCGTTAGAGCTTCTCAATGCACGTAAGGAAGGCTACAAGGAGATGGGTATCAAGTATTTCCAGCCCTGGCTCGTAGTTATCACAGACGGCGCTCCTCAGGGACCCAATGCTATCCAGAATATGGAACTCGCTATCAAGGCCTGTAACGAGCTTGAGCGCGACGATAAACTCGTTGTCTTCAATATCGGCGTAGGTTCAGGGGTTGATTTCGATTGCCTCAAGAGACTTTCCATCAAGAGAGATGAGCCTATCTCGATCAATTCAACAGACTTTGCAAAGCTTTTCGAATTCCTCGGTTCGTCTTCATCTTCGATCGTATCTTCCGGTATGAATGACGATGCTCTTTATAACATTGACACTACTCCGCAAGGCACAGCTGTCGATGTTGATGATTTCATGAAGTTCATTGATGAGGACGAGTAATGTATAAAGGGATTACAGTCGGAGCTGTTACGACCATTGGTAATAAGCACGTTAACCGCGGCACTCCTTGTGAGGACGCGTCTTATGCTGTTACCAGGAACGGCGTTTCTGTAGTATGCATCGCTGACGGTGCAGGCGGAAAGCAGTATACCGATGCCAGATTCGGTTCTGACTGTGCCGTTCATGTAATCACAGATACTCTTTGTGATCATTTCGATGCTTTATTTGCGGAGAACAGGGAAGCGGCCGTAAGAGGCTATCTTATGGCCAGGCTCCGTGTTGCTTTCGCGGGAATAATGGAAGAGCGCACTATTGATGTTATCGACAGACTGTCCTGCACATTGCTCTTTGTCGCGGTTAAGGACAGAAGAATGATGATCGGTCACATCGGAGACGGACTTATCGTAAGGATCTCACCTTCCGGTGTAAGCCCCATCTCAATGCCTCAGAATGATAAGGACGGCAAGACTTATTTTGTAACTGCCGCTCATGCAGATAATTACATGCGTCTTCTCAAGACGACTGTTGACGATGTCCATGCGATCGCCCTCATGACTGACGGCGTTCAGGACAGCGTATATAACGAAGAAGCCGGACTAGTTAAACCCGTTGTAGCCAAGATGGCAGAGACGTTCGCTTCCGGCAGGGAAGAAGCAGAGAAATCAGTGCTTGATACCGTACAGAAGTTTATCGTAGGTTCAAGCAACGCCAGTGACGATGCAAGCTTCGGTGTCATGTATTTCGAAGGCACCAAAGCACCTGACCCCGATCAGTTGGAGAGCGAGGCCGGTAAGTTTGCTTCTTCAGGCGAGACATTTAAGGAACTGTCACAGGCTATCAAACCTGAACTCATGAATGCGCACGAGATAATCAGAAAGTGTGCAGGAACTGAAGAACAGGCACCTGAAGGCGAAGAGAAGCCTGCTGCCGAGCCTAAGCAGACTGAGACAGAAACAGTTAAGGAACCTTCGAAGATAAGCAAGATATCTGTTGTCATGCTTGTCGCGGGATCTATATTGTGCGTTATAGGAATAATAGCTTTAGTTTTATCACTAAAAGGATGATAGATTTATGAGAGAAGAAAAGAAATACGAAATACTTCCGGGTGTTGAACTTCCGGATTTCAAGACGATCAAGGAAGCAGCTTCTGACTTCAGCATTTCCGATGTCGGTGATGTTGAAGTCCGTGAGGTAAAAATTGAACCGGATTCCATCTCTGCTTCCGTAACTCCTTCAGTATCTCCTGAAGAACTTGCCAAGCTCCAGTCGCTCGGCAACAAAGTTGCTGAAGATGAAGCCCGTGCCCAGGCAGAGAGCAAGAAGAAGATGGATGAGATCAAGAAGAAAGCAGTCCACGCTTCCGAGTCTATCAGCGATCTCAAGTCTTCCAACATGGGCAAGGTTACTGATGAGAAGCGTAAGGAGATTGAAGAAAGCCTTGCTGCAGAACAGCAGCAGAAGGCAGAAGAGGATGCTAAGGCGAAGGCCCGTGAAGAGCGCCGTCAGCTCCAGTTAAGACTTTACGAAGAAGCAAAGGAGCGTGCTGCCAAGGAGAAGGCTGCCGCTGCTGAAGCTGAAGCTAAAGCGGAGAATAAGGCTGAGAATAAGGCTGAGGATAAGCCCGCTGCTGAAGCAGCTGCTGATAAGGCTCCTGTTGAAGAGAAGTCTGCTGATGAAAAGCCTGCAGAAGATGCGGCTGAGAAGCAGGAGAAGCAGCCGGCTGCTGATACCGCTGCATCCGAAAAGCCGGCAGAAGCAGTTAAGGAAGAACCGAAGGCAGAAACTAAAGAAGAACCTAAGTCAGAACCTGCTCCGAAGACAGAGACTAAGGCTCCCGAGATCAATCCTGAGAGATTCGTTAAGGATGACAAGCGTGAAGCTACTATTGCTTCGGCTGAAGAGACTTACGATGACTTCAAGGAATTCCTTGATCTGGGCGAAGAAGAGTAACTTCGGTATTAACCAAACAATAATTGCCGCCTCTTTAATTTAAGAGGCGGTTTTTTGTTGCGTTGTTTTTTGGGGTCGCGGGCGGCGTTGAACGATCGGCGTTGTGTGGTTGGCTGCAGCACGCGGCTGGCGGAAAGTATGGTAAAAACTATGGCTTCAGCCATATGTTTTGCCATAGTTTTCGAGGTTTTGAGGGCATTTCTATGGTAAAAACTATGGCTTAGACCATACTTTTTGCCATAGTTTTTTGGGGGAGGCGGGCAGAATGCGTTTCCCGATACGTTCCCGAACATATTCTCCAACGCATTTTTCCCCGATTTCAGCCGAAAATGCGTTTTTGAATACGTTCCCAAACGCATTCTCCAACGCATTTTTCCCTGTTTTGGGCCGAAAATGCGTTTTTGAATACGTTCCCAAACGCATTCTCTAACGTATTTTTGCCCGATTTTGGCAAAAAATACGTTTTTAAATACGTTAGGGAACATACTGATAAACACATCGAAGCCTAGGCCAACAAAAATCCCGTTAGTTTTCCCGTTATATAACGGGAATTTAAACGGGAAAACGCCGGAGACAAACGCAAAATCGTAAACCCGGAGAACTATGAATGCGAAATTCAAAAAATAAAGGCCGACTTCTATCAAGTCAGCCTTCTTTATGTTGGTGCACCTCCAGGGACTCGAACCCTGGGCCCACTGATTAAGAGTCAGTTGCTCTACCATCTGAGCTAGAGGTGCGTTAAGCAACGTCAGTTATTATAGCTATTAGGGTTTTACAAGTCAACACTTATTTTACTTAAAAAATTCAGACATATCAATTGAATTGAAATCGCCTTCCAGGGGGAGCTTGACCGGGTGACCCTCTTTGGCAGATTTGTATATGCCCAAAAGCGTGTCGACAGAGGAGAATCCGGAGTATGCGTCTGCTATGGGATTCTTGATTTCGATGATGGAATCGGCAAGATCTTTATAGATTCCGAGGTGCGGATTAAGGGCGCACTTGTATGAGAACATGCCGCCTGTCTTGAATTGTTTGCGGATATAGTAGCCGTTAAGCTTCTTGATCTTGCCGTTGGGCAGGAACTTGCAGATGTTGATGTGGGGCTTTCCTGAATCAAGACCCATGCTGAGCTGGCCTTTCTCACAGAAGACAGAGAACTCGGCTGTGTGCTTTGCGGGATTTGTAGCGGTCGTTCCTTCGATCTGGGCAAGTGCGCCGTTCTCAAGTCTTAAGACAGCCATTCCGAGATCTTCTGCTTCGATATTTCTTAAGCGCTGTGCGATCATGGAAGTAGCTTCTTCGGGTTCTGAACCCATAAGCCATATGAGAAGGTCGATGGCATGGATTGTCTGGTTCATGAGGGCGCCGCCGTCACTCTTCCAGGTTCCGCGCCATGCTGCGCTTCTGTAGTATTCCTCGTCATGGCCCCAGCGGACGTAGATCGTTCCGTGAGTTACCTTGCCGTATTCACCCTTGGCGATATCGTCTCTTACAAGACCTACGACAGGGAGATAGCGGTAGATGTGGCCCATGGCGATCTTGAGGCCTGTCTTGTTCGAGAGCTCGAAAATATCGCGCGCCTCAGAAACTGACATGGTCATAGGCTTCTCGAGGAGGAGATTGGATCCGTGCTCCATGGCATACTTGGCAATCTGGAAGTGAAGGCCGGAAGGAACCGTTACGGATACGATGGAAGGCTTAACTTCATCTATGGCTTCTTTGTAGTCGCTGAATATCTTAGTGTTTGCGAACCCCTTAACAGAGCCTAAGAGCTTCTTTGCCGATTCCTCATTAACGTCAACGACTGCTTTGAGCTCTAAGTTCTTGAGCTTCGAGATGGCCTTAAGATGCTTTACGGCAACTCTTCCGCAACCGATTATGATCACAGATAGAGGTGTTGATACTGAAGCTGTATTTGTGTTTCCGGCCATTGGAAGCCTCCGTATGGTTATATGCTTGAAATAGTTTAGCACAAATGGATAATTTGGCACGTATATTGATTATAATATCTTTATTAGGAACATTATCCGGGGGTGATCTTCCATGAATATGCGAGACATTATTATCGCTAAGAGAGATAAGCAGAGCCTTACTGACGAGCAGATAAAGTTCTTCGTTCAGGGCGTAACTGACGGATCGATTCCCGATTATCAGACTTCAGCACTTCTCATGGCCATTGTCTTAAACGGCATGGATGACCGCGAGATGACCACGTTGACGCTTGAGATGGCCGCTTCAGGGAAACAATTGGAACTTCCTTATATCGACGGCATAGCGGTGGATAAGCACAGTACGGGCGGTGTAGGCGATAAGATCACGCCAATCCTTCTGCCGCTTATTGCATCCTTTGGTGTTGAGGTCGTAAAGCTCAGCGGCAGAGGACTGGGATTTACAGGCGGTACCGTTGATAAATTCGAATCCATCGAAGGATTTAACGTTGAGGTCGATACCAAGGACTTCCACATGTACGTGATCAAGACAGGCATGGTCATATCAGGACAGACTCCCGATCTGGCGCCTGCAGATAAGATCCTCTATTCATTAAGAGATGTTACAGGCACTGTCGATTCGATACCTTTGATCGCATCGAGCATCATGAGCAAGAAGATCGCCGGCGGCGCGAAGGGGATCGTGCTTGATGTCACATGCGGTTCAGGCGCCTTCATGAAAGATTATGATATGGCAAAACAGCTTGCCGAAGCCATGATCAAGATCGGCAAACTAGCAGACAGGAAGACTGTTGCCGTTATCACGAATATGGATGAGCCCTTGGGAAGATTCTGCGGCAACATCCTTGAGATGCAGGAAGTGTTAAATACCGTAACGGGTAAGGGCGAAGAGGACGTCATTGAAGTAGTTGTCGAGCTTGCTTACCACCTGATCACCATAGCCGGAAAAGACGCCGGCATGAGTGAGGACGTACTGCGCGCCGAGATCAGGGCAAGGTTATCTGATGGTACCTGCTATGAGAAATATAAGCAGCTTATTGAATCGCAGGGCGGAAAGCTCACCCCGGGCGGCGCTCCCGTTTATGTTGATAAGCCTTTTGACTGCATGCATGTTAATTCGCCTGACAGCGGGTTTGTACAGAGCATCAGGACGGATCTTATAGGACAGGCTTCTGTGTTGCTCGGAGCAGGGAGACTGAAAAAGACAGACAAAATAGATTACGGTGCGGGAATCGGGTTCTTCGTTAAGGTTGGCGATAAGGTGGAGCGCGGAGATTCTCTTTGCGCGCTTTATCAGGGCGAAAAGAGTGAGCTTCCTGATGAACGCCTTTTCGATGCCATGGACTTAATACTTGAAGCCTATACGATAGGGCCCGAAAAGCCTGAGAAGAAGCCCGCCATTATCGATGTAATTACTTGATTAAATAAGCGGTTAATGTATAATACGAACAAATGTTTATATAAGGCAGGACTACTATGGCTACAGAACCCGTTGTTAAGAGAATAATCGGAATCGATCCGGGTTATGCTATCACGGGTTACGGCATTATCGATAAGAAGGGAAATAAGCTCACTGCCGTAGATTACGGTGTCATTGAGACCAAGGCAGGCGTGGATTTCCCGTTAAGACTTCTTGCCATCAGCGATAAGCTTAAGTTTATATTAGAGCAGTATAAGCCCGACCTTATGTCAGTCGAGGAACTCTTCATGGGACATAACCATACGACTGTTATCGGTACTGCCCAGGCCAGAGGAGCCGTTCTTGTTGAGGCAGCCAGAGCAGGTATTGAAGTTTATGAGTTTACCCCGGGGCAGGTCAAGCTCGCCATCACAGGTTACGGCAAGGCTGAGAAGAAGCAGGTTCAGGTCATGACCAAATCCATCCTTGGTCTTAAGGAGATGCCTAAGCCCGATGACGCTGCAGATGCATTGGCGCTTGCGATAACGCTCGCAAATACTGGCCTCGCATACGCCGGTAAGGCCGTATCCGGCTATCAGTACGGACGTTACGGATATACCAAGCGCAATGAAGGATTTGTCTGATTTATTGATAGAATAGGTTAGATCGTTTTAAGGAGAATTTGAATGTACGCATATATCAAAGGCATCGTAGCTGACCGCAACGACCAGCAGATCGTCATCGAGAATAACGGAATAGGTTATCTTATCAATTGCCCTCTGGGTATCTCTGCCGAGATCGGAGGTCTTGGTGATGAGGTTACCATATATCTCTATCAGAGCGTCAAGGAAGACGATATCTCGCTCTACGGGTTTAATTCCAGAGACCAGAAGGAGATGTTCTTAAAGCTGATTACCGTCAGTGGTATCGGTCCTAAGGTTGCCCACACGATCTGTGCTTCATTGTCTGCTGAACAGATCGCTGCAGCGGTCATGAGCAATAACGTAGCCCTTCTTACAGGTGTTAAGGGCCTGGGCAAGAAGACAGCTGAGAGGATCATATTAGAGCTTAAGGACAAGCTCAAGGCCCAGCTTGGAGCATCTGCAAGCGTCAGCGTTACTCCGGTTGCTGTCGCAGCTGCAGGGGGCGGTGATGCGGGTATTATGCAGGACGCTGTCGGAGCTCTCGTTGTGTTAGGATATAAAGATCAGGAAGCTGCAGACGCAGTTGCTGCTGCATATGAAGACGGCATCGGTCTTGAAGACCTTATCCGCAAGGCATTGAAGCTTGCTGCCGGTAAGAAGTTCTCATAAGGAAAACCCTAAAGATGATGAATTTTAATGAACAAGAGAATGAGGAAGAGCGCGTCTTAGGCAGGCTCAGGCAGCCCGGAGATACGGAGGAGAAGGCGTTAAGGCCGGTTACCTTCGAAGAGTATTCCGGTCAGACCAAGGTCAAGAATAACCTTAAGATCTTTATCAATGCTGCCAAGAAACGCGGCGAAGCTTTGGATCATGTTCTTTTATATGGTCCTCCGGGACTCGGTAAGACTACGCTTGCGGGCATCATAGCATCCGAGATGGGAGTATCCATGCACATCACCACAGGTCCTTCGATCGAGAAGGCAGGTGACCTGGCAGCGCTCCTTACGAATCTCAATGAGAATGAAGTCTTATTCATCGATGAGATCCACAGACTTAACAAGAGTGTGGAAGAAGTCCTTTATCCTGCGATGGAAGACTATTGCCTCGATTTAATGATCGGCAAGGGACCTGCTGCAAGGTCCGTAAGACTTGATCTTCCGCACTTTACACTGGTTGGTGCCACGACCAGGGCAGGCATGCTCTCTGCGCCTTTGAGAGACCGCTTCGGCATGATCCACCGCCTCGAATTATATGAGACAGAAGACCTCATGGAGATCCTTAAGCGTGACGCTGATCTTCTCGGCATCGCGATCAATGAAGAGGGACTTCGCAATATCGCATCGAGATCGCGTGGAACTCCGAGAATCGCCATTAGACTTCTTAAGCGTATGAGGGACTTCGCTTCTTATCTTGAGAGGGACGTTATCGATAAGGAAGTTTCTGACTACGGACTTAAGGCTTTGGATATTGACGATGTAGGACTTGATGCAGTTGACAGAAGAGTTCTTACCGCGATCGCTGATATATTCAAGGGCGGTCCTGTCGGTCTTGAGACGCTTGCCGCATGTACAGGCGAAGATCCCGTTACAATCGAAGATGTTTACGAGCCTTTCTTACTGCAGAACGGGTTCCTCGCTAAGACTCCGAGAGGAAGAGTTCTGACGTTAAGAGCTTTCGAGCACATCGGAATAACACCTCCGCCGTCTTTTATCGCCGGAATGAAGAATACTGAAGTCGTTCCCCAGCGCTATGAGAACATCACCATCGAAGACTGGCAGAACGCTAACAAGGACGGTGAGAACAACTGATGGGGAAGATGCTTCTTCATTGTTGCTGCGGTCCTTGCGCAATGTATCCGGTCGATCTGTTATTGACTGACGGCCGTGATATAGACTGCTTCTGGTATAACCCTAACATCCAGCCTCAGTTTGAATTCGACAGACGCCACGAGAATCTTGCAAAGGCGTGTGATCACTATGGCGTGAAGCTGATATCTGTCGGCACCGAATGTATGCAGGAATACTGGCTCTCGAAGGAGTATCTCGAAGAATTCGCCTCAAGATGCGAGATGTGCTATGACATCCGTATGGATGCCGTTGCGAAGTTCGCATCAGAAAACGGTTATGATTCATTCTGCACGACACTTCTTGTGAGCCCATATCAGCAGCACGATAAGATTGCTGAGATAAGTAATCAGAAGGCATCCAAGTACGGTGTTGATTTCGAATACATGGATTTCAGACCGGGCTTCAGACAGGGTCAGGATATGGCCAGAGAGATCGGTCTTTACAGGCAGAAATACTGCGGATGCATATTCTCACTTGAGGAATCCAAGTTCAGGGATAAGATTTATAAATCCTTTGAATGAGGCTCTTTTGCTTCAACAAGAACCGAATAATATCCTTCGTAGATGACCATTCCGGGCTTTGCTCCCGGAATCTTTTTTACATGGGAGACGGGGCAGTAGTCGACCTCTGCCTTGAGCATGCCGGGCTTCGAATCTTCGGAAGTCATGTGTTCTTCGAGGATGATAGCCTTGGAGAAGAACGCGGCAAGACTTGCGGCTTCAAGAACTGCATTATCTGAAGGCATCTCTTCATTGGGCTTGGTCTTAAGGATTACATGCGTTCCGGGAAGGCCCTTAACGTGGAACCACCAGTCGCGCCTTGAAGCAGTGTGGAATGTGAGCTGGTCGTTCTGGATGTTGTTTCTTCCTGCGAGGATCTCGTAGCCGTCAGAAGTCATGTATCTGCGGCAGGGGAGGGCGCGCTCCTTGGACTTGTCCTTGCTGCCTTTGCCGGCATTGGCTCTCTTTGCAGCTTCTCTTAAAGCTCTGGAAGAAGCCTTGCCTGATTTGGCAACACCGACCATCTTGTTGGGATCACCGCTGTTATTGTTATTCCTTTTTGCGCTGTGATTCTTGCGAAAACCGTTATCTCCGGCGATCTCGAATCTGATCTCTTCGTTTATTGCCTGAAGGTCTTCAAGACTTGCTGCGGCATTTACGGCTGCAAAAAGTGACCTCAGATACTGTGCGGCAAGTTCGTCTTCCTTGAGATAATTCTCGGCAAGTTCCATCTTGCGGTTAGCTTTGTGGAAGCGCTTGTAGTATTCCTGCGCGTTGCCTGAGGCGTCGAGCGTGGGATTTAAGTCGATAACGATGTCCTTCTGGCCGTCATCGGTATAGTCGGTGAGGGTTACGCTGGTTGAACCCTGGGTGATCATGTACTTGTAGGTGAGGATCATGTCGGCAGAATGCTTGTAAGATTCAGCCTTACGGCCTTCTTCGAGGTCCTGCTCATGAAGTTCGCGCTTCTTGATGACTCTTGCAAGGGCATTGGATATTATCTGATTCAGTCTGTCACGGCCCATGTCCATAACGAGTCTTGAATCTCTTGCAAGATAGCTCAGATATATTGCTTCTGAGATCGAGGATACAGTCCTGGACCTGGTATATCCTCTGAGATCTGCGATGGAAGCATCTGCAGGTTCGCCTGATTCATCGTAGAAGATCCTTGCCGTGTATGTGCCTTCAGTTACAGACTTAAGGAATGCCTTAACTTCAGAGTTAAGAGCTTTTTTCTGATCCTCATTCAGCATTACGAGAGTCTTGCGGTCATCAATATCAGCTTTTTGGGTGATGTATGCTGCAAGAACAGGGGACAGGCCCCTAATGGAACCTACAAGAGCCTTCCCGACAGGTCTTGATAATTCAGATTCCATAATGGGAAGCTTGCCTTCTTCAGCCATCTTGAGCGCATCGTCGGGCGAGAGCTTGTCCTGTGCCGGCGGATACTCGTAAACGCGGGCAGGCATTACTTCTCTTACACGCGATACTGAGAAATCAACATGGATAGCAGAGTCCAAAATCTTGCCGTTCTCATTTATGAGGACAAGATTTGAGAACCGTCCCATTAACTCAACTGTGAGGGTATAAGTCTTGCGGTCTCTTAATTCGTCAGTGTTGCTTACTGTTATCTCAATGATTCGCTCGTAGCCGGGATTAGTGACGCTCTCTATCCTCGAACCTGCCAGATACTTACGAAGGAGCATGCAGAATGACGGCGGGATAGAAGGGTTCTCGGCAGTATTCTCGGCAAAGCAGATACGCGGGGACCCGGGGTCAATTGAGATCAGGAGCTTTCTGTATCCGCCCGTAAATCTGATGTGAAGGATGACCGTATGACGGTCAGGCATGTAGATCTTGTCTACACGCTTGCCTTCAAGCTCTGTGTTTAGCTCATTTGCGAGGAGCTGACAGGTTATGCCGTCAAGAGTCAAGGGTTATACCTCGTCTTCTGCTGGCTCGCTGTCAGATTCTTTGGCAGATCTTCTGGAAAATACGAGTGTCATGATGACCCAGACAACAACAGCTATGAGGGTCTCGACGCCCAATATCGTGAAGAATGTTCCGAAATTGTCCCAACTGATCAGAAGATCGATTCCGACAAGCAGAATGACAGCCGCAATAAAGATGAGCGGCATTGCAGCCTTCGAGGCAGCAAACTTGCTCACTATCCTCGAGAAAGCAGATTCCTGCGTTGCAGGGCTGCTCTTGGTGGTCTTGCGGGATGCGTTGGAGCGCGATGACTTGGAGGTGCTCTTTTTCGAGCCCCTGGAAGAAGTGCTGGAAGAACGCTTGCCGGTATTTGCCATTATAAGTCGATACCTTCTTTTTCCTTGAGAAGCTTCTTGATCTTCTCGGTAGGATTGATGAGGCTCGAGAGCGATGCATCGTGGTTAATGGCGTCGATAAGGAGCGCTACGAACTTGCAGAGGTTAACATCTGCGAACCACGGAGCCTGAAGAAGCTCAGGTCTTCTGTAAATGAGGTTTGTAGCGAATACCTTATTGATGATGCCTTCTTCGTATGCCTTGTTGAAGTTGTCGATACCTTCTGTGAATAGACCGAATGTAACTGCGCAGAATACTTTGCGTGCGCCGCGGTCCTTCATCTCACGTGCGATGTCGATCATTGAATCGCCGGATGAGATCATGTCGTCAACGATGAGGATATCCATGCCCTCAACGGAATCACCGAGGAACTCGTGGGCTACGATCGGGTTTCTGCCGTTAACAACAGTTGTATAGTCTCTTCTCTTATAGAATGTTCCGAGAGGGACACCAAGGATGGAAGCGTAGTACATAGCTCTGCCGATACCGCCTTCATCGGGTGAGATGATCATGAACTTACCGGAAGAGAACGAGAGGTCAGGAACCTGACGGTACATCTCCTTGATGATCTGATATGTGGTAGGGAGGCTCTCGAATCCTGCGAGCGGGATAGCGTTGGCAACTCTCTCGTCGTGTGCATCGAATGTGATGATGTTTGCAACACCAAGATCGTAGAGCTCTTCAAGTGCGAAAGCGCAGTCTAAGGACTCTCTGGCATTTCTCTTGTGCTGACGGCTCTCATAAAGAAAAGGCATTATGACGTTGATTCTTCTTGATTTGCCGGAGCAGGCGAGGATTACACGCTTAAGATCCTGATAGTGATCGTCAGGACTCATGCGGTTATCTGTGCCGAACATCTTGTATGTGCAGGAGCAGTTCATGATATCGCTGATAAGATAGAGGTCATGTCCTCTGACCGTGTTCTTAACGACAGCTTTACCTTCACCTGAAGAGAACCTCGCATTCTCAACCGGAATCGTGTAATCCTCACGGAAGAATCCCGGATAAGTATTGACGATCTGTTCCTTCTGGTATTCGGAACGCCTCTTGTTGAGATAGAAGTTTACCTTCTCGGTAAATTCTTCACTGCCACGCAGCGCAATGAGACCGATGGGTCCTACCGGCGCCATGGGGTTGTCGCCGTATTGGTCGTAGCGGGAATAAGCTTTCTCGTCAGATGCTGATGTCATAATTGCAGCCTGCCTTTCATGCTTTATATTTGTTTGCCTTATTCTTAAAATTCATCGAAAACCTCTTCGATCCTTATCTGGCTCGCAAGGTCTCTGAGTCTTGCAGTTGAGTTGATAAGGTCGTAGACGGATTCGTCTGAATTAAGTGCGTCAATTATCCTTGCAACGTAAGGTACCATGTTTGCCTGCAGATACCATTCGCGCTCGAGGAGTTCTTTGGGTTCATAGATCAGGTTGGTCGTGCAGATGCACTTGATAATGCCTTTTTCATAAGCCTCATCAAATACTTCCAGTCCGTCTGTGAACAGTCCGAACGGAGCCAGGCAATAGATGTCTTCGGCGCCCCTGCGCTTAAGCTCGTCGGCGGTCCTGAGCATTGTGTTGCCTGAATTGATCATGTCATCGATAAGGAGGATGTCCTTACCCTTAACGTCTTCACCTAAGAACTTGAATTCCCTGATCGGGTGCTCTCCATTGATCTTGATAGTGTAATCGCGGTGACGGTAGAAGACTCCGAGAGGAAGATTCAGGTGTGAAGAGTAAAAAATAGCCCGCGATATTCCGGTCTCATCCGGACTTACTACGAGCGTATGTTCCTTATCCATTTTGATTGAACCGTAGCGGTACAAAAGTGATGAAGTTATCTTGAATTGGCAGCGCGGCATCTCGATCGACATGAGAGGGACAGCATTTGCAATTCTCTCGTCGTGGGGATCGAAAACAATGAGGTTAGCGACCCCGAGCTTATAAAGCTTCTTGAGCATGTCAGCGCAGTCGTAGGATTCTCTGTGTGAATCGAGCTTCTCACGTCTGCCTTCGTAAACAAAAGGCATGATGACATTGATGCGCTTGGCCTTGCCCTTAAGTACAGAGATGATCCTCAAAAGGTCCATATACTGGTCATCGGGGGAGATGACGTGCTCGCCCTCGAGAAGATCATATTCATAACTCCTTGCCAAAACGTCGGTGATTACGAAGATATCGTGTCCTCTGACACTCTCACCGATGCCGAACTTACCCTCACCGGTCTGGAATCTGGTGAGCTCAGTGTCGATCAGGTAATCTTCGCGTGAATATCCGGGGTTATTTGCATATATATTTCCGGGTCTTTGAGCGCGGATCTTCCTCTTCTGGGAGAGGACGTCAGAAACCTGCTTTACAAACTCTCTGTTGGAAGTGTGTGCAATAATGCCAATGGGGCCGAAAGGTGCCAGATAAGTATCCTTATAGCCTGTATTGACATATAAGTCGCTCATGGCAGATGTAATCCCCCTATAACATTTCTAATTAAATATTAGCGGAGTCACAGAATAATTCAAAGTGCGTAAGTGTAAAAAAATGCACGAAAAGAAAACCAAAAGTTGGTAATTATTTGCATACCTCATCAGAGAGGGCCTGCTTTAAATCATTTATTCCTGATTTTTGCGGGTTGGTCTCACTTGAAGAAACCGCGAAAACCCTTGCATCTTCGGCAAACTCAAGAATCGTTGACATCATCTGAAGCTGCTTTCTGACCTGCTGTGCAGAGAGCTTGTCACACTTGGTAAATACCAGGAAATAGTGGAGCCCCGCACTGTTTAGGAAGTTGAGCATTGCGATGTCGTCATTTGAGGGTTCATGCCTGATATCTATCAGCAGAAGAACGAGGTCTATGCCTTCTCTGACCCTGAAATAGTTGTCACAGAGAGCAGAGAAGCCTTTTGACTTGTCTTTCGATGCCTTCGAAAAACCATAACCCGGAAGATCTGCGAGTATTGCCTGTCCGTCCATGTCGAAGTATATGATCTGCTGCGTTTTTCCCGGTGTCTGCGATACTCTGGCAAGCTTCCTGTTGCTGCCCAAAGCATTGACGAGCGAGGATTTGCCGACGTTCGATCTCCCGGCGAGAACGATCTCCGGAAGCTTATTGTCCGGCAGGTCCTTGATGGACGCGCAGGTCTTAAGGTATTTGATCTTTCCGTAATTAATACTCATATGTTCACAACTCTGTATATAGTGTTCAGCTTGTCGGTTTTTGTAGTGATTTGTCGGTATTTTACAAAAAGTTGGGACCATAAACCGACAAGGACCTACCTTAGAATTCTAACATGAAGACTTTTTATGGCAAAACATACGGAATAAACATATTATCAGCCCTCAAGGAGCGGTTTATTCTCTGCGGCAGGGAGCTGATGGTTCTTCTTGGTGCCTTCAGGAAACGCCCGGCACTATTGCCTGCGTTGCTTACGGTTACCTGCAGCTGGGTCTGCTGGAAGTTTGAGAGTTTCTGGCCCGCTGTTGTCATGATTTTGTTTGTTGCAGGTGCCTCTTGGCATCTCATGCTTGAATCGCATAAAAGCCGTTTATTTATGAATCCTGACGGTAAGGGACTGAGCAGCTCATCGATAATCTTTACAGGAATTATGCTGTGCCTTGTCCTTGGGTTTATTGGAATTACCGTCAGTTCCAGGATGAATGATTCAGTTGTTGAGTCTGACTGCTACAACTGCACGGTAACATCTGTTTCTTATGACCTCTCAGGTTCTTGCGACATGACTGTCAGATTAGAGGGTGGCGCATACGTAAAAGCCAACTTTTATAACGGTTATCCTGATGCAGACCCTGGTGACTCACTGTTGCTTTACGGAAAACTCAGAGAGCCTGATAATGCAGGCAATCCGGGCGAATTTGACTACAGGGAATACCTGAAGACAAAAGGCATCCGGTATGTGATAAACATAGAACGTTTTGAGACAGTAAGCAAAGCTGGTTTTCCGCTCAATGTATCAGCGTTTCTTCAAAGGTTTTTCTTTAGTCTCAGAAATGATTCAATAGATTCGGTGTCAGCCTCGTTTGACGGGAACTTAAGGGCGCTTGCAGCCGCTTTGTGTGTAGGTGATAAGTCCCTTGTAAGTGATGAAATTAAGCGTGACTTCAGGATGTCTTGCTGCTCGCATCTTCTGGCTGTGTCAGGAACGCATTTCTCGGGGTTTTTGGCAGGTCTTCCGCTTGTTTTAAATGCCCTCAAGATTAAGCGCCGGAAAGCCTTGGTGATATATGCGGTTTTTGCCGTTTTGATAGGCTTTCTTACAGGCTGGGGAGACAGCGTTACAAGAGCAGCCTTTGTGAGCATATGCTTCTTTGCCGGCAGGGACTGGTTATCGGCATTAAGCGTTGCTTCAATCGTAATGACTGCAGCCGATCCTTTTAGCCCGCTGTCAACGGGTTTTCAGATGAGTTTTTGTGCATGTATCGCTATTAAAGTCTTTAGTGACAAGATAACGGATTGCTTCGTTAAGAAACTGCATTTTGGCGAGAAAGCGGCCGGCCTGATAAGCCCTTGTCTTGCTGCAGAAATGGGCATGATCCCGTTCTGGTCTGACATCTCGATGAGGCCTGATCCTGAGCATGTTCTGATCCAGATAACCGGTTCGTTTGCTGCCCAGACAGCCTGTACATTCTTTATTCCGTGTGTGTTTTTGTGCTATCTCTTTCCGTTCTGGTCACAGAATCTCTCGATGCCGTTCATGTTATGTCTTAAGCTGCTTCTGCGGATAGTTTCTTTTGGGAGTTTGATCAGTGAACGTGGAACGGCTCCGATTCGCCTTGGAAATGCTTTATTGCTGACGGCCTTTATTGTCCTGTTCCTGGTTTTCCTTCAGCCGTGCTTCGTTAAGCGCGTTTTCCTTAAGGTATTTGCCCTGATTCTGGCTTTCCTAGTTGGAACGGAAGTCTTTGCGTATATTAACCGTCCCGACTGCACCGTCGTTTTCGCTGACGTGGGGCAGGGCGACTGCTGTCTGATAATGACTTCGGAGCATGTGTGCCTTATAGACGCAGGAACCTATGAAGAAGGCGCTTCAACAGTAAGCAATCTTCTTGACTACTATGGAGTCCGTCAGGTCGATTACTGCTTCATGAGCCATTGGGATGTTGATCACGCAGGCGGTATAGCGGCTTTGTGGGAATCCGGAAGGACGAAGTCGATATTAACTGCCTTTGTGCCCGCTGAGGGAAGTAATGATAAAGATGTTCTGGAATTCTTCAAATCGTTAGGTTATTCGGAATCAGAGGCTCAGTTGTTTATTGCTTCATTGGAATTAGTGACGGCAGGTGACAGGATCGATCTTTCCGGGAACGTTTATTTGGATGTTCTGTATCCGCTGGCTGCCGGAAGCGGAGGCAACGAAGACAGCATTGTCGCAATGCTTCACATTCTTGGTGATGAAGATACGGCTGTACTCTTTACCGGAGACATAGGCTTTTCGACGGAGGAAATCCTGATAGGAGCCGGTATTGACCTTAACTGCGACATCCTTAAGGTCGCTCATCATGGCTCGAAGTATTCCACGTCTGACATTTTTATTGAGGCGTGCTCTCCTGAACTGGCCGTGATTTCAGTCGGCAGGAACAATTTCTACGGTCATCCGACGCCTGAGACGCTTGACCGCCTTGAGTCTTATGGGTGCGGCGTTTTCCGGACGGATGAAGAAGGGGCGGTGATAGTGGGGAACTGAGAGATTACCGACTACATAGCGCTTTTCGATGTTTAGTCGGTGGATTTTCAGTTATAAAAAGGCAACTACTATCTGTGATTGCCGACTATATCTGCCTTTTCGCTATTTTGTCGGTCTAGAAACAGAATAAAACGGCAGTTATGAATAGATTGACACCGACTAAATCTCTGATTCCTCGTTTTAGTCGGTAAAAAAACAGATATTTCAATCAATCAAATGACAATTATTACAGACTAATAAAGTGTTTTCAGGTTTTAGTCGGTATCAAATACCAGAATAGCTTTACCAAACAGTAAATTAACACCGACTAAACTTTTGTTTTTGACTCTTAGTCGGTATGGGAAGGAGAATTGTATGAATCAGTTAATAAGTCAACTTGAAATCAGGAAAGCTGAATTGTTGAAAATGCGTAACGAAGCTTTAATGCGCTTAAAAAAGCTCAGATATAAAGGGACCCCAAATTACCGTATTCGCATTGATTCCAAGAAGAATCAAATCTTCATAAAAGAGGCCGGAAAAGCACAAAAGTACTTAAAGACCTCGAAAACGATGATCGCTGAACAAGTTGCGACATATGACTATCTTAAGTTTGTGCTTAAAAAGATTGAGTCTGAACTTAAACAAATCGAGAAAACCATAGCATTATGTAACAAAACCACCCCGGAATCCTACTACGAATCCCTGAATAAAGCCCGGCAAAAGCTCATCGTTCCGTTAGTGCCTACAGATTCCCAATTCGTCAGTGAATGGCTGTCACAGCCTTATACCGGCGGGCGTTTTGAGAATGATGAATCTGAGTTCTATACGGATAAGAATGAGAGGGTCAGATCTAAGTCGGAGATTTTGATTGCTAATGCGCTGGCGAAAAACAGTATTCCATATAAATACGAATGCCCGTTAACGTTAATAGGACTCGGTCGTATACATCCTGATTTTACTGTGTTGAACGTGAAAAGAAGGAAAGTCATGTATTGGGAGCACTTGGGCAAAATGGATGATGCAGATTATGCGAGAAAAAACACATTCAGGATCAACTGTTATGAGAAGAACGGATATCTGCCGGGGGACAGTCTGATAACCACATGGGAAACAAGTACTATGCCGATCGATGTCAAACTGGTTGATCAGATAATCAGGCGCTATCTCTTAGATTGACCATGTAAACAGGTCAATTTCCTTTGCCTTATTTTGTCCTCTAAACAGCGGTTGAAATCAGACATTGTTTGTTATAATCGAGTGTACAGTATGGGAAAATAGGAAAGAAATGAGAGATTTTATGAAGAAAAACAGAGTTAATCTACCTAAGACAGTCAAGTCGCTGACGGCAGCCTGCTTAGTGGCTTCTGTGAGTTTGGCGTTCCTTGCCGGATGTGATACTAAGGCAACGGATACCGAAGAGAGCAGCAGCTCAGAGCAGACCATTTCTATGGAGACGATCGGTGATATAGTTGCCAGCGAACCGGCACCGACAACCGAGGAATCTACATCTACACCAACGCCTACACCGTCTCCGACGCCATCTATTCCGCACATGAATGCGCCGGAAGTAGATGCTACTGCTCCTATCTGGCTTAATCTCCCCGAGACCGCTTATATCGAGGTCGGAGAAGAGTTTGACATCAACAGATATGTAGGTTTTATCGATGACGCTGACAGTCAGGTCGAGTGCATCATTGACGGTGAGGTCGATACTTCAACAGAAGGAAGCTATCCGATCGAACTTACGCTTGTTGATGACGCGGGCAATACCAGAAGCGGAAGCATGACGGTTAAGGTATATGTGCCCAGTTCGTCAGGTGGCGGCGGTGGCGGCACCGAAGAGCATGTAACGCTTGCATATAGTGACTTTATGGAGAGATATCCTGACAGTGACATCGCTTACGGAATCGATGTTTCCAGATATCAGGGCGATATAGATTTTGAGAAGGTCAAGGCTGCGGGCTGCGATTTTGTGTATCTCAGAGCCATGATCTACAACAACGGCGAGCTTGGTGAGGACCGTAAATTCGAAGAATACTACCAGGATGCTCACGATGCAGGTCTAATTATCGGTGTTTACTACTATTCAACAGACTGCACCATCGAAGAGCTTACAGAGCATTCGGCTGAACTCCTCAAAGTGCTTGAAGGCAAGCAGATCGATCTGCCTGTTGCTTTCGACTGGGAGAGCTGGTCTCATTTCCAGAAGTACAACATGAGTATCTGCGACATTAATAATCTGTTCTATGAATTCGCAGGGATCATGGAAGAGAACGGATACAGTACGATCCTTTATGCGAGCAAGTATTATCTCGAGATCATCTGGGAGCCCGCAGGATATGATGTATGGCTTGCGCATTATGTAAGAGAGACCACTTATGAAGGTGATTACACGGTGTGGCAGACCGGTTCTATCGGCAGGATAGACGGATGTTCTGAAGACGTTGATACGGATATCCTTTATAAGAGCAGATATCCCGAGATATTCGGCGGAGGCTGATAACTGATGGCTGTGAAGGCAAAATCACTTCCAAAAGGCGTTTTGAATGCCAGACAGATGCTTAACAAGATCAACAAAGAGCCTGACTCTTTGGGTCTTGTGCTGATGTACGGCACCGAGAATTACATGATCGACGGAGCCGTATCCATGCTCAAGAAGGTGTGCCTTGGTGAAGGCGCCGAAGATATGGATATGGCCGTAATTGACACCAGAACGGGTGACAAGTTCGATATCTCAAAGCTCGAGGAACTGGTGGCAATGCCGCCGTGGATGTCTCCTAAGAGACTTATCGTTGTAAAACAGTCAGGACTTCCCAATAGGGAGTTGTCTGATAGAGATACAGCAATATTGGAGAATCTCCCGTCTTCGACTGTCGTTGTTTTCTTCGAGGAGAATGTTGACAGCCGCAAGAAGGCTTTTAAGACGTTCCTTCAGTTCGGAACCGTGGCTTCAATGAGCGGCTTCGAAGATAACGAGCTCACAGGCTGGATATCCAACAGATTCGGCAAAGAAGGTCTAAGGATCGGTTTTGAAGCCGCAAACTCAATGTCTTCAAGGTGTTCAGACAATATGATGGAGCTTGTTAACGAGATCAATAAGGTCTCGCTCTATTGCCAGAACAAGGGTTATACGGAAGTTACTCCCGATATCGTTGAGCTTTGCTGTCCTCCGGACTTAAGCGGCAAGATATTTGACATCATGGATGCCTGCGGCAGCGGAAGAACCGACATTGCATTGGGAACGCTCGACAAACTCATTCAGAATAAAGAGCCTGTCGTTAAGATCAGGGCGTCTGTTGTCGGACATATCAAGGCTTTGATCATGGCCAAGGAGGCGGGAAGCCAGTCGGTTCTGGTCGACAGGACCGGAATGAACGAATTCAGGGCCAAAAAACTCTGCCAGCAGGCAAGGAACTTTGATATGAAGGACCTGATAAAGCTCTATCTGGCAGCATCTGACTCAGACAGCGAGTTTAAGCACGGTCTTATAGATGAGCGGCATTCGCTCGAGATCGTTCTGGTCAAGGCTTCCGCGCGCACAAACGCATAAAGATGCGCCTTTTTTCAGGTGCGTTTTCATTACGTTTTTCCCCATTATCTGATTTGACGTTAAGGTGCTTATGACTTAAAATCTTCTAGTATTTATTTAGATGAGGAGTTTATATGGCTAAGATTCAGATGAAAACCCCGCTTGTTGAGATGGATGGGGACGAGATGACAAGAATTATCTGGAAGCAGATAAAGGACATCGTTATTCTGCCTTTTGTCGATCTGAAGACCGAATACTTCGATCTCGGACTTAAGCACAGAGACGAGACGGGTGACCAGGTCACTATCGATGCAGCTAACAGGACCAATGAGCTTGGAGTTGCCGTTAAGTGCGCCACGATCACACCTAATGCTCAGAGAATGACCGAATATGACCTTCACAGCATGTGGAAGAGCCCTAACGGAACGATCAGAGCGATCCTTGACGGTACTGTTTTCAGAGCTCCTATCCTGGTTAAGGGCATTAAGCCTTTCGTATCCTGCTGGGAGAAGCCGATCACTATCGCAAGACACGCATACGGTGATGTTTACAGAGATACCGAATTTGTTGTTGACGGTCCTGCCAG
Organism: Saccharofermentans sp.; assembly: GCA_024695565.1. The sequence goes on along the minus strand of JAILHX010000079.1, from coordinate 37,404 downwards.
AGCAGACCTCGTAATCACATATCCTGACGGAAGAACTGAGAACCAGACGATTTTCGAATACCAGGGATCAGGCATCGTTCAGGGACTTTACAACACGGATAAGTCGATCGAGGCATTTGCAAGCTCCTGCTTCCAGTATGCATTGGATACAAAGCAGGATCTCTGGTTCGCTACCAAAGATACTATTTCCAAGAAATATGACGGAAGATTCAAGGAAATCTTCCAGAAGATGTATGACGAGCAGTACAAGGATAAGTTCGAAGCTGCCGGAATCACATATTTCTACACACTTATCGATGATGCTGTTGCAAGAGTTATGCGTTCTTCAGGCGGTTTTGTCTGGGCGCTCAAGAACTATGACGGCGACGTTATGAGCGATATGCTTGCTTCCGCATGCGGTTCACTCGCGATGATGACTTCCGTTCTCGTTTCACCTAAGGGCGTTTACGAGTATGAGGCTGCTCACGGAACAGTTACACGCCACTATTACAGATACCTCAAGGGTGAGCAGACATCTACTAACCCTATGGCTACACTTTTCGCCTGGACCGGAGCCCTCAGAAAGAGAGCCCAGTTAGATGAGCTTCCTGAGCTTGAGGCTTTTGCCGATAAGCTCGAAAAGGCTTCGATCGAGACAATCGAGGAAGGTACGATCACAGGTGACCTTAACAACCTCCTTGACAGAGAAGACAAGAACGTTGTTAACACTGAGGACTTCCTCAAGGCTATTGCCGCAAAACTTTAATATCGTTTCCGGAGGATTAACAAAATGAGTTATTACAAGACTTGGATGGACAAATCAGAAGATGCTTCAAATAAGCAGGAATATATCGAATATATCAACCGCTACTATGCAATGGAGAAGGTTGCTTACGAGAAGATCCTGGGCGCTTATCCTGACAATGAGGAATTTTTGAGCGGCACAGCTGCTGAGATGGCTAAGAAACTCGACTTCCCGAAGGAGGCTATGGATGTTTTCGTAGGCTTCATCGACGGAATCAAGTCCAGCCTTACAAACGGCGATGACATCGATCTCGAGGCTATCGACGAAGATTATCAGATCAAGCTTGTTATCGATTACGAGAAGCTCTACTACAACATGCGTGATGCAAAGGCTGACTGGCTCTACAACATCAAGGCATGGAAGAACATTCTTACAGATGAGAAGAGAAATGAGATCACAAAAGAGTATCGTGAGAGCAATATGGCTCATTCCGAGCATATCGGCCGTAACGATCCGTGCCCTTGCGGTTCAGGCAAGAAATATAAGAACTGCTGCGGTAAGAAGGGCTGATCCCGTAAAAGGGCAGGAGAATATCCTTGAAGAAGCTTTTAAAGTCTAAATGGTTCATAGCACTTATCGTTCTGCTTGTTTTGGCGGCAGGTGCTGTATTGAGCCTGCTTCCGGGAAGCCCTGTGAAGAAGATCCTGCAGCCGGTCCAACTGATAAGCTCTCCTGCTCAGTCGCTTGTTAAGAAAGCGGGAGATACCTTATCCGATTTCTGGTCTGCAATTACCGACGGTATTGCGATCAGAGAAGAGAACCAGGCATTAAAAGAGCAGATCGCTGACCTCAGATATCAGCTTACGCAGAACGAAGAGGCTGCTCTAAGATATGAGGAGCTTAAGGATGCCCTGCATATCAAGGATATGTTCAGCAACTATGAGATCTACGGCGCTTCCATACTGTCGAGAGAATCTGACGAATGGTTCTCTACGATAAGGCTCAATGCGGGCGCCAATGACGGAATTGCCTTAGAAGAGGGCAATTCATATCCGGTGCTCGACGTAGAGATGAACCTCGTCGGCCGTGTTATCGAGACTTCTGATAATGAATCAAGAGTTCTGCCTCTGCTTCATGAAGGCTTTGCCGTTGCGGGCAAGGTCAATGAAGTTAACGGCGCTACTTTTATGGTGCTCGGAGATGCCGAGCTCAAAAGATACGGCCTTTGCCTTGTAACGGATATCGATTCGGACGTTCATCTCGAACCCGGAATGGAGATCGTTACGTCTGGTGACGGCGGTTTGTTCCCTGAGGGTATCCCGATCGGAGTGATCGAGTCAGTCGATAATTCCAATTCTCTTGAGATCACGGCTACACTGAGACCTTATTCCCAGATCGGTAAGCTTGAAGACGTATTCATCATGATCCCTTATGTCGAAGAAGATACCGGAGAGACGGCAGAGACAACTGCGGAAGGCTAATTAGTCATAGGTTATTTGCATGAAGTTGATCAATAGTGACACAAGATCAAGGATCAAGAAGGTAATCGTTTACGCGGTTTACATCATCCTGCTTGCTTCATTGCAGGTGTCGTTCCCAGACAGTATCGGTTTTGCAGGGCAGACGGCTGACCTGATGTTCGTATTTGTGGTCCTTGCCGGATACTTCAACGGTTTCTGGGACGGCGCGATAGTTGGCCTTGTCAGCGGCCTGTTAAGAGACGTGTTCTCGCCGCCGGCGGTTGTCGGTCTTGACGGAGAAGTCAGAGTCACTGCGTTTATCGGCGCATTTACACTTTTTGCCGCGGGAATAATCGGATCGGCTTTCTTTACCAAGAGAATGCACAGGAATATTCCTTTCTCGATCGTGGCGGTTATTTTCGCGACCGTATGCTATAAAGTCGCAGGATTTATCCTGATCTACGGCTGGAGCACTCTTGCTGGTGCTGAATCAAGCCTTTATACGCCTATGACGGCGTTAATATATTCATTCCTTCCTCAGTTGCTCCTAAACACGATCGCAGCGATTCCTCTGATGCTTCTCATCAGATTCTTGGGTCCTGTATCGTTCAAGAACACCAACAAGAAGGATGAAGTCATTAAGAAACAGGGTGAAGGCACATGGCTGGGAATCTGATAGACGATTACGGCGCATTTGACAATAATGCGGAGAAAGGCGGAAAGAACGACGCAGGGTCGCTCTTCAGACGTCTTGTCGGATTTATCACCAACCGTTATCTGGTTTTGGGTGTCGGCTTCATCGCGTTTGGCGTAATAATCCTCGTGATGACCACGAGCCTGCAGTTCTCTGACTATCAGAATCAGCTCTCCGAGAGTTCTTCGGGTGTTATCAGACAGTATGTTTCCGAGGCTCCCAGAGGAGATATCTATGACAGCAGGGGAATCTTACTGGCTTCAACGACCGAATATAACAGCGTAATGATCGCCAACGCCTATTTAGATGACGAGGCGCTGAATTCGCTCTGTCTTGAACTCAGTTATCTTTTCGACGAATACCACTGTATCGATGTTGCTGATCTTGATCAGTATTTTGTGCTCGATCCCCAGGCAAGATTCGTTAAGGACGAAGAGAAGATAAGGCTCTGGCAGACTGACTCGAACCTTTTTGACCTCAAAGACTATTCGCAGGGCATCATCGTTACGTTCTCTGACGATTATGTTAAGACCGACCCGAACGTTTTCTTCCTGTATCTGCGCCGGAAATTCAATATCGACAACAATTACACGGTCGAAGAAGCGTACAGGATCATAAGGATCAGATACCAGATCTTCACGGATAACTGGGCTTTCATCAAGGGTACTCCGGTCAAGATTGCAAGTAACGTTCCTGACGAGCTTATCAGGAAGTTCGAAGAGCAGAATTATCACTACATGGGAATCGTCGCATGCAAAGAGTATGCGAGAAACTATACGACTGAGGCGCTTTATGCCTGTCACGTACTGGGTTACGTAGGTAAGATATCGAGCGTTACGTACCAGGATCTTGCGCCGTTCGGCTATGCCAGTGATGAGATGGTAGGCAAATCCGGCGTCGAGTCGCAGATGGAACGTTATCTCCACGGACAGAGCGGCATCACGCCTTACAGTATCTGGACCGTAGACGGCGAAGAAGGCTTCTTCGTACCGCAGAACTACGGAACTCCGCCTCAGGAAGGTGCTACTGTCTATCTCACGATAGACTCCCGTATTCAGGAAGTCGGAACGCAGGCTCTGAAGGAGTATATCCTTGAAGCCAGAGAGACCGATGATACGGGATATAAGACGGCTTCGGCAGGCGCGTTCGTTATGATGGACGTCAACACCGGCGCCGTAATTGCGATGGGATCTTATCCCAACTATGACCCTAACGACTTCATACTTGCCAACTACGGTGACGAGCAGGCGCAGACGCAGGTTAAATACTATCTGGGTCTGGATGAGTATGAGGAGATCACGGCAGGTGACCTCCCGCTATGGAACCGCGCGATCATGTCAATGTACGCACCCGGTTCAACATTCAAGCCATGTACCGCTCTGGCGGCTCTCGAAAACGGCTTCATCACGCCTGACAGCAGTTATATTGAGTGCAAGAGCCCTTATGACGTAGACGGCTGGATCTTCAAGTGCCTCGAGTATCCTGACGGCGGCCACGGCTACTTAAGTCTTAACGATGCAATGGCCCAGTCCTGCAATATCTACTTCATGATCTTAGGTATCCGCACTGGTATCGACAATATCTCCGCCATGGCTTACAGGTTCGGCCTCGGCGTTAAGTCCGGAATCGACCTTCCGGGTGAGATCTCAGGCGTCATGAGCAGCCGTGAGAACAAGAGGCTTACCAGACAGTCCGTATACGATAAGACCTGGTTCCCGTCAAACACCGCGCAGGCGTCGATCGGTCAGTTCGATAACTGCTTCACGATCCTCCAGCTCTGCAGATATACTTGCGGTATTGCGACCAACAGGCTTCCTACGCCTTATGTAATCGACAGCGTTGTGGCATCTGACGGAACGATACTTTACCGGGGTCAGACAGAACCTGTGGATATCGGCATTTCAGAAGAGAGCATTCAGGCCGTAAGGACCGCGATGAGATGCGTATTTACGGGTACTTACTACTGGGATTCATCCGCCGGCAACCAGTTTGACAATTATCCTGTCGAGATGGTATGTAAGACGGGAACGGCCGAGACTGGATTCGAGGATTCACGTAAGGAGTATTCCAACGGTCTGTTCATCTGCTATGCGCCTAAGGACGATCCGCAGGTTGCATTGGCTCTCGTGGTCGAGAAGGGTAAGTGGGGTTCTTCTTCCATTGTCATCGCGAAAAAGATCATGGCGGCTTACTTCAACGAACAGGTCGATTCTTCCGTAAGACTCTATACCGCAAACCCGATCTTAGGTGACTATCTGCCTTCGATAAACGCTACGGCGGCTTAAAGAACAGCTTGTTTTAAGGCTTTTTTCGAGTGCTTTCCCGCGACTCGTCAAAAAGGCGATTTTTGCAATCCAGTTTTGTAATAAAGATAAGTTGCTCCAATAATGTTTTTACTGTAAAATTCTTATATCGCTTTAATGGGAGATTTCGGATGAAAATAGTTTTGATGGCTGACAACAGGAAGACTGAGTTACTGGTCAACTTCTGCATTGCCTACAAGCCTTTGCTTGAGAAACATCAGCTCATCTCCGTATATAACACGGCAAAACTTCTTAAATCTTCCGCAGATCTTGACGTCTCGGGTCTTTCAGTTGATTACTCGAGCGGTTTTGAACAATTGGCATCCAGAGCAGAGTATAATGGTATTGACTGTGTCATCTATTTGAGAGACGGTCATCAGAAGGGCGAATCCAATCCTTTTGAGCTTTTGGACGTTTGCGACCAGAATACGATCCCTTACGCTACCAATATTGCTTCTGCCGAGATCCTTGTCACCGCTATCGACAGTGGTGCTCTTGATTATCGCGAATGGAACGCGGGTTGATAGTAGTCCCCCTGGGGCCTTTACAATCTAACATGTACATAATTACCGGCAAGACCGGTATTTTTATTGTTGACCCTTCTGTGTCGCCCTCTAAGACCGAAGAATTCTGCAGCACGATCCCTGATCTTAAGGGCATTTCCGAAGGAAAGCTTGAGGTCAAGGCATTCCTTCTTACGCACGGTCACCACGATCACATCAAGTACATCGAGGAATGGAATAAGCTCTATCCCAAGGCCACCATCTTCTTTAGCAGCAAGGACAACGAGCTGCTCAACAGCGGCTACTGGAACTGTTCTTACATGGAGGGCACGGAATCCACATATTCCTTCGAGTATTCCGATCTCGCTTACAGAGACGAAGAAGTCATCTACATCGATTCGGAAATCTCGATCACAGTTTATGAGACCCCCGGCCATACAATGGGCGGAGTCTGCTATCTGGTCAGCCTCGGCGGTAAAGAGAAGCTCTTTACCGGTGACACCGTATTCAGCGGTTCTATCGGTCGTACCGATATGCACGGCGGTACGTCCAAGCTCATTATCAACTCGGTCATGAGGATCAAGTCCTTCGATCCGGGTCTTGCGATCTACCCCGGGCACGGTCCGGATTCGACCATCGAAGAAGAGATGAGGATCAATCCTTACTTCGATCTGTGATCAAATTGCCTTATATAGAATATAAAGACGGCTTTTGACCTTAGAGGTCTTCGAAAACCAATAAATTCAATGCTTTCAGCATTTTTGACGTTCGGGAAACCGGGCGTTTTTTCTTGTCGGTTTTTGTATTGATTTGTCGGATTTATTTACATAAAACCGACAAGATAAGGCTTTAAGATTCAAGAAAAAAAGGAGGTCATTTATGTCCACACTTGAATCTGCAATCACCATAAGTCTGATCCTGCTGATGTTATCCTTCATGATCGCCGCCCCGGAAGCCGTTGCTTTGGACAGCTTTGACGATGCAAAACACGGCGGAATAGAGCTTTTCGACATGGAGAAAGACAGGAAGATCATTTATTCCAACGAGGTTGACGGCGCCACTTGCTATGACACATCGCCGGAGAAGTTCAACACATTCCTTACGGGTCTGTCTGATAACTACAGGCTGATCTACGGAACGGTTTTCGAATTGTCAAAGAAGGAGGCAGAAGATGAAGAAGGCTGATAAACTCAAAAGGACCAAGCACGGTGCATCTTCGGTATTTCTGGCAATTATCCTGTCAGCCCTGATCCTCGTCGAATGCACTTTCGTGGCGTTCGTATGGAATCTTGATTATGCGCTGAGCGTCAACACTGCTCTTAAGACTCAGATCGATACCATCATGAGCGACTACAACCGGCAGCTCTTCAGTGTCTATGGAGTGTATGCGTTCTCAATCGACGGGATAGATGATGAGTGCTTCAACAAAGCCCTTGAGATCAACGGACTTGAGGCACAATCTGCGCTCTATGCCTCAAATGCTCAGAAGATCACAGTTGAGGATCTGAAGAAAGCGGTTAATTCCTACTATTCGTACAGAGCAACGGGAGTGACCCTGCAGGGGCTGGTTGACGGTTATGGTCAGTTGTTGGTCGAACTCGATGACAAGGGGATACTATCTGCCATCGGTGAATACATGCAGAGCCCGGCTTCCGGTTATGTGTCACAGATAATCAAGGGCGATGAGACTGCGTCAGAATGGATCGAGAAAGCTGGCGATGTCCTTGATATCGAAGAAATCGCCGAAGAGATCGCTGACATTGATGAGATAAGGGAAGAGTTCTCCGACGCCATTCACGACTCAGATATGGGTTTTGACGTCGACATCACCGACTGGGAAGGGTTCCTTGATACTCTCGCCGTTCTTGAATCAACGATCGATACTTATGCTGATACAGCACCTGACATGGAATCCAAGTTCTATGTTGCCCACTACTGTGCCTATAACTTCGATTGTCATTTCCCTCCAAACGGTGACGGAACCATTAACGGCACGGAGTTTGACAGCATTCACAGCGAGAGAAGCATGGATGCCGAATACTTCATAACAGGCTCTTACGGGGAGGCCTCAAATTTTGCGGTTTACGAGATGATGGACCTCCTGATAATCCTCGGCAAGATCCTGGAAGATTACGCCGACGAGAAGATCCGTAATACCGTATATGCCGTCGCGGAAGTAATATCGGCGATAATATCGGCGGTCAGCGAAGGCGCGGCCGATATCGATCCGAGGATCATCATGGTCGGTCTCATGATCATCATTGCCAACATCCAGTCTTTGAAGGAGATCTGGTCAGTTTTTAACGGCGGCCGCGCCGAGATCTTCAAGTACGACGGCGAGACTATTCTCACCATGGGTTACAGGGATTTTCTCTATCTGTTCTGCCTCTTTGTGCCCGAAGAAACGCTCCTCGAACGTGCCCTCGAAGTCTTAGAGCGCGACTACGGTGAGCTCTATAAGGGAATAACACTAGAAGCTGACTTCAGAGGCAGCACTTATACGCTCACGAAGTCATATCAATTGTATGAGTAAGGAGGTTTTTAGCGTATGAAGACTTACAACAAGCGCGGTCAGGTAGCAGTCGAAGCCGCAATAGCATTTACGATAGTCCTCATCCTGCTGGCATCAGTCATAAGCAGCATCCAGCTCTACCGTACAGATATCCTCATGAGAAGGTCAGTCGAGCAGACATGTGAGAAGATGTCACTCCTGTATCCGCTGTCCGTGCCAGCCGCTGATACGCTGTCCACAGTACTTAACGCGTTCCCGACAGTAGGCGACGGCGACCTGAAAGGTGCTGATACCATCAGCAAAGTCGTCACCGTTGCTACCGGACTTGATGCCGCAACCGGTTATAACATTGAAGAACTGATCCTCGAGGGAATGTTTGCCCGGACCATGGAGGACCAGATAAGAGAAGCTTTTATTGAACGCAATGGCGGCTCAGAGTTCTTTGCTCCCGATGACATAGAAGTGTTTTTCGAGATCTCAGAAAGTCATCATATTATCGAAGTGACGACGGATTACACGGTCATAACCATTGCCGGAGTAAGGACCCGCAGCATTTATTCCGTCATTCCGCTCTATGGTGAGCCGATCCTGATGCTCAATGGTGAAGATAGTTCGTCCAAGCCGTCCGCTGATGATGATGAAGATGATAATGATGCAGAAGATAATGGTGACAGCATCTGGTCGATGAGCAATTTTGACAGGGGAGATGCTTTCAGAGAGCTTTTTGGTGCGAATCTTCCCAAGACTTTTCCTGTCATTGATGCAGTTAACGGCGGGGAAGTCACTGCCATCCGCAGCATAGACCTCACGTCGCCTTACTATCAGGATATCTCGCACATCGAGAAGGAACTCAAGGAGGACATAACCTCACTTAGCCTCTTTGAGCCTCAGTCTGCCGTGATCAACGGCACGGAATACAGTGTCGATTACGTTGATGCACGCTATCTCAAGGTAGTTATCCCAGAGAATTCGGGTGAAGCGGGCAAGGCGGCGGTCGAAGACCTCAAGGGCTATGCGCTGATTCACGGGGTAGTGCTGGTGATCGAGGAGTACGCGAATTCGAATAAGTATGTGTCGGGATGATTTTTAGTGCACACAGATTTAGGTGGTTATCATTTTTATGATTATTCTCAGCGAAAATGATAACTTGGAGGACCTTTTTTATCATTACTGTCTCGAAAACAGGAATGAATGATAAAAAACACCGAAAAGTTATCATTTTTAAGCTTGATAAGCGTTTATATGATAATTGCAAGTCTTCAAATTATCATTCTTAGCTTGTTTATTGCTAAAAATGATAAGAGTTCATTTCAAGGAGTGAATCATGGTGGTTAAACTTGATGATTATGTTGATTCAAGAATTCAAATGGTCAAATCTTTGATTTCAAAAATTGAGGAGAAATTAGAACAGTTTCCTGAGGGCAGAATAAATATCAGAAAAGTCAATAGCGGGACTTACTATTACTTCATGGGAACAGATCTAAAAGAAAAGTGTCTTAGTAACAATGATTCTCAGCTAATTGAAGATTTACTCCAAAAGAATTACTTTGAGCGTTTAGTTAAAATTTCGAGACAAGAGCTTGTAAGGCTGGATAGAATCAAAAAACTCTTGCCTGATTGCATAGCCGAAGATATATACGACCAGCTAACCCCTGACCGCCAAAAGTGGGTCAAACCGATTATCCCCACGGATGAGCAATTCGTGGCTGAGTGGCAGAACAGACCGTATACTCCGAAGCCGTTTAAGAAGGGGACGCCGTACTTTGAGACGCTTAAGGGTGAGAGGGTGAGGTCAAAGTCAGAAGTAATCATAGCTGACAGGCTCTATACCAGCGGTATCCCCTATAAGTACGAGTGCCCGCTGGTTATCGGGAACGAGGTGATCCATCCGGACTTCTCGATCCTGAGGGTAAGTGACAGGAAAATCCTGTATCTTGAGCACAACGGCAAGGTGGGGGATCAGGAATACGGGGATGATATGGTGGACAGGATCAATAAATACAGCTTGGCGGGGATAATGCAGAATGATAAGCTGTATTTCACGTTTGAGTCTGCGAACAGGCCTCTGGATGTCAGGACACTTGATAAGTTGATAGAAGAAGTGTTCAGGTAGGAATCCGGAGAGGGTTTGACCGGTCTTGAGTCGGTTATCCGGACGGATCATCAGACCGATCATCAGACCGATAATCAGGCTGATAATCAGGCAGACTATCAGGCAGTTTTTGCCAAAATCCCTTTTTATTGTATTAAAATATGAAATGCGTTATTATGTATGAGTATGTTTGGAGGTAAATAAGTTGAGACACGATAACAGCGTAAGACGCCCGAGTCTTGCCAATTCAAGAATTAATACTGACAAATCGGCGTCGCTTTCTATCGGGGACTCCCTAAGGAAGGCAAAGACGAATCTTAACTTCTCCAGATTGCTTATCGGCATTCTTATTATTCTTGCCGTTACAGTGATTTTCGCCGCTATTTATTTGGGATATGCAGCTCCGATCTGGGATTACATCACGAGGGTAGTCTACTGATACGGGTGGAAATTTAGCGTTAAGGTGAACATGATGGACGAGATTAAGGACAATCATTTTACTGAGAGTGAACTGGAGGAACTGACCGATCTTTATAACGCGATGCTGACTATGAGAGACAGCTCGGAGATGCACAAGTTCCTGAAGGATCTCTGTTCGATAAATGAGCTGCATTCATTTATTCACCGTTGGCAGATCGTAAGAAGGATCGAGCAGGGTAAGAGCTATGAGGAGATAATCAAGGAACTCTCGCCTGCGGAAGCGACTGATGAGTCTTCTGATGAGGATAAGGTCTACCAGGGTGCGAAAAAGACGACAGGCAGGGCAAGAGGCAAGTCCAGGACTTCGACCAAGGTCAGCTCAACGACGATCTCGAGGGTCAAGAAGTGTCTGGTAAATCCGGAAGGCGGATACAGGACAGCGTTAAACAGGCTTAATGAAGCTTCCGCAGACTCCGGGGACAAGGCCAATAACTAAGCCAATAACAAAGACGATATTAAAAACGAAACGAAAGAAACAAAGGTAAAGGAACAAAATGGGTTTAATTGAAAGCATTTTCGGAACACACAGTGATCACGAACTCAAGAGGATCAATCCTCTTGTAGACAAGGTATTCTCCTTCGAGGAAGAGTACAAGAAGTTATCTGACCACGACCTGGCAGGTAAGACGGAAGAGTTCAAGAAGAGATACGAGGACGGCGAGGCGCTGGATTCTCTGCTCCCTGAGGCATTTGCTACCGTAAGGGAAGCTGCCTGGAGAGTTTTGGGCATGAAGCCTTACAGAGTTCAGGTCATCGGCGGCATCATTCTTCACCAGGGCAGAATCGCGGAGATGAAGACGGGTGAAGGTAAGACGCTCGTAGCTACCATGCCGGTATATCTCAATGCGCTTACAGGCAAGGGCGTTCACGTTGTAACAGTTAACGATTACCTCGCAAAGCGTGACTCTGAGTGGATGGGTAAGGTTTACAAGTTCCTTAACCTGAGCGTAGGTCTCATCATTCACGATATCCCGCTCAAAGAGCGTCAGAAGATGTATGCGTGCGATATCGTTTACGGAACAAATAACGAATTCGGATTCGATTACTTAAGAGACAACATGGTTGTCAACAAAGAGTCACTCATGCAGAGAGAACTCAACTACGCTATCGTCGACGAGGTCGACTCGATCCTTATCGATGAGGCGAGAACACCGCTCATCATTTCAGGCAGGGGAACAGAGTCTTCAGATCTCTACAAGAAGGCGGATACTTTCGTTAAGACATTGAAGCCATATACGGTTGTCGAGACTGATGACAAGGTCGATATGGATGAGCTCGTAGGCGATGCTGATTACGTAATCGATGAGAAGGCCAAGACATCAGTTCTTACAGCCAACGGTATCACCAAGGCAGAGAAGTTCTTCAACATCGAGAATCTCTCCGATCCTGATAACTTCGACCTTCAGCACTATATCAACAATGCGCTCAAGGCTAACGGTAACTTCAAGAAGGACCAGCAGTACATCGTTCAGGACGGTCAGGTCGTAATCGTAGATGACTTTACGGGAAGACTTATGCCGGGCAGACGTTACAGTGACGGTGTCCATCAGGCTATCGAAGCAAAAGAGAACGTCAAGGTCGCAAACGAGAATAAGACACTTGCAACAATTACATTCCAGAACTTCTTCCGTATGTACAACAAGCTTTCGGGAATGACCGGTACGGCTTATACAGAGGAAGCGGAGTTCAGACAGATCTATAATCTCGACGTTATCCAGATCCCTACAAATAAGCCTGTTCAGAGAATCGATGAGAACGACGGTGTTTTCAAGACAGAGAACGGCAAGTATGCTGCGATCCTTAAGACAGTTAAGGAAGCAAATACGAAGGGACAGCCTGTACTCGTCGGTACGGTAAGCGTCGATAAGTCAGAGCTCCTCTCAAGGATCTTCTCCAAGTACGGTATCAAGCACAACGTATTGAACGCGAAGAACCATATGCGGGAGGCTGAGATCGTTGCCCAGGCAGGCCGTAAGGGTGCTGTTACCATCGCAACCAACATGGCAGGACGTGGTACGGATATCATCTTAGGCGGTAACGCTGAATATATGGCACTCCAGGAGATGAGAAGATTAGGTTACACCGAAGATCTCATCACTGCATCCACAGCTCACAATGAGACTGATGATGAACTCATCCTCGATGCAAGAAAGAAGTTCAACGAGCTCGAAACAAAGTTCAAGGAAGAGCTCGCTCCTGAGGCAGCTGAGGTAAGAGAGCTCGGAGGCCTTTATATCGTAGGTACGGAGCGTCACGAATCAAGACGTATCGATAACCAGCTCAAGGGACGTGCAGGACGTCAGGGTGACCCCGGAAGATCCAAGTTCTTCCTCTCACTTGAGGATGACCTCCTGAGAATTTTCGGAGGCGAGAGAGTATCTGTTATCTACGACAGCCTTGGTATCGAAGACGATATGGAGCTTCAGGTCAAGTCACTTACGAGAGTCATCGACAGCTCACAGAAGAAGCTCGAGGCTATGCACTTCTCAGCTCGTAAGTCCGTCCTCGAATACGACGACGTTAACAACGTTCAGAGAACTATTACATACGATCAGAGACGTCAGGTCATCTTCGGTGAGGACGTTCACGGTATCTATCTGCAGATGATCGAGCGCGTTGCTTCCAGGATCTGCAACCAGTTCGCTCTTGACGGCAAGATCACATCCGCTGAGAGATATTCACTCGGCAAGCTCTTGGAAGAGATCTTCGGACCGCTCCCGTCTGTTCTTCTTGTTCAGGACGCCGAAAAGGATATTCCTGACTGCGACGATCTCGCAGATCAGATCGCAGAAGAAGCTAAGGCAGTTGTTGCTGAGAAGGAGAAAGAGGTTACGACCGAAGTCTTCCGTGAAGCTGAGCGCCAGATCCTCCTTAGGACCGTTGACCTCAAGTGGATGGATCACATCGATGCTTTAGACCAGCTCTCACAGTCGATCAGAATGAGAAGTGTCGGTCAGCACGATCCTGTTGTTGAGTATAAGCTCGAAGGTTCGGCAATGTTCGAAGAGATGAACGAGAACATCCAGAACGATGCAGTTAAGTTCATCATGAGAGCTAAGTTCACACCTGAGACTCACATCGAGGCTAAGCAGACAGTAAGAGAGATGTCCGAGAACCATGCTAAGGCGGCTCCCGTTACGGCTCAGTCTGCAGCTAAGCCTATCGAAGGTTCTACCGGCAATACACAGCCCCAGGCACCTGTTAAGCGTGATTCTTCCAAGGTCGGAAGAAACGATCCGTGTCCCTGTGGTTCAGGCAAGAAGTATAAGGATTGCTGCGGCAAGAAGTAAAACCCATGATCACTGACACTAAAGAGTTCGTTAATAGAGTTGACCAAGCTGCGGATCATATAAGGAACGCAGCTTCCGGTATTGCGCTTCCTGAAGTCTGCATCGTCTTGGGATCCGGCTTAGGTCCCTTGGCTTCGATGGTCGATGTCATTCACGAGATAAGCTACAAGGATATCCCGGGATTCCCGGTATCAACGGCTCCCGGACATAAGGGGTCGCTCATTATCGGTTCTCTTGAAGGCAGGAACGTCTTCCTCATGAACGGCCGTTTCCACTATTATGAAGGCTATCCGATGGAGACAGTTACTTTCTATGTCAGAGTTATGGGCAGATTAGGCGTTAAGGCACTTCTTCTGACAAATGCTTCGGGCGGGATCAATCCCGACATGAAGGTCCCTGAACTGGTTGCCATTACCGATCATCTTTCATTCAATGCCGAGCCCGTTTTAAGGGGTCCGAATATCGAAGAATTCGGCACGAGATTTCCTGATCAGTGTCATGTGTACGATCCCGAGCTTACAGATTGTCTGGTTAACTGCGCAAGAGATCTCCAGATCAGGATCAGCCGCGGCGTTTATGCATATACGAAGGGTCCCCAGTATGAGACACCCGCTGAGATCAGAGCGCTCAGGACCTTGGGCGCTGACTGTGTCGGAATGTCCACTGTGCCTGAGGCGATCGCTGCATCCCACATGGGGATCAGAGTTGCTGCTATGTCCTGCATAACAAATATGGCAGCCGGCATTACCGGCCAGCCGTTATCAGAGCAGGAAGTTCTCGATAATGCGGCAAATGCATCTGAGAACAGCTGCGCTTTAGTTAAGGAATTTATCAGAAGAATAGAAGTTTAAGGAGGACAGGGCATGGGCTCATTCAATTACGAAGTTAAAGATATCAATCTCTCGAAAACAGGAATTGAAAAGATCGAATGGGCTTACCGCAATATGCCCGTGCTGCGCGCCATTGAGAGCGAATTAATTCACAGACAGCCCTTTGACGGTCTCAAGATCTCGGTTTCTGTTCACGTTGAAGCAAAGACAGCCTGCCTTGCAAGAGCACTTGCAAGGGGCGGCGCTGAAGTTGCTCTCACAGGATGCAATCCTCTCTCGACACAGGACGATGTCGCTGCTGCATTAGCTTCCATGAACATCATGAACGTCTATGCGGTTCACGGCGACAGCGAAGAGGAATACTGGGGAAGACTTAAGAAGGCATTGAGCTTTAAGCCTGACATCGTCATCGATGACGGAGGCGATTTTGCTCTCCTGCTTCACTCGGAACTCAAGGATATGGCATCAGACATCAAGGGCGGCTGCGAAGAGACAACGACCGGTGTTCACAGACTTGAGATCTTAAAGGCCGAGAACAGACTCCTTTATCCCGTGATCGCGGTTAATGATGCAAGATGCAAGCATCTTTTCGATAACAGGTTCGGAACAGGCCAGTCTGTTTGGACGGCGATAATGGCTACTACTAACCTTGTCGTTGCAGGCAAGACAGTTGTAGTTGCAGGTTATGGAATGTGCGGCAGGGGCGTTGCAATGAGAGCAAAGGGCCTGGGCGCGAAGGTTATCGTTACCGAGATCGATCCTGTTAAGGCCTGCGAGGCCATCATGGAAGGCTATCAGGTAATGACGATGGAAGAAGCGGCTCCGTTAGGAGACTTCTTCGTAACCGTTACAGGGTGCAAGGATGTAATCACTGCAAAGCATTTCGAGGCCATGAAGGACGGCGCGGTATGCTGCAACGCAGGTCACTTCGACTGCGAAGTAAGCGTTAAGGATCTTAAGGATATCTCAGTTGATCAGGCAGAACTTCGAAATAACATCATCGGATACACATTGAAGAACGGCAGGACGATCTGCGTTATCGCTGAAGGCCGTCTTGTTAACCTCGCTTCGGGCGACGGACATCCGGTTGAGATCATGGACATGAGTTTTGCTCTGCAGGCGCAGTCTGCAATGTATATAGCCAGCAAGGCAGAGCGTCTGCCTGTTGATGTATATCAGACACCTGAGGTTATCGATAACAGGGTAGCTGAGATCCTGCTTAAGACCAAGGATATCTCGATCGATAAGCTCACACCTGAGCAGGAAAAGTATATCAGTTCCTGGGATCTCTGATCCCTATAACATAGATCAATAGAATGGAGGCCTGTAAATGGCTTTAAGAAATCTGGTATTAGAAGGTGATCCGCTCCTCCGCAAGAAGAGCAGACCGGTAGATGAGATCACACCCAGGATCATCAAGCTCCTGGATGATATGGCTGAGACGATGAATTATGAGAACAGAGGAGTCGGTATCGCTGCTCCCCAGGTCGGCGTCTTAAGAAGGGTTTTTCTTGTTGACGTAGGCGATGAGCACGGTCTTGTCGAGTTCATTAATCCTGAGATCCTTGAGACTTCAGGTTCGCAGATAGATAACGAAGGTTGCCTTTCTGTTCCCGGCAAGACATGCCCCGTTGAGAGAGCCAATTATGTTAAGGCCAAGGCGTTAGACCGTAACGGCAACGAGTTTATCGTTGAGGGAGAGGGCCTTTTTGCAAGATGCGTTCTTCATGAATACGACCATCTCGAGGGAATTCTTTTTATCGATAAATCAGCTGACGGCAAGATCTACAATACTGATGACGAAGAGGACGGCTGATAAGTGGACAGGCGCGAACTGAAGATAGTTTTTATGGGAACGCCTGAATTTGCAGGCACGAATCTCAAAGCACTTATTGACGGTGGTTTTAACGTGGTAATGGCACTCTGCCAGCCCGATAAGCCCGTCGGACGCAAGCATATTCTTACCGCTCCCCTGGTCAAGGTCATCGCTATAGCGAGCGGTATCGAAGTATATCAGCCGGACACACTTAAGACGGAAGAAGCTCTTACCAGGATCGCTTCGGCCGGGCCTGATCTTATAGTTACCGCAGCTTATGGCAAGATCCTTCCCAAGGCGGTCCTTGATCTTCCAAAATACGGATGCATCAATTGCCACGGAAGCCTGCTTCCGGCAAGAAGAGGCTCTGCACCCGTTCAGCGCGCGGTATTGGAAGGCGATAAGGTAACGGGCATCACATTCATGAAGATGGACGTCGGTATGGATACAGGCGACATCATTGACAAGGTTGAAGTTGCAATCGGTCCCAACGAACATTCGGATGAGCTCATGAACAGACTTGCCGAGGCAAGCGCATTAAAGCTCCCGGATATCATCGATAATTGGGTAGACGGTAGGCTCAAGGCTACTAAACAGGACGATTCGCTTGCGACATCATGCCCGCCCATAAGACCTGAAGAAGGCGAATTCACATGGGATCAGGATGCTCTTGCAATTCACAACAGGGTCAGGGCTTTAAGCAGCTGGCCCGGTGCCTTCGTTATGAAGGAAGATAAGAAGCTCAAGGTCCTTGATTCGGAAGTTCTCGAAGACCTGGCACAGGTGCCTGAAGGTCTTTTGGAATCAGAACCCGGAACTGTCGTTAAGGCAAAAGGTGAGAACCTGATAGTAAAGTGCGGCAATGGTTTCCTTAAGATCAAGGAATTGCAGCAGCCCGGCGGAAAGAGACTTCAGGCAAAAGATTGCGCTCATAACTTCAAAGCCGGTGATCCTGTCATGTAGGAGATATCTAATGTCTGAAGATATCGGGTTTAAGAAGAAAGATCTTCATAAGATAATCAGCGACGGCAATGAGAGAGAACTTGGTTTTCTCATGCTTTACTGGGTCTATGAGAAGGATGCTTATTCAAATCTGGTAATCAAGAAGGCTGATAAGACAGCATCTGAAGCCGGTAAGAAGATCGATTTTGCCAGAGCGATGCTCTATGGGACGCTGACTTATACGTATCTGATAGATTTCCTTATAAGACATATTACCAGGGAAGACGTAGAGACCATGGATCCTGTTGCAAGGACAGCTATAAGAATGGCTGTATGGCAGATCCAGTTCGGCAATAACATTCCCGCTTATGCTGCTGTTGACGCAAGTGTCGAGATCACAAAAAAGTATCACGGCAAGGCCGCCGGATACGTAAATGCGGTATTAAGAAAGTTCGCAGACAGCCCGGAGGATAAGCGCTGTCCCGATCAGTTCAAGCCCGGTATCCAGGCAGCCTTAAAGCCTGAGATCTACGGCATCTTTAAGAAGGACTACGGCAAGCAGACTGCATTTGAGATCGGCAAGGCATTCCTCGAACCCATGAATCTTACGGTAAGATTTGATTGCCACAAGGTCGATCAGGATACGCTTATCGAAGAACTCAGGAAGGAAGGCATCACTGCCGTTAAGGGCGGATTCATTCCTGATTGTGTTGAGATCACCGGCGGACTTAACGGGCTCGAGAATACCGTATGCTTCAATAAATACGGTATGTTCGTTCAGGGTCAGGGAGCTATGCTCGCTTCGCACATTGCGCATCCGAGAGTTGGTGATAAGATCCTTGACTGCTGCGCGGCTCCGGGCGGCAAGTCCACACACATGGCCCAGATGTGCCGCGATGACCTTAAGATAGTATCTGTTGACGTCAATGAATCAAGGCTTAAACTCGTAAGGGATAACTGCGCAAGATTAGGTCTTACATCTGTCGTGACTCTTTGTGCGGATGCCTCGAAAATCAATAAAGACGACAAGAATTCCAGGAAGACATATGATATCGTTTTATGCGACGTTCCGTGCAGCGGCTTAGGTCTTCTCGGAAGAAAGCCCGATATAAGGGAAAAGTTCACCTACGATGAGTTAAACGAACTGATCCCCCTGCAGTATTCGATCCTTGATCATGCTGCGAAGATGGTGCGTCCGGGCGGTACGCTTGTTTACTGTACCTGCACCCTTAATAAAGACGAGAATGAGGATCAGGTCGTAAGATTCTTAGCTGAACACAAGAGATTTCATACGGTCCCGATCGATAAGCTTCTTCCGGAAGATATATATATGGATGACGAGCGTGCAAAGAACGCCGCAAACGGCATGATCACTCTGCTCCCCCACCTTGATAAGTGCGAAGGCTTCTTTATCTGCCGTATGGAGCGTGACAGAAAGGATGAGGAATCTTGAGAGATAAGTTCTGCCTTGACCTGACACTTAATGATCTGACTAAATGGTGCGAAGAACGCGCCGTTCCTAAATACAGAGCCGGTCAGATCTACGGCTGGCTCTCTTCAGGAGCAGTCTCGACTGACGACATGACAAATGTGCCGAAGAATGTAAGGTCCATGCTTGAAGAAGATTTTATTTTCGGCGGATTCGAATTAAAACAGCACCTGGTATCGAAGATAGACGGAACCGAGAAGTTCGTTTATGCACTTTTTGACGGCAACATCATCGAGACTGTTGCGATGAGGTACAAGCCCGGTATCTCCGTCTGCGTATCTTCGCAGGCAGGATGCAAGATGGGCTGCGCTTTCTGCGCTTCTGCCAAGATCGCTTTCGGCAGATCGCTTACATCAGGCGAGATCCTAGCTCAAGTTGCTGTTACCCAGAAGTTATTGGGTGAGAGGGTCAGAAGTGTTGTGATCATGGGCATCGGAGAGCCTTTCGATAACTACGATAACGTAATGGGATTCATTAAGCTCGCGAACGATCCTGAGGGACTTAATCTCGGTGCGAGACACATCACGCTGTCAACATGCGGACTTGTTCCCAAGATCGAAGAATTCACGAGAGAAGGTCTGCAGGTCAACCTGTCCATATCACTTCATGCACCTGACGATGAATTGAGAAAAAAGCTCATGCCCGTTGCCAAGGCTTATTCCATCGAGCAGCTCATGAGAGCGTGCAGGGAATATACGGAGAAGACGAGCAGAAGGATCACTTTTGAATACAGTCTCTTTGCAGGAGTAAACGACACCCCGGAGTGCGCGAGAGAACTCGTAAAACTATTAAAGGGCGGGCTTTATCATGTAAATCTCATATCTGCAAACAAGGTTCCGGGAACGGTATTCCAGTCTGCTTCGCCCAATAAAGTCAAGCAGTTCAGGGATATCCTTACATCGGGCGGAATAAACGCGACGATCAGAAGAGAGATGGGGTCAGACATCATGGCTGCCTGCGGACAGCTTCGAAGGGGAACTATAGAGGGATCGGAATGTTAGCTTACGGTTTATCTGAAAAAGGTCCTGTCAGGGACATGAATGAGGACAGCTTCGCTTACGAACAGGTAGGAAACAGTCTTTGCATGGCTGTGGCAGACGGTGTCGGCGGCGAGGCATGCGGTGAGATCGCGAGTCAAATTGCCGTAGATTCCGTTATGGACGTTCTTAAGGATACTCTTCCTTTTGTTACGGACAAAGAAGCTCTTCCGGGATATCTCAAAACTGTCTTTAACAAGGCAAACATTAAGATATTAAAGGACTGCATCGATCACAGGGAGCGTATCGGAATGTGCACGACTCTTACGGTCGCTATCCTTAAGGGTACTGAACTTACGATCGCACATATAGGAGATACGAGAGGCTATCTTCTGCACGGCTCCGAACTTATCAAGCTTACTGAAGATCACAATGAGACAGGAAGGCTCTTAAAGCATGGTCAGATAACAGAAGAAGAAGCAAAAGTCCATCCCGGCAGGAATAAGTTGTTCAAAGTGCTCGGAGAGAACCAGTATCTCAATCCTGATATTTACAGTTATAATATAAGTTACGGTGATCTGGTCTTCCTGTGCTCAGACGGACTCTATTCCTTCATGAGCAACGAACAGTTCAAGGCCTGCTCACAGGAACGCAATAACCTTGCGGGAATCTGCGAGAAGCTGATCAAGCAGGCGCTGGACGGAAAAAGCGCAGACAATATAACGGTTACAATTGGCAAGGCAGAGCCTGCCGCTGAATTATAGGGGGAAATATGGCAAATCAGGTTCACGGCCCTGAGGGCATGATATTTGCGAATAAATACAGGATCGTCAAGCTTATCGGCTCAGGCGGTATGGCTAACGTTTATCTTGGAATCGATATGAATACCGGCGTTAACGTCGCTATCAAGATCTTGAAGCCTGAGTTCTCATCAGACGAGGACTTCATCAGAAGGTTTGATACGGAAGCCAAGTCAGTAGCATCACTTAATCACGCCAACATCGTTAAGGTATTCGGCGTAGGTCACGAAGGCAACTTCCGATATATCGTTCAGGAATATATCGAGGGTATTACGGTCAAGGACCTCATCAACCAGAACGGACACTTAGACTGGCGCAATGCCGTTCCGATCGTTATCCAGATCGGACTTGCGCTTGATTACGCGCACCAGAATGGTATCGTTCACAGAGACATCAAGCCTCAGAATATCCTTATTTCCCGTGACAGGGTTGCGAAAATCACGGACTTCGGCATCGCGCGTGCCGCATCTTCAACAACTATCACCATGACAGGCGTTCAGATGGGTTCTGTTCACTATTTCTCACCTGAGCAGGCAAGAGGCGGCAATGTAGGTCCCCAGTCAGATATCTATTCATTAGGTGTATCGCTTTTCGAGATGGTAACGGGAAGACTTCCTTTCGACGGTGATTCCAATGTCGCAATTGCCGTTAAGCACCTGCAGGAGACACCTCCGGTAGCTTCATCGCTCATGCAGGGTATCCCGAAGGGTCTTGATTCCATCATTGCAAAGTGTATGCAGAAGAGCCCCGAGAGACGTTACCAGACGATGCGTCAGCTCGTAACCGAGCTTGATTCGTTACTCGTAGATCCTAACGGCGTTTACGGTGTCATCACCAACGTTCCCGAGAAGAATACCAATACAGACACAAATATCTCTTTCAGACAGGATCCTGAATATGAGAAGATCTCTGAGATCGAGAAGAGCGCAGAATCCAGAAGGATCTCCAGATTCAGGGATAACATTCTGCTCGCACTCATCATCGTTGTTATCGTCGGCGTCCTGATCGGTATCGGCGTCCTGGTCATCAAGGCAGTCGGCAATGCCACGCAGATTGAGGAGAATACCGATTACGAAGTCGAGAACTATGTGGGTCTTACAGCGGACGAAGTCATTAAGAAGCTTGAGACCGCGAATGTCTTCTACACAGTTACATATCAGGTTACCGATGCTTATGAACCCGGTATCGTTATCGACCAGAGCATCGCTGCAGGCATGGTTATCTCTACTGAGAGCAGACTCCAGAACCTTGTAATCACGGTGTCTTCCAGAGATGAATCCATTATCCTGCAGGATTATGCGGGAGCTAACTACGATGACGCTTATACATCGATCAGAAACCTGGGTCTTGAACCGTCCTTAAGACCTGAGCCTTCTGACGATTATGAAACGGGCGTCGTCATCAGGACTGAACCTGAAGCAAATACACAGCTGTTAAGAGGCGAGACGGTAATAATCATATATGCAATCGAGCCTTCCTCAAGCGTTGTTCCTAATGTTGTCGGATACTCAGTATACGAGGCTAAGACTATCCTTGAAGACAGCAGCCTTAACTATACGGTTGAGGGCTCTGCTGAAGTTCTGTCACTTCCTGAAGACCAGCAGGTAGTAATCCTTACTGACCCTGTATCAGGAACTACTGTCGCAAGAAAGTCCACAGTCAAACTCTATGTCGGAACGCGTGAAGACTACAACAACGGCGGTACGCCTACACCTACACCTCCTCAGGCTGAGGTAAAGGTAACTGTAAGCGGAAGCGGTACGGTAACCGGCGGCGGACAGTATGAGCTCAACACACAGGTAACTCTTACTGCTACACCTGCAAGCGGATTCGTATTCGATTGCTGGCTCGACGCTTACGGCAACGTAGTAGCATATTCGAACACATATACATTCGTAGTTAAGGAGAGCACTCAGTTCACGGCTGTATTCGCTCCGCTGCCGACGGCAACACCGATACCGACTGCAACGCCTACTCCGATACCGACGGCGACACCTATACCTACGGCAACGCCTACACCGGTTCCGACTCCGACGGAAGCTCCTCCGCCTCCGCCGCCTGAATCCTCTGAGAATACCGATGGCGGTGGTGATAATCCCGGCGGCGGTGATGCACCTCAACCCGGTTAACGGCTGATATCAATGGCAGAAGAGCAAGCTTTTCGCGGAGTAATAACGAAGGGTGTAGGCGGTGTCTACACCGTTCGCTTTTGCAAGTATAATAAAACGCAGTCAGCACAGTGTGCTGCCAGAGGTGCGTTCAGGCTTAAGGGCATTAAGCCTGCGATAGGTGATAAGGTCACCATCGTTCCTTCAGGCGATCCTGATGTCGAGTATGTCATTAATGATATCGATGAGAGGAAAAGCTTTATAGCAAGGCCTCCTGTTGCTAATCTGTCCATTATGCTCCTCACATTCTCGGTTACAGATCCCGCACCGGATCTCACGCTCCTCGATAAGATGCTGCTCCTGTGCAATCTTAACGGGATCAGGCCCGTCATTATTTTTACCAAGGGCGACCTAAGTGAAGATGACGGCGAGAGGCTTTTTTCAGTTTATACGAAGGCAGGATTTGAAGTTCGCATATCTTCCCCTGAAAAGCCCCTTACCAAAAGTGATCTTAAGGATATAATAGGTGATGGAATTGCCGCTTTTGCAGGTCCTTCCGGAGTCGGCAAGAGCACACTCTGCAACTCTTTGCTGGGATTCGATGTTATGGAGACCGGCGAAGTAAGTTCGAAGATCAAGCGCGGCAGGCATACGACGAGACACGTTGAGCTTCATGAATTCTTTGACGGATTCATCTGCGACACACCAGGGTTCACATCGCTCTCGTTAGAGGAGCAGGGTGTCGATTACAGGGAAGTCCTTACCGGATATCCCGAGATTGGGTCTATTGCAACAGGCTGCAGGTTCGATGACTGTTCGCACCGCAAAGAAGACGGCTGTGTCGTAAGAAGCGCGCTTGCTGAAGGCAGGATCGATCAGGGCAGGTTTGACAGATATGTAAGCTTTTACACGGAGCTTTACGATAATAGGAATAATTACAAGATCAGGAGAAGATCATGAGAGATACAGTTGAGATAGCACCTTCCATTCTGGCAGCAGATTTCGGTTACTTGATGAGAGATATACAGGCAATCGAGAAGGACGCCGAATATCTTCATATCGATGTCATGGACGGGCATTATGTAAACAATATCTCATTTGGCATTCCCGTTATCGAATCTATCCGCAAGTATACTGACATCAAGTTTTATACGCACCTCATGATCACTAATCCCGGCAAGTTCATAAGAGCTTTTGCCGATGCAGGTTCAGACAATATCACATTCCACCTGGAATGCGCCGAGCATCCCGAGAGCCTTATCGCCGAGATCAGATCTTACGGCAAGAGCGTAGGAATCTCTGTTCATCCCGATACTCCCATTGAGAAGGTTTTCCCTTATATCGGCAAGGTCGATATCATTCTCATCATGACTGTTTATCCGGGATTCGGCGGCCAGGGTTATCTCGAATCTTCATATGAGAGGATCGCAAAGCTTAAGAAAGCAATAGGCGAGCAGAATGCTGATACCGTTATCTCTGTTGACGGCGGCGTTACTGCCGATAACATCAAGAGCATTTACGATGCAGGCGCAAGACTCTTTGTCGCAGGCAGCAGCGTTTTCCGCGCAGAAGATCCCGCCAAAGCGGTTCAAGATCTTAAGAGATGCTGTACATCATCGTAACAGGCGGTCCGCTGCCTGATCAGGCGGCAGGTGTCATCAGAAGCTTATCAGGATCTGCTGAAGACCGTGTCATCATCGGGTGCGACTCTGCGGCTGATTATTTCGCGAAGTTTAATATCGTTCCGGATCTTATCGTAGGCGATATGGATTCAGTTACGGATGAAGGTCTTGAGTTCATTAAGTCCAATAACATTTTCTTTGAGACATATCCTGTTGAGAAAGACTGGACCGATACCGAGATAGCGCTGGGAAAGGCAGAAGAAGGCGACATTGTCCTGATCTGCCCTTTGGCAGGAAGGATAGATCACGTCATTGCAAATATCGGAATCGTCCTGAAGATGAAGTCAGAAGGCAGGAACATATATATCACGGACGGCGTTACTTATTGCTATCCTCTGTTTGGTGAAGACAGTATAACTGCTGATGTTTCCGGGTATAACGGGAATGCCGCAGTATCGCTTATCCCTTGTGATTTTTCGAGTCCCGTTAAGGGCGTTACGACAAGAGGTCTTTATTATGCGCTCGAAAACGCTGAGCTGACATGCGGCTCTTCATTTTCATTTTCAAATCATCCGGACCCTGAAAGCACTGATATTACTGTATCTATCAGGGAAGGACTCCTTCTTGTGGTCACAACATTTGCAATTTAGGGTGCAAAAAATGAGACTTTTCTATCTTGAATGAGACTTCAAATCCTAATAGACTTAAACTGCAAATGAATAAACGCATCCTCTTTTTTGAGGGTGCGTTTTTTGTTGCCAATATTTATTACGGAGGAAGAAGAACATGATGAATTACGAGAGTTTTAAGAAGCGGGTTTTGAAGGAGTTCTTGGACTACATGCCTGATCCGTATTCAAACTGTGAGATCGAGCTCAGAAGAGTTCCCAAGGTCAACACATGCCTTACGGGCGTGGTATTGAAGCCCAAGGAACACAAGGGGTCTTTTTGCAGTCCGACCTTTTATATGGAGCGTATGTATGAGCAGTATAAGAACTGTGATTCGTTCGAGAAGGTAATGGCAGATCAGGTGATCTATCTCGAGGAGTCGCTCAAGTACATTCCCGAAGAGGTGATGAAGATCGATTTTGCCGAGCTTAAGGATAAGATCGTTTTCCAGATCGTTAATACCGAGCAGAATTCAGAGATGATCGCTCTTTGTCCTCACAGGAAGTTCATGGATCTGACGATCGTCTACAGGGTCGTTCTGAACGTCGATAAGGATGGCGTGTCGGGTTTCCTTATCACACATGACATAGCAAGGGCAGAAGACCTCACGGAGGATACGCTCTATTCACTGGCGAAGAAAAACACCAAGAAGATATTCCCGTTTAAGAGTGAGAGGATCGAGAAGACCATGGTGCGCATGATGAAGAAGTGGGGAGCCGACCAGAAAGATATCGATAAGACGTTCCCCGAGATTAATGCAGTCCCTGTAAAAGAACAGGTTTTCGTAATCAGCAACAAGTATGAATTCTTCGGTGCCAATGCTCTGCTTTACAGTGAAGTCATCGGCAAAGTCGTTAAGAAGATAGGTACTGACTGTTATATCCTGCCGTCTTCGGTTCATGACCTCGTGGTTCTCTCTACTGACGTATTCAGCGAGCGGTCCAAGCTGATCAACCTTGTCAGGGAGACTAACAATGAACATGTGAGAGCCACAGACAGGCTGTCAGACAACATATATCTCTACAGCATTGTCGACGGTTCTCTTAATCAGGTGGAGCAGGAGGAAGTATCGTGATTGAGCTTATAACTGAATACAAAGCAAGGTTCATTGCAAGCTTTGTGGCGGCAGCGGTTGCGGTATGCGCGCTGCCGTTTATTATTGAACCCGGCAAAGTTGAAGCTGATATCATGAGCAGCAATTCTCTGGTATCAGAAATTGATGCCAGAGGCACGGGGTATACATCCGCTCAGGATTTCCGTGATGCCGTGCTCGCAGCATGCGCCCAGATGGACGGAGTCAACTACGTCTGGGGCGGAGCAGGATGGGACGGACTTGACTGTGCAGGCTCGGTAAGCCTTGCTTATGCAGTAGCTTTGGGGTCTGCCACTATCAACTCAACATCAGGTTCTTATGGTAATAAGACGAT
This sequence comes from Saccharofermentans sp., assembly GCA_024695565.1. Next base: position 10,667 of record JAILHX010000079.1, on the reverse strand, counting down.
ATCGTTCTCGGGTGGAGGCAATCCTGATTACTACGGATTCTACAGGCCCGGTTACGCAGGTATTAGGACTAGCTTTACCAACGGTATTCTTTATGCAAAGGTCGTAACTCCCACTGAGAATCACTTTGCCGGATTTGACTTCAACGGAATATACGGTATCCAGAGCGATGAGTGGATCTACATCATAGATACATACGGATTTCAGCCCGGCGACATGATCATGTGGTGGAATGACGATAACGACAGCTCAAATGCCCAGCATATAACGATCTATGCAGGGATTGAGAACGGAGTTCCCATGCACTGGACCGGAAGTTCATCTATGGGATATTTCTGTAAGAAGCCCTTGGCAGACAGTTCTGCAGAAGCAGGAAAAGGAAGCTTTACAGGCTTTATGGGACTTAAGGCAGTTGAGCCGTTCGATACACCTTATGTAGGCTTCTATCTGGATAAGACTGACACTTCAGGCAACAGTTATCAGGGAGCAGTATTCTCTTTCTACAGCGATCCTTCTCTTACCGCCAAGATAGGTGAATTAAGAGATGATGACGGCAACGGTATCTATGCTGATTACTATGGCTTAAGCGGGGGCGATTACTACTGGCAGATGATGCAGATCCCGGTATCAGACCTGCAGTCGCAGATATATGAGACAACGTTCTACGTCCTTGAGACATCCTGTCCTACGGGAATGACGCTTCCCAACGGAAATTTCATGAGTCTTGCAGATTCAGGCGGCACTGTACCTGATTACTATCAGTTTACCGATCCTAATGTCTATATGGTTACAGTAAGACTTTCCGGGCTTAACGGCAGTACAGGCGTTCTTGAGTATTGGATCGTCCGATCTGACGGTGCCGTCATGTATTCAGATACCGATTATTCGTATTCTTACAGATACGGATCTGAAGCAGTCGTTATCGCTAACAGTTATTCGCAGTTCAGTGATGCCAGCTCGCTGTCCTTGTCCAAGTCGACGACAACAGGTCTTGATATCACATCTACTGTTATCACTGTTCAGGAAGGATCAACAACTGTTGCAACATTCAAATACACATATGGCGGCTGGAACTGGTACGATGCCTATGACAGATTATGGGATTCTTATTCGTTCCCTCTAAAGTACGGAACGACTTATACATTAACAGAGACATTTAACAGACCCGAACCTTTTAAGTGCGTTGACGGAAACACTATGGATTACCCGGTGTCCAACGATACGGAAGGCTGGACTAAGCTAGGCGATACGACGTATTCATATACGTTTACTACGGATACAGTTGAGTATCTTAATACCTATTCGTTCAGTGCCGAGAACAATATGTCTGCGGGAAGTATCAAGGCCGTTAAGTTCATATCTGATGACGATGATACCCGTGACGGATTTGATTTCGAGCTCTGGAATGATTCGAAAACAATCCTCCTCGCAAGAGGCAAGTCCGGTACAGACGGAATAGTCATGTGGGAGACCGGAAGCTCAAGCAGGCTCTCTGAATTCACACTTCCTTCCGGCGAATATGTGATAGCTGAGATCGTTCCTTCGAGATACTATGGTGCGACATCAGATGAATACACATATAAGATCCCTGAAGGGTTCGAAGACGGCAATGACGGTAAGTGGTATAAGAAGATCACCATAGGAGAAGAGCTGTTAACAGTTAATGTAACAAACGACAGAGGAGAGACAGCTATTGCAGTTACCAAGACCTCTGAAGACGGATACGTTGATTCAGTCGGTTTTGAAGTTTATTACGGCGGCAAGGCTGATACGCCCGACTGGCAGAGCACGAGGATAAACTACGGTGTTACTGACAGCAGCGGTTACCTTGACTTTACCCGTCTGCCTGAAGGCTGGTACAGGATTGATGAAGATACAAAGCCCATCTATTCTCCGGTTTGGGATGACGGTACAGAAGGGCCTTCCAGAACCATTCTTATCACAGGAGAAGACGATAACAGGGTAATTGAAGTATCTGTCTATAACAGAATAGACGTTACGCCTGATATCCGCACAGAACTTACAAGCACTGATTCATCACACGATATCTGGTGCGGCAGGAACGTTGAGATAACTGATTATGTCTGTTACGAGGATCTTGTTGCCGGCTACGTATATGAAGTTACAGGAACCCTGGTAGATAAGACTACAGGTGATCTGATAACTGACATGGAAGGCGATCCTTATGAAGTTGAAGTGGAATTCTACGCAACTGATTCCAGCGGGGTTGTTGAAGTGCCGTTTGTTATAGACAGTGTGTACCTTTTTGAGAACGCATTTGCAGAAGGCAGGGACTCTGTGGATATAGTCTGCTTTGAGACCATGACCTTCAGGGGCAAGACTATTGCAGTGCATGAAGATCTCGAAGACGAAGACCAGACCATAACGATACTGGCACCATCGATATCAACTTCCGCAAGTGATTCCGAGACAGGAACAAGCGTACTGGCTCTGTCAGATACCGTTGGTATTAATGATGAAGTCAGTTACGAAGGTTTAGTGCCCGGTGATACATATGTCGTTACGGGGACACTTATGGATAAGTCCACGGGTAAGATCTACGAGGATGAAGAAGGAAATACTTATGTGGAAGAATTGTTTTTTGAAGCTGAAACATCTTCCGGCACAGTAACAGTCTCATTTACCGGTGTTAAGGTAACGCTTGAAGATGTTGAACTTGTCGTATTTGAAAGATTAAGGGCAGAAGACAGTGATAAGGATATTGCAGTTCATGAAGATATAGACGATCTGGACCAGACTTTAGGACGCCCTTCGTGTACGACATATGCGGAAACAAGCTTCGGATATAAGACCTTCTTAAGCGAATCTACGGTTACTATCGTGGATAACGTAAGCTATGAAGGACTGGTGCCCGGAGAAGTCTACTATGCAAGAGCAACGCTTAATTTAGAAGACGGGACCAGCGTAACGAACGGCGGCAGGGAGGTAGTATCGCTTCAGGAATTCGTACCTGAGGAAGAGAGCGGTACCGTAGAGGTTTCAATTAATTTCAGGGCAACAGATCTTAATGAAGGAGATGTCGTAGTAGTTTATGAGAACATCTATGACAAAGCTACAGATGAAGAGACTGAGCAGAACTCCCAGTCGGAGGACATTATCGTTCTTTCTCATGAAGAGCCCGATAACAAGGATCAGAGCCTTGAGGTAACTACCGTTCCGACATTGGGAGACGTGGCCAATAACGATATTGTATGGCTTGGTACAGCGTTTATCGCTTTGGGCAGCGCAGGTCTTGTGATCGTATTTGAGGTCAGGAGAAGAAGGATTAAGAGAGGATGAAAGAAGAGGGCTGCCTCCAAATCTGAAGACCGCCCTCTGATCCTTCAATTATATGGCAATTACAGTTCTGCTTTGTGGCTGATGCCGAGTTCCTCTGCGATAGCAAAGAAAGCCTTTCTCGAATTCCTGATGGAAGTCTCAGATACGCAGAAAGCAAGTCTGCAGTAACCGGGACGAGCGAAGCTGGAACCCTTAACGAGAAGGAGATTGTGCTTTGCGCAGATCGCGGCGAACTCGTCGTCAGCAAGGCCCTTTGGAGTGTTCATGAAGATATAAAGAGCTCCGTTAGGCTTAACTGCGTCAAATCCTGCATCAACGATGTTGGAATAGAGGAGGTTACGGCGGTTCTCATAGTTAGCGACGTCAACCTTGGCGTTAATGGACTTCTCGATGACCTTCTGCCATATAGCAGGAGCGTTTACGCTTCCGAGAGTTCTGTTAGAAAGAACGATTGCACCTGTAAGCTCGGCAAAGTCAGCGCACTTAGGTGATACGAGAGTATATCCGATTCTCTCGCCGGGAAGTGAGAGTGACTTACTCCATGAGAAGCAGATGATGAGATTGTCTATGTAGTTGAGCGCGCAGGGAACGGTAGCACCGTCGTATGCCAGGTCGATATAGGGCTCATCGCTGATCACATAGATCGTGTGATCCTGCTTCTTGAGCATATCGTTAAGCGCGGTAAGGAGCTCGGCGGGGTAGACTACGCCGGAAGGGTTGTTAGGTGAATTGAATATGATCGCCTTTGTCTTTTCTGTGATAGCCTTCTCAATATCGGCGATAACGGGCATGAATGTCTCGTCTGTCTGTACGATAACGATCTTGCCGTTGTGGTTAGCGACATAGTTGTTGTACTCCATGAAGTAGGGAGCGAGCAGTATTACTTCGTCTCCGTCATCAAGAATGGAGTGAAGCACGTCGTTCATGGCAGAAGCTGCTCCGACGGTCATGCAGACTGCATCAGGACCGATCTCCATGCCTGCTTCCTTGCCGCGCTTCTCTGCAACGATAGTCCTTGTTGAAGGATAACCTGCATTGGGCATATAGCCGTGCATTCCGGGTGTGGGATTTTCAGCCAATTCCTTAAGGGCGTCGAAAACTTCCTTCGGAGGCTCTAAGTCGGGGTTGCCGATAGAAAAGTCATAAACGTTATCTGCACCGTAAATAGCCTTGAGTCTTCCGCCTTCCTCAAACATCTTGCGGATCTCGGAACCGCCCTCAAGCGCCTTGATCATCTTCTTGGAAATCATAGTAGTACCTTCTTTGATTTAGAATACGAATAATAATAGCACATTTGGGGTATTATAATAATCTTTATATCGTTGCGGAAATAATCAGGTGAATGATGGATAAGAAGGAAAGCAGAAAGATAATACCGGTTATCATAGTAAGCGCGGTGCTGATACTGGGAATCTCTTTGGCAGCGGCAATCATGTTAGTAATCCGTGAGAACAGCCACAGAGAACAGATGGATGATCTTACAGGCCAAAATGACACTCTGAATGACATTATAGACGACCGGGAAGATCAGATAGAAGATCTGCAGGATGCCAACGATGCCCTGAATTCACAAAACGATGAACTGAACAGACAGAATGATGAATTGAATCAGATTCAAAGTGAACTTGAGAGCCAGGTCGAAGACCTTAAGCAGGAAGTAGATGAACATCATGGCAGAGTCTCGTATTCTGAGATAGCATTCAATTATCTTGCGATAGGAAACAGTATAACGATTCACAGGGAATCTGATTATTGGTGGACTAATAGCGGCATGGCTGCTTCAAGACCCGAGAATGATTACTATCATCTTGTAACTGACTATCTTAGGCAGACTTATGGTGAAGTCGGAAGCTATGCTGTTAATTACAGCCAGTGGGAGTTCCAGTCTTATGACAGGGCGGAGACCTACAGCATCATTGATCCGTATTTGAGCGCAGAACTTGATCTTGTTACGATACAGCTAAGTGAGAACGTAACCAATATGAGCACGTTTGAATCTGATTTTGAATCTCTTATAGAATACGTGAAGCTCAATGCCCCGAATGCGAGGATCCTGATTATAGATGACTTTTGGGATAAAGATTCAAAATCGCAGATCAAAGAGGCTGTAGCAGCAAGAACAGGCGTTACATTCTTATCGCTGGATGAGATCAAGGATGACCCCGAATACCGGTGCGGTGAGAATGCAGTCGTTTACGATTCAGACGGACAGGAACATATTGTTGAACACGAAGGTGTGGAACTGCATCCCGGCGATAAAGGAATGCATTATATAGCAGACACTATAATTAACGCTCTGAACAATTGATTATTCCTGTTCCTCGGGTTCGGGTTCGAGCTCGTATACAGGATTTTGGAGCCTGTCTAAGAAGAACCTCTCTGAGAGGGGCTTGTCATAGAAGAAAGACTGGAAGAGATAACAGCCGCATGAGACGAGATCGTCGCACTGTCTCTGTGATTCAACGCCTTCACATATGACTTTGTAACCCAGATTGCCTGCGAGATTGATCATCTCGTTTGCGATGATACGGCCTTTCGGATCATCAGGGTTGAATCTGTTGGAATCGATCTTAACGTAGCTGGCATCCATATCATGAAGGATCGTAAGCGTTGACTGGCCGGTACTGAATTTATCCAGAGTGACGATAATGCCTGCTTGTGACAGTGTGTGGGTAACTGCCTTAAGAATGGGCATTCTCTGCGTGAAATCAGGTTCCGAGAATTCAATGCCGATCAGCTTGTGGTCAACGTTATATCTGTCGATGACTTCGAGAATGTCATCGGCAATAGAAGAGTTGATCAGGTTTTTGCCTGAGAAGTTAACTGAGATAGGAACAACATTAAGTCCCTGTGACTGCCATGACTTGATATTGCGGCAGACGTTCTCAAGAACGAAGAAGTCGATCTTTGTAACGATGCCTGAGTCTGTAGCGAGTGTTATGAACTCATGAGGTGCAAGGATCTTACCGTCCTGAGGCCAGCGTGCGAGAGCTTCGGCTGCGCACATCGTAGGTCCGTTCTCAAGATTGATAACGGGCTGGTAATAGATCAGGAACTTGTTATCGTTGAGGGCCTTTGTCAGAGTCTCGGTATTGTTGTTGTTCTTCTCGTTGATCTCTTCGGAGTAGTAAACAATATCAATGTTGTTCTGCCTTGAATAAGCAAAGGCAAGCGAACATTCGCCCATGATCTGATTGCCGATCCTGTGGCTGGGCTTGATCGTCGTGATGCCTGCTCTGCAGTTGAAGATGTGTTCGAACTTGTCGCTGCTGTATGTGAGAGTAACCGGAACAGAGGAGATAAATCTCTCAAATTCAGGAAGTCGGGGAGTGGTCAGAACTACTACGAAGTTGTCTCCGCCGACATGAACTGCAAATTCGCCCTTGTCCTTGTTAGGGAAGGTGTTGAGTTTTGAAGCAAATACCTTGATGGCGCTTCCTGCAAAACGGGAACCGAAATACTTATTGAGAATGTTGACCTGCTTGATGTTAATGAATGCAACTGAATACTTGGTGGCAATACCGTCACGCATCATGTCTTCGAACTTTGAGAAGAGATAATTCATGTTCGGCATGCCAAACTCAATATCGTAGTTGTATAGATATGCATACTGGATGCTCAAACGCTTAACTGCGATAAGACCGGCAACGCTGTTCTTGAATAATGTGACAAGACTCTTCTGTTCAGGCGTAGGCTGGGGCGGGAACTGCTTGTATGTGAATCTGATAACCGTAATAACGGACTCTTCGTTTCCGAGAGTTACTTCAAAATACTCGGTGCCGACGTTGTCGGAAACGTAATCGGTATTTTTGGATACGGGTTTGTTGTTGATGTAAACGGTGTCTTCTATTTTTGCAATCGACAGATAATCCGCATACTTAGCGAACTGCTCGTTGAAGTTACAATCGACACATTCGTCGAGAGTATAAAAAAAACCAACAATGTCAGGAACTCCGGAAGCCATACCCTAACCCTTAAGTTTCATTGATTGTAATTTTAAGACACTAAAATATATAAAACAACAGAATTAATAATATAACAGAGATTTTTGAGATATGAAAGCAAAGGAGAAAACATGATATCCGGTAACTATAAACAGTTCAGACAGATGATCGGCAGGCGTGGTGAAGACGCTGCCGTTAAGATGCTGGAAGCACAGGGCTTTACCATCCTTACCAGAAATTATGCTGTACATAACGTGGGTGAGATAGATGTAATAGCCGAGAAAGATCAAGAGATATACATCTTTGAGGTAAGAACGAGACTTAACTTAGGACCATATCCGGATTCTGTCGAATCTGTTATCCACTCGAAAAGAAACAAGGTCATGAGAACAGCAGAATACTTTGTCGCAGAGGAGCAGTTGTATGACAGGAACCTGATCTTCGAGGTGATAAGAGTAACTCATGATGAGCAGGGTAATATACTGGGAGTCCAAATAGTTCCTTTTTGATGTGCAAAGTGCCGAATTTATCTGAAAATGCATTTTCGGAGCCGCGAAATGCCATTTTGACAAGTTTTATTTATTGCTTTAATAACTTAATAGACTATAATTGTTGAGGTTTTGAGGGGGATACCTCGATCCCAAAAATGCAAGATTGAATTTGCAAAATTTCATTTTAAGGAAGGTCGGCCATCATGAAGGGTTACCGTGAGATGACAAAAGAGGAACTCGCATCATTAAGAAGTGAGTTGGTTGAACGCTATGAGAAGTGCAAGGCACTTAATCTTACGCTCGATATGACACGCGGAAAACCGTCTCCCAAGCAGCTTGACCTCTCTAACGATATTTACGATACACTCAAGGACGGCTTTAAGACTTCCAAGAACGAAGATACAAGAAACTATGGTATCGCTCCCGGAATCGAGGAGATCAGACAGATCTTTGCTGATATCCTGGGAACCGATAAGGACAATATCTTCATGGGTAATTCCTCATCTTTGAATCAGATGTACGATGCGATCATGCGCGCAATGGTCTTCGGTGAGGTTGATTCACCTAAGCCCTGGTCTCAGGTAGAAGGAAAGAAGTGGCTCTGCCCGGCTCCGGGTTATGACAGACACTTCAGAGTAACGGAGACAATGGGCTTTGAGCTTGTTACAGTTCCAATGACTGAGAACGGTCCTGATATGGACATTGTTGAAGAACTCGTTAAGGATGAATCCGTTAAGGGTATCTGGTGTGTTCCTTGCTACAGCAATCCTGATGGTGTCGTCTACTCAGCAGAAGTCTGCGACAGACTTGCCAGGATGGAGACAGCTGCTCCTGATTTCAGGATCTTCTGGGATAATGCTTATGTTGTTCACCATCTTTCTTCTGACAGAAGCGAATGGGGCAAGCTCCCTGATATGCTCTCTCTTTGTGAGTCATACGGACACGCTAACAGAGTCTATGAGTTCGCTTCATCTTCCAAGATCACATTTGCAGGCGGCGGAATCTCCTGCTTCGCAGCTAATAAGGACAATGTGACTTGGGCTAAGAAGTTCCTCAATGCCCAGGCTATCTGCACAAACAAGGTAAACCAGCTGGCTCATGCCAGATTCCTTCCTGATAGTGAGGCGGTTTATGCCCACATGATGAAGCATGCTGAGATCCTTCGCCCGAAGTTTGAGACATGCATTAATGTTCTTAAGGAAGAACTCGGAACAGACAGCGGCCTCTGGCGCTGGACTGAACCTAAGGGCGGTTACTTCGTAAGCTTCTATGCTATGCCAGGAACTGCAACAAAGGTCGTTTCAATGTGCAAGGATGCCGGCGTTGCTTTGACACCTGCAGGTGCAAGCTTCCCTTACGGCAAGGACCCTCTTGATTCCAACATCAGACTTGCTCCTTCTTTTCCTGAGGTAGAAGATATCGAGAAAGCCGTCAGAATCCTCTCGATCTGTGCTAAAATCACAGCAGTGGATAAATTGTTGGAGGATCTTTAATAATGAGCAAAGATACATACGAGAGCCCGCTTAACTCCCGCTATGCCAGCCGTGAGATGCAGTACATCTTCTCACCTGATAAGAAGTTCCGTACCTGGAGACTTCTTTGGATAGCATTAGCAGAATCTGAGAAAGAATTAGGCCTTGATATTACTGATGAGCAGATCGCTGATCTCAAGGCTCACAAGGATGATATCGATTATGAGGATGCTGCTGCGGAGGAGAAGATCCGCCGTCATGACGTAATGGCTCATGTTCATTCTTACGGCAAGCAGGTAGCAGGTTCAGGTGCTGACAGGATCATCCACCTTGGTGCTACATCATGCTATGTCGGTGACAACACAGATATCATCATCATGAGAGAAGCTTTAGAGCTTATCAAGAAGAGACTTGTTGTTGTTATCGCTAAGCTTGCTGATTTTGCTGACGAATACAAGGCTATGCCTACGCTCGGATTTACTCACTTCCAGCCTGCCCAGCTCGTTACAGTAGGTAAGAGAGCAACACTCTGGCTTCAGGATCTTGCATTCGATCTTGAGACTGTCGAGAATGCGATCGCATCACTTAAGCTTCTTGGATGCAAGGGTACAACAGGCACTCAGGCATCTTTCTACGATCTCTTCGACGGAGACCACGCCAAGTGCGTTGAACTCGATAAGAAGATCTGCGAGAAGATGGGATTTAAAGAATCCTACTATGTATCAGGTCAGACTTATTCCAGGAAGATCGACTACACAGTTCTTTCCGCACTTGCGGCCATCGCGCAAAGCGCTCACAAGTTCTCTAACGATATCAGACTCCTTCAGCACTTGAAGGAGATCGAAGAGCCCTTTGAGAAGAACCAGATCGGATCTTCTGCCATGGCTTATAAGAGAAATCCTATGAGATCCGAGAGAATAGCATCTCTTTCCAGATATGTAATTGCAGACGTTCTTAATCCTGCAATGACATCTTCTGAGCAGTGGTTCGAGAGGACGCTCGATGACTCTGCAAACAAGAGGATCTCAGTTCCTGAGGCATTCCTTGCTGTTGACGCTATCCTCGGAATTTATGCCAACGTTGTTTCCGGTCTCGTTGTTTATCCCAAGATGATCGAGAAGCACGTTCTTGACGAGCTCCCGTTCATGATGACTGAGAACATCATGATGGAAGCAACAAAGAAGGGCGGCAACCGTCAGGAACTCCACGAGGAGATCCGCCAGCTCTCCATGCAGGCAGGTGCTGTTGTCAAGCAGGAAGGTAAGCCTAATGATCTCTTAGAGAGGATCGCAACTGATCCTAAATTCGGCATGACTTTGGATGAACTTATCAAACTCAGAGATCCTAAGCTTTACATCGGCAGATGTCCTGAGCAGGTTGATACATTCCTTAATGAGTGTATCAAGCCGTTGATTGCAGCTCACAAGGATGATCTTGCGGTATCGGAAGTAGAACTCAAAGT
>JAILHX010000059.1 GCA_024695565.1 Saccharofermentans sp. | reverse complement strand
AGAAACCACCAAACATAACGAGACCAAAGAAGTCGACCTCAACCAGCTAAAAGAGAAAAAACTCTTGAGCGTCACAGAGGCATCAAAGCTTTTCGGAATAGGAATGAACCGAATCAGAGAGCTTACTAATGACAAAGAATGCCCCTTTGTCATCTGGATTGGATCTCACAGAAGGATCAAGAGAGAAGAATTCGAGATATTCCTCAAAGGGCGTCAGTCCGCCTGACAAAAAGAAGTTTTTTCAGCAGGTGTTACCAAATTGTTACCATTTTCGCGATTTTTGCCCTATTTGAGGTCTCGAGACTAAAAAAGAAAAACCCTTGAAACGCAATGTTTTCAAGGGTTTGGGTCTTGGAGCCATTTGTGGGACTCGAACCCACGACCTGCTGATTACAAATCAGCTGCTCTACCAACTGAGCTAAGATGGCAACTGCTTTAAGCACGGAAGATTATAACTAATCATGTATTCAAAGTCAAACAAGAAATTAAGATTTTTTACTAGTTTTTCGATTTTTGTCGCTTTGAGCACAAAATTATTAGGGTATAATTAGTTTATCAGTCGATTTTCGGGGGTTTTTATGGCAATCATCACTATCTCGAGACAGAATGGCAGTCTTGGTGATGAGATTGCTGATGCCCTCGCAACACGCCTCGATACGGCCGTAATCTCGCGCAAGTATGCTCTTGAGAACTTCTACGGCGAGATCAATCCCGGGTTACTGGCCAGACTTAATGAGAGTTCCAAGTTTTTTGCGACTACCCTTCCCGGCAGTAACAGAACCTATGCTGATATCCTGGTTGAGAGGATCAGGGTAATGGCATCCGAATCCAAAGACAAGGATCTCATCATTCTCGGCATGGGCGGAAGTGTCCTGCTCGCAGGCTTCCCGGGCGCCATCCACGTTAGAGTTACCGCAAGCGAGAGCACAAGGATAAATACTATTGCCCGCAAATATCACATCACTACCGATGAAGCTTCCGAAGTTCTTAATATTGGTGACCGTAAGCACAAGAAGTTTGTCCGCACCGTTTACGGCAAGGATATCACTTCCCCCGAGCAGTTCGATCTTATACTTAACACTGACAGATTAGGTGTCGATGAATGTGTCGATGCGATCGTCGAGCTTGCCAGAAAGCACGACATCAAGGTAAGACTGGCAGAATCCAACGCTCACAACAAGACGATCGATCATCAGACACGCTCTGCAGCTTTTAAGAATGAGACTGAAGAAGAATTCGCAAAGATCTTAAGCCTCTACAATATCGAATGGCTCTACGAACCCAAAACTTTCCCTGTGGAGTGGGATGCAGAGGGTAATGTTACCATGGCCATATCCCCTGATTTCTATCTGCCAAAGTTCAATCTCTATCTTGAACTGACGACGATGGATCAGCGTTATGTAACCAAGAAAAATAAAAAGATGCGCCTTGTTAAGGAACTTTATCCAGGAACGAATATCCGCATCGTATATAAGAAAGATTTCAATGAGCTGCTCGACCGCTTGAAGCTCTTCGGCAGTTCGAACAACGGAGGCCAGGAGGGAAACTAAATGGCAAATCTTGAAGAGGCGCTTAGTACTGAGCGCGTTATTTACAGCGAAGAAACCATCAGAGCCAGAGTTAAGGAACTCGGCGAACAGATCACCAAAGACTACGAGGGCAAGGAACTTGTCGTTATCGGAGTGATCAGGGGCGCGCTTTATTTCTTATCAGATCTTACGAGAGCCATCGATCTTCCGGTCAAGATCGACATGATAGGCTTCTCCAATATACCTGATACTACTTCCAAGACCGGAGTCGTACGCATCATCAAGGACATCGATATCGACATCACCGGCAAGCACGTTCTCGTTGTAGAGGATGTTATCAGGACTGGTCTTACTACCGCTTATATCATCCAGAATCTCGAGATGAAGAAGCCTGCAGACATCACGCTCTGCTCAATGCTTCTTAATCCTGACAGACTGCTCATGACGATACCTGTCAAATACTACGGATTTGAGATCAACGATCTGTGGCTCGCAGGTTACGGGTTAGACCACGATGAGATTGGAAGAAATCTTCCTTATATCGCGCAGATACCGAAGCGAAAATAATCAATTAAATAACAAAGCAAAGAAAAATCCCGGTGACCTGAATCACCGGGATCTAATTTGTTCCAACGAACCAAATTAGATTCACTTCCGAAAGATTACGCATTCACGCTTACCTTCCATTCGTACTCCCGTCCTACCAAAAGACCCTTTCTAACCAACTACCCGAGCTTCCTGTGATATCGTTACAACTAATCGATCTGCTGCAACTGTCAATCACACCGTGCAATCATGTCTCCATTCACCGAACACTTCGCTATTCGACTCAGGTCTGCTTCCTTCATCACCTCGCGGATCTGATCTCCACAGTTCGATAGCCCTATCGGCTACTCGGTTTGCACGAACCGGTGTAACATCGGCTGCGGCATCGGTTCTCTCCTGTCGATGGTGACATCTCACCTACTCGCGGTTCCGAATACCGAATCAACTAATTGTTACAACCTGTGGCTTGCATGTCCAGGACACCTTCAACCACTCGCTCGTCACTCCCTCAGCTCCCTAATCTCGGACTGCGTATCCGCCTTCGGTCATTACACCTCGACTTCGTTTCTTCGGCTTCGCCACAAGTCTTCTTACAACTCTGGTTCTTCCCTGCGCCTGCTCGACTATTGCTTCGGGCGGTCTTCCTCGGATCTGGAAGTTATCGCTTCCGCATTCCTTGGAACTAGCCTAATAATAAATGCTGCCATCTCACTTAGCAATATTGCAGAGATACCAAATGAAAATCATTTGATTGTGTAACTTGCACAATACTTCGCATATCAAAGTGTTGCGTTTTTATGCGCAATCCCTCAAAAAGCTATATTTATATGTATTTTGGATTACATTAATGAAACAGATCAAAAACGGAAGTAATGCCCACTTTTGCAAGAAGACTGATCACAAACATGATCGTTCCGGCCATAAGAACACCGCACATAACAGCAATGCTGGTCTTCTTGGAATCAAAGTCGAGCATCGATGCGGCGAGGGTCCCTGTCCATGCGCCGGTACCGGGAAGCGGGATTCCGACAAAGAGCATAAGGGCGATGAATGCACCGCTCTTCTTGGAATTTGCAGTAAGCTTCTTGCCTGCCTTCTCGCCTTTCTGAAGGATCCACTTGAAAAGTCCGCTGCCGTGCTTAAGCCTGCTTCCCCATTCAAGGATCTTCCTTGCGAAAAGATAGATAAAAGGAACCGGGACCATATTGCCGACAATGCATATAGCCAGTGTTACATATTCATTCAAGCCCCATGCTATACCGATCGGAACCGCACCACGCAGTTCGATGATCGGAACCATTGAGACAAAAAAGATAAGTATGTATTTAACTATTACAGGCATATATGTCCTCCATTCCCGCAATAATTTAACACATAACTATATAAAAACCAAACTGATACGGCGTTAAATGACTTTGTCACCGTCAAGGAATGACCTTATCTCATCTCTCATGTGATACATCTTCTGAACACTGTTCTCGAGGAAGTAATAGTGCATGACATAACCGATGGTAAGGCCGAAAAATATAAGCACCAGCAGGATCCCCGCGATCAGGAATTCACGCGGAAGGATAAACAGGGAAAATATCTCGAATAAAAGGAAACTTGCAAATGCGAGAGTGACCATTAGATGGATAAGTCTCTCGTGCTGGAAATAAGCGATCTTGGTCTCGAATTCGGATAAGACCTTGAGGGTCTTATCTTCCGGAGCATTCTTCATCTCATCGTCAATATATTTGCGTACGGCATTCATCGTCTGCAATACATACTTCTTCATAAGCCGAACCTCCGGTTAATGTAGTTGACGACCTGTCTCTTATTCTTTGTCCATTCAGGCGCGAGCAGTATCTTCTTCGGACCGTCTCCCGTAAACCTGTGAACGACTGCATCTTCAGGCAGTATCTTTAGCGCCTCTTCTACAATATCAAAATACTCTTCCATCTCAAGTATCTCAACCTGGTGTTCTCTCCAGAGTTTCTCTAGCAACGTATTCTCAAGCACATAAAGGCACGTGAACTTATATCCGTCGCTTCCTGCACCGACACAGAATCTTACAGTATCGAGCATCATGTCCTTCGTCTCACCAGGAAGTCCGAAGATGATATGTGTGATCACGTTAGCTCCGATCGACTTGAGCGAGCTCACTGCCTTAACATATTCCATGGTATCGTAACAGCGGTTGATCTTCTTTGCCGTCTCATCATTTGATGTCTGGAGTCCCAATTCAACAAACAGAGGCATTCTTGCCGCCTGGTTTTCGAGCACGCTTAAGATCTCAGCACTTAAACAGTCAGGTCTTGTGGCAACCGATACCGCTTCTATTCCATCACAGTCTGATGCTTCAGATAGAACCTGAGCAAGATAACCGGGATTGCAATACGTATTGGTAAAGCTCTGGAAATAAGCTATGTAGCCGGCCGCATCTCCTGCTTTTTTACTGACCTTATCTATTGCTGTCCTGATCTGATCCGATACGGATATCCCGCTGCTGCCGCATGCGGCAAATTCACCGGAACCGCCTTCTGAACAGAAGATGCATCCGCCAACACCTTTGCTGCCGTCTCTGTTGGGACAGGTCACATTCAAAGATACGGATGCCTTATACATCTTATGTCCGAACGTTTCCCTGAAATACTTATTCGCAGTGATCATCTAGAAATCATCCTCCGGATGGAACGGATCCGTTACTATTCCTGCATCCTTAATTGCCTTCGATGCAGATTCCGCTTCGGCGGCACTCTTAATAACGCCGGAACCATATCTGCTGTTAATGTCGTCGATTGCTTTGTTGAGCCTGTCATCGCGCTCTCTGGCCTTCACTTCGGTAAATAAAGACAGCTGTTCTCCACTATCTGATTCTACCAGTTTTGTACACCTTACACCGATACTCCGAACGCCCTTGTTCCAGTCGTAAGACTCTCTGAACAGTTCCTTCGCGGCAGCGTAAATCTCCCTGGCATCATCAGTCGGCTTGTAGATTATCTTCTGCTTCTCGTAGATGCAAAGATCCCTGTCCCTGACCGTGATCTGGACAACAGTACCCTTAAGCGCATGCTTACGGAGACGCTCGGCAACGCTCTCGGAGAGCATGTGAAGAGTCCTCTCGATCTGTCTGTCAGAGGTCATATCCTCAGCCGTTGTAGTTGAATTGCCGACAGATTTGGGAATCCTCTTATAGCCTGATTCTGCAACGGGGGCATCGTCTAAGCCGTTCGCATATTCCCATAACTGTACGCCCGCTTTGCCGAGATACCGGTTGATGTATTCGCCGTCAGCGCGGGCGAGATCTCCGATGGTCTTTATATTGATCTTGGAGAGCTTGTCCGTTGTATGTCTTCCGACAAAAAGGAGATCTGATACAGGCATCGGCCATATTATCTCCTGCCAGTTGTCGTCTCTGAATACGGTCGTCGCATCAGGCTTTTTATAGTCGCTTCCGAGCTTCGCGAAAACCTTGTTGAAGCTTATACCTACTGAACAGGTCAGCTTGAATTCTTCCCTGACCCTGTTCCTGATCTCGAGCGCGGTCTCCTCTGCTTCATCGTAATCAGATACGATGCCGGTCATGTCGAGCCAGCACTCATCGAGGCCGAACGGTTCGACCTTGTCCGTGTATTCCGAATACATCTCGCGGAGCTTCTTCGAATAGAATTCGTACTTCTTGTGATGAGCATCGACAAGCACGAGTTCGGGGCATTTTGCCTTCGCCTGCCAGATGGCTTCGGCAGTCTTGATACCGTATTTCTTTGCAGGTTCATTCTTCGCTAAGATGATACCGTGTCTGACCTTCGCGTCACCTGCAACAGCCATCGGAACCGATCTGAGTTCCGGTCTGGATATCATCTCTACCGATGCAAAATAGCAATTCTGATCGATGTGAAAAATAATCCTCTTCATGGCGGTAATAATACCACAAAACGAACATATTTTCTATTATTCCGCCGTTTTGCCTTTTATTTGTCTAAAAATATTTGTAACTTATTGCATTTAACTATATAAAAACACTTTGACGTGTTGTATACTATCGTTGTGAAAAATCAAAAAATCACAAGTATATAAAACTGCGTCATCGGTATATGGGGCGATGACCGCGAAATTTGGATTATTAAAAGAATTAATTAAACGGGAGGTATTTTAATGGCTAAGCAGAAAGTATTTCTTGTAGATGATGACAGCGACATCCTGGTACTCAACCGCGACTTTCTTGAGAGCGAAGGATATGATGTTGTTACGGCAGCTTCTTGCGCAGAAGCACTCGAGAAGATAAAGCTTCATAATTTTTCCTGCATCGTATTGGATGTAATGCTCCCTGACGGAAGCGCATTTGATCTTGCACCTAAGATCAAGGAATTTACAGATTGCCCAATCATCTTCCTTACAGCAAAGGATCAGCAGGAAGACGTTATCAACGGATTCAAGGTAGGCGCTGACGACTACATCACAAAGCCCTACTCATTACCTGAGCTGAGTCTCAGAATCAATGTCCACATCAAGAGAAACATGAAGAGTGAAGGATTCCTCGTAGAGTATCCCCCGCTCCGCATCAACATCAAGACCCGTGAGGTTACTCTCAAGGAGAAGCCTCTGCATCTTACAAACCGTGAGTTCGACATCCTCTGCCTCCTGGCTGAGACACCTAATGTCATCGTTCCTTTCACAAGGATCTATTCTCACGTTTGGGGCGACGATTCTCCGTGCGACAACCACCTCGTAATGGTTAACATCTCTTACCTCAGAAAGAAGATGGAAAAGATCGCACCTGAGATCACATTCGTTAAGACTGAGTGGGGCATCGGATATTCATTCGCTTACCCGCCGGTTAAAAACAGCATGAACACACAGTTCTGATTAAGCTTAAACGTATGAATCAACAGCGGGACTAATATTAGTCCCGCTTAAATTTTCGAGGAAAAATGGCACAGTACAAGCACAGCAGATTAGGAAGTCTTAAGCTGTCAGGTCTTGATAACCACAACAGGACCTTCGGCGGTACTATGGTCACTTTCATCTTCGCTTTGCTCCTGATGTTCGTTATAGCAGGAATAATCACGATAGGTGTTGCCTTCACCAGCGATTCGCCTGAGGAAGTATCTGACGACGGAGCGATAATTCTCAGCGACAATCTGGCCAAGGGCGGTATTTACAGCGACCACATCAACGGCGGCTGGACATTCGTTCCCAATGTAACACCAGACACAGTTAAATGGACTCTTAATACCGCAGGAGGACACAGCAGGGACGGTCAAGTCTCGGAATGGCCTTCTTCTGCTCTGTTGAATCACAGAGCATATCTCGAAGGAATAAACATCTCAGACTCCTGGCGCGGATGGTTCGATTACAACAGGTCACCTAACTGGATCAATGCCGGGAATGGTGTTGAATACCATGCCACCACCATAGATAATATCGATTGCTACTGTGCCGCATACATCGGGCACTTCGAGTGCGATCCCGACATCAGGTCACTCACACTCACCTTCCACAGATTCAACGGTGAGGCATGGGTATACTGCAACGGCGAACTCATGGAGAGGATCGGAGCCAACTGGCCTGTCTTCAACCTGAATGCGTTTGCCGATTACTGCACGCTCCTACCGGATGAAGAAGGCAAGATCGATCTGGTGATCGTTATCGGCTGCGCTTCCAATGTATCTAACCCCGGTATCTTATCTGACCCGATCATCAGTACCGCTGCAGCAAACGACGCGCGCACCGCTATAACAGGCGGACACTTCGCTATCGTTATTGTATTGTCGGTCGTTGCTATCGCCGTTGTATCACAGCTCATCCTCTCATCATCAAAAAACAAGTGGCTGTTCACGGGATTCTTCATAAGCTTTGCTGCGATCCTGTTCTATTACCTGGACGATGCGAGGTTCCTGGCGGTAAACAGCCACATTCGTGCAGATCTAAGATATCTGCTGATAATCCTGTCTTCAGTTGCATGCTTTATTGAGAACGCTCAGTTCTTCTTCGGCTCCAAGCAGAAGGAAAAGTTCTTCTTCCTGAAGAACGGTCACTTCATCGTAGCCGGTGTCGGACTGTTATTCGTGATCGTCTATTACATCAGCAGTCTTGCATTCGGCATGCTGCTGCCTGAGTTCGTTGCATTGATGTATGCAGTAGCAATAGTTATGCTCTCCATTTTTATTGATCTCTTCTTCTATTACAAAGAGAATCAGAAATCACTCCTGTTCGCACTGCTCTACAGCCTCATGTTCTTCGTTCTCTATATCGCCATACTTCTCGACAATATGGTCGCAACCATTATTCCTATATATAGTAACCTCTTTGCTGTTTTCGCGATTTCGGCAGAAGTATTACTCGTGATCTCTTATATTAATCAGCAGCGCGAGATCAAGAGAAACGCTGCAGTACTTAAGCGTCAGGTAAGAGAGAAGACCGTCTTCATATCCGAGATCAACCGTGACCTCGTGCTGACGAACAAGAAGCTCTTAGAAGGCGAGGCTGCCCGTAAGAACGTCCTGAGCAACGTATCCCACGACTTGAGGACTCCTATCACCGCCATCAGAGGTTATGCGGAACTGATGCTGTCTGCACAGGACAACTTCACTCTCGAACAGCGCAATTCGTATTTAAGCAACATCGTCAGAAGATCCGAGCAGATGGAGAGGATCGTATCAGACATCATGGAACTCACCAGAATGGAGTCCAGCGAATCCGAATTCCAGTACACTTCCGTATCCATCGCCGAGATGCTCGACGAACTCGTCATGATGTACTCGATGGATTTGGAAGATACGGAGAAGAATCTCTCGCTCGACCTTCCCATCCGTGACTCCCTGATCGTTAAGGCCGATCCCAAAAAGCTGTCACGTGTTTTCGAGAACCTTATATCGAACGCCATCAATTACACGGGGCCTGAAGCCAACATCGTCATCAAGGCATGGAGGACCGGTGAGAAATCACACATCGCCACACAGAAGATCCACATCTCTGTCGAAGACAACGGTATCGGTATCCCTGAGCAGGATATCCCGAGGATCTTCGACCGTTTCTACAGAGCGCATAACTCGGGCGTTAATATCAAAGGTACGGGATTGGGACTTGCGATCGTTAAGCTCATCTGCGATAAGCACGATGCAGAGATAAACGTAACGAGCAAACTCGGAGAAGGAACAAAGTTCGAAGTCGTTCTCGCCGCTTCTTATTAAATTCGTGTGCGTCAAACGGCGTCTAAGTTTTTGTCCAGGAAAAACGTTAGCTTTTCGAGGAAGCTAACTTTCAGCCAACATTTTGGGATCAAAAAGTTAGCCGAAATGTTAGCTTTTCGCAAAATCTCAGTTTTCAGCTAACTTTTTGGCCGCTAAATGTTAGACATTTTGCAGACACGCATACAATAGAAACGGCTGCCCGAAGGCAGCCGCTTTGATTTGAAATCTTACTGACTCAGATCAGCCCTTGGACTGGAAGTAGTTGTTGATCTCTTCTACGAGAGCATCACAATCCATGCCGTGAACCATGCATGCTTCCTCAATTGTCTCACCTGAAGCCATGGCGCAGCCGAGGCAGTGAAGTCCGGATGCCATAAGGATAGGAGCGATGCCTTCGTCCAGCATTACAACATCTCCGATAATTGTATCTTTTGTAACGATCATATATATTCCTCCATTCGGTTTTTTGCATTACAAGCATACACTATCCGCAGGAATAAATCTTGTATTTAAATGAGAAAAATATCAATTGCAGGTCTATCGTTCCGGCGGTCATATTGTCATATCGGGAAACATCACCGGGATTGAAGTGAAACCACTATGAATTTACACATTTTATTGTATTTCTGACTGAAAACATCTTGACAACGTTTTAACATAAATCAATAATGAAATTACTATAAAAATAAGCCTTTTCAGCGGCTAACACAGGAGGAAACCCATATGAACAAGTCACAGCTTATTGACAAGATCGCAGCTGGCGCTGGCCTTAGCAAGAAGGATGCAGAAGCAGCTCTCAAGGCTACTCTCGGTGCTATTGAAGGTGCTCTCGTAAAGAACGACAAGGTTGTTCTCGTTGGCTTCGGTACATTCAAGACAAAGAAGCTCGCTGCCAGAAGCGGCCGCAACCCTGCTACAGGCGACAAGATCAAGATCGCTGCTTCTACTGTTCCTACATTCAAGGCTGGTAAGTCCCTTAAGGATAAGGTAAACGCTAAGAAGGGTAAGAAGAAGTAATTCTTAACTTAATTGGTATTTCCAAGGCTCCGCTAAAATGCGGAGCCTTTTTTTACTCCAGAGGATCCTTGTATCCGAGTCTTCTCTCCACCCTGCCGTATATGCATCTCATGGCAGCTCTGCCTCTCATGCTCTTGAGATTGCTCTTATTCATCGCATACCTTACATCACGCTCACACTGCTCATAGGATAAGCCGTGAGCTCTTCCTGTCTCGTAGTACATCGCCTTCATCGTGGGCGGCAGCAGCATACCCTTCCTGAAGGCATTTGTTACCGCCCTTAAGATAAGTGCCGATCCTGTAAGAGACATATCGAATCCGTATTCATTAAGGACAGTCCTGACGCACAATTCAATATATGCATCTTCCTTGGCAAGTTCGGCAACTGATCCGTTCGGATTAAGTGTCGTGACCTTGCCGGCGGCTTCCTTCCTGTCCCGCCTGCCGTCAACTATGTAGTGCAGGACGCCGTCGTCATCCTCAATGGAAATGATTCCCTTGTCGCGCAGAAGATTATTGATGCTCTCAAGCAGACTTAAGTCACTGCATACGACAGACATCTCCACCGAGCCCCGCTTAATGATTCTGTTCTCCATCTTGTTCACCTCCGTCCTTTTCTGACAGTGTACAGGCAGAAAAGGCACTTGTGGACGCAAATTGCAGCAAAATGAAAATCAGGGTCGAAAATCGGGACTTTTGGGGGTGCTTTGGGACTTTTTATCAGGATTCCGTTTCTTCAGTCACTGAAGTACCGGTGCCTTCTTCCGTATCAGTGATCAAAGTCCAGTCGACAGTATAAGCCGAATACTGTGTGTGCTTGACTCTGACGGTATCACCCTCAGCAAGAGTGTTTCTGAGAGGATTAACATAGTAATAGTTGCCGTCAATGACAAAATAGTTTTTGAGGAACCCGATGTTTTCCACCGTACCGGTGTCGTAATAGTAATTGTTGTTGGCAAGACAGTTTATGTCGAGCAGTCTGGGCGCCATATAAACGGTGATATCAACCAGAGCTACAACGGTAAATGCGATCGGGAAAAAGTAAGTAACTACATGCTTCGTTTTGCGCTTTCTGTTGCGTGCCGTGAAGATGCAGGCAAGAACGATGAATACTATCGTTATCACTGCATGGAAGGCTAAATTCGCAATAAAATAACGCATTAAGTCACTCCTCGTATGCTTCGCCGGGTATTACCGCTAAGAAATCAGCTGTTATGTCGTGATCTGTCACCGGCAGATCAGAGCAGATCTGGAACTCATAGCAGATTCCGAGAAGATAAGGCTTCTTAGCGAGCGGGCCGATAAAACGGTCGTAATATCCGCCACCCATTCCAAGTCTCGTGCCTTCTTCATTATATGCAACTGCAGGCAGCACTACAACATCAATGTCTTTAGGATCGACCACAGGCTTGGATGATAAGGGCTCCTTGATTCCATATGAAGAAACTTCAAATTCGGAGTCATTAAGACTGTCACAATCGCAGAAGACCATAACGCCGTTTTCTAATCTCGGGAAACAGCACTTGATGCCGCTGCCCATAAAATACCCGGCAAGACCATCTGCAGGGACTTCGCCGTTGATGCTCCTGTAAAGAGCGATCCTCTTTGCCTTCTTAAGTTCGGATCTTAACTCTTCATCGTCAATAGCGGCGATAAATTCCGGAAGCGCTGCATCTATTTCTGACAGGATCTTCCGGGAGAGCTCTGATCTTCTTCTCTTTATCTCTTTTCTGATCTTGGTCTTCTCTTCTTCGATATTCATAAACTTAACCTTTGGTTATCATGTCCTTAAGTTCATCAAGGCTGATGATCGGCACGCCCAATTCCCTGGCCTTGCGTTCTTTGGATCCGGCATCTGCGCCCATAAGAAGATAAGATGTCTTCTTTGATACTGAAGATACCGGCTTGCCGCCGTTATTCTCGATAAGACTCTCAGCTTCGCCTCTGGACATTCCTTCGAGCGTTCCCGTTATACAGAATGTGAGACCTGTAAGAGCAGTACCTGCGGCTTCGCCTTCCGCTCTGGCAAAGTTAAGTCCGAGAGCTTTAAGTCTTGCCATCAGTTCCATATTGCCTTCGTCGCGGAAGAAGTTATAGATTCCTTCTGCGGATATTTCTCCGATATCCTGAACGGCTATAAGCGACTCCTTATCTGATTCTGCGAGCGCATCGATGGAACCGAATGTCCTGATAAGCTCCTTTGCTGTTGCCTTGCCTACGCCCGGGATTCCGAGGCCTGCGAGGACCTTGTCTGCGGGAGTCTCGCTTTTCGCTGTCTCGATAGCAGCAAGAAGCTTATCCGTATTCTTCTCGAGACCTAAGAGTTTGCCCTCGATAAGTTCATCTCTTTTGTCCTTGAGCTCGAAAACATCGGCTACATCCTTAATGTATTTCTCTTCGGTCAGTTTCCTGATGTACTCAGTGCCGAAGCCCTTAATATCCATGCAGTCGCGGGACACGAAGTTTACGATACGGTTCACGAGCGTTCCGGGACACTGCATGTTGACGCACTTAAGATCAACGCCGCCCTCATCTCTTATAAGCTTATGACCGCACACAGGGCAGCTGTCGGGCATCTTATAAGGAGCCCAGCCGGCAGGTCTCTTGTTAGTATTTACTTCCTTAACTTTGGGAATGATCTCGCCGGACTTATAAACGACAATGGTATCGCCTATTCCGAGTCCTAACTGATCGATAAAGTCCTGATTATGAAGCGTCGCACGGGATACCATAGTACCGCAGAGACTGACGGGTTCGAAGATGGCAACCGGTGTAACTCTTCCCGTTCTGCCCGTGTTTACTTCGACATCAAGAAGTGTGGTCTCCTTCTCTTCCGGCGGATACTTATAAGCGATTGCCCATCTCGGGAACTTTATGGTATTGCCGAGCTTGCCGCGCTCTGACAGATTATTGAGCTTAACGACTGCTCCGTCGATATCGTATTCGAGATCGCCTCTCATCTCACCGATCTTCGTGATAGCGTCCCAGACTTCGTCGGCGGTCCTGCACTTAAAGCATTTCTCGATTACTTTAACGCCGTTGCGCTTAAGGTATTCGTAACCTTCAAGATGCGTATTGAACGTTACTCCGCGCGTCTCCTGGATATTGAAGATAAACAGGGACAGACCGCGTTCTCTGGTAATCCTGGTATCGATCTGCCTTAGTGTTCCCGCAGCACAGTTCCTGGGATTTGCAAAGGGCTTCGTGCCTTCTTCCTCGGCCTTGGCATTAACAGCCTCAAAGGCCTTCCTTGTCATATAGACTTCGCCTCTGATCTCAATATAGGGAACGGGCTCTTTCATCTGTCTCACAACGTCAGGGATCTGCCTTGCGTTCATGGTAACGTCTTCGCCTTCGGTGATGCCGTCGCCTCTTGTGACAGCAAGCTTCAGCTCGCCCTCCTCATAACGCAGCGCCATCGACAGGCCGTCGATCTTGGTCTCAACGAGGAACTCTGCTTCGTCGCCGAATTCTTCGATCATGGAGTTGACGAATTCATATACGTCTTCTTTCCCGAAAACATCCTGAAGCGACAACATCGGAACGTTATGCTTAACGAGAACGCCTTTTTCTGCCTTCCATCCGACTCTTACAGACGGAGAATCGGGAACCACCCAGTCGGGGTGTTCCTTCTCTATCTGCTTGAGCCTGTTGTTCATGGTATCGTACTCGTAGTCCGATATCTCAGGCTCGTCCTTGGAATAGTAGAGTTCAGCAAAATGGTTGAGCTTCTTTACGAGCTCCAAATATTCTTCGTGTTCTGAATTATCACTCTGCAAAGCAGAGAACAGATCCATCTGTTCCATATATCATTTCCTCCTGCTCGATGTGGCAAGATAGATTATCGGGAATACTGCAAATGCCGTGAAGAACACTCCCCAGATGATCTCGTGTATTCCTGCAAGACCGGCAAAGCTGTCCGTGATCAGCATGTCATTATAGTTGGTTATATAGAGGATCATATCGACCACGCCGTTAAGTCTTGCTATAGGCACGAACAAAAGTGAATTGAGAAGTGCTATGGCAAGCGAATAAGTATAGATATCGGCAAACCATTTAAGTCCTGTCTTAAACTTAAACAGATAGAAAACGACCGCTACCACGGCAGGAACCGCCAGACAAAGAGCATCGACCGCATTTACCGATGAATCCACTATGCTCTTGAATACGAGCAGTAAGATCAGAAGAGTCGATATTATGCACGGGATATAGATGCATACCTTTGTCTGAGTTACCTTCTGTAGAAGCAGTATCACAAGAACGGTGATTATATATAAGGCAATGGAAGAAACGACGGCAGGTGCTCCAAGGCCCTTCATGGCATAGCTGACACCTGCAGCAATATACCGCGCAAAAATATGGAAGGGCTCTGCAATCAGAGTCCCCCACAAAAAAAGCATTAATATTGATATAATACCGGCTCGTTCTTCGCTTCTCATACTGAATCACGACGCCATGAACGGCGCCTTCCTGTATTCAGATCAAATCACTGGTTCTGATGACGGGTTATTACTCGTCGAGAGAAGTGAAGTCACCATCCTCAAGATAAGCCTTGAGAGTATTGTATTCTTCGAAATCAAGAGAAATACCCTTGCCTACCTTCTCATGGTTCGGGCCCCAATCACGGATGTCGAGCTTCGGCTTACCATTATTCCACTTAACAATATTAAGCTCACGCTGCCAACCGGACTTGTTCTCCTTAAGAACACCGATCTCTTTGACGATCTCATAAGTGATTTCTGTCTTAGGCATCCTAAATTCCTCCTGCAAAAAACAAATTTGATTGCTTGAATTATAACACACGATTGACGCGTGTATATTATATAATTAAGAAAAAAGGAGAACTGTCCTGATAATGGAGAAGATATATCCGTTTTTAATAGCTCTGGCAGCCCTTATAGTGCTGTATCTTCTCTGGTGCCTTGCTGAACCATTCTTTTTAGAGTCTGACAGGGCGGTCCTTAAGAAATCTAATAAAATAAATAATAATGATATTAATATAAAGAAACTTCCCCTTATACCTGAGGCAGCAGCAGATAACCCCGACTTCAGATTCTTTTTCTTCTCGGATATCCACGCAGAGTGGTGCCCCGTCACGGCTAAACGCGTATGTAAATCCATACGCAGGATGCATCAGGAGGCGCCTCTTGATGCCGTTATATTCGGAGGAGACCTCATAAGCGGTTCTTCCCGGGCAGCCAAGGGCTACAGGTATCTGCAGGAAGTCAGCGCCTGCTGCAAGGAGCTGGGCATTCCTTACTATGGAGTTACGGGAAATCACGATGCAAGAATAGAAGATACTTCCCTGTCTACGGGCTTTATCAGTTTAGATGGCGAAGTTATACCTCTGGTATCGCCCAGAACGGGCAGAGCCGCGTCTCTGGCCGGAATTCCCGATAGTGGTACAAGAAAGCTCGAATGGCCTCCTATGCCCCATTGTGACGCAAATAATCCCGTCATACTGGTCGTTCACGATCCGGATGCCCTGATCCACA
Organism: Saccharofermentans sp.; assembly: GCA_024695565.1. The sequence continues at coordinate 472 of JAILHX010000059.1, read as the reverse complement.
TAGAGCCGGAGCAAAGGCCTGACTTCATGCTCGCAGGACACCTTCACGGCGGCCAGATGAAGTTTCCGTTCAGGATCGAATTCCACATCTTAAGGAGCAAAGACCAGCTCCCTAAGAAAGGTGTCGTTCAGGGCGTATACGATATCGACGGCACGGTAGTGTTTATATCGAGGGGGCTCGGCTGCGGAGTGTTGCCGTTCAGGTTCTTATCGGTACCCGAAGTGTCGGTCGTTGAGATCTGCCTTTAATCCCTTAATTCAAATTCAATATCGCAAATGAAAGAGGCTGCCTCGTATGAGACAGCCTCTGTAATAAGTTTCTTAAAGCCAGTTATTAGCCGAGCTCTGCGAAGTACTTGATTGTTCTTACCATCTGTGATGTGTAAGAATTCTCGTTGTCGTACCAGGAAACAACCTGAACGAGTGAGTTACCGTCATCCATCTTGGAAACCATTGTCTGGTTAGCATCGAAG
>JAILHX010000034.1 GCA_024695565.1 Saccharofermentans sp. | reverse complement strand
TATAATTCTTTTGTAGGATAAAGAAACTCGATCGAGAAACGCGCAAAAGTAAGCGCACAGGGGATTTCATGACCAATACCGATCTTACAAAAGCTTTAGCCGAATGCCATGAGGCGGCGAGGAGCGGGTATAAGCTCGCTTCGGATGAGAAGGCTGTGCTTGACGGTGTTCTGCAGTCGGCTGAAGACAAGATCTCTGAGACGGCAATAGAATATAAGACTTCGCCCTGCGAGGTCGTCGGGATCGGCGAGACGCTGGAAGAACAGTTGTCCGGGATACAGGGTGCGGTCGATGATCTGCGCATGTCTTTTACCGAAGATCTGCAGGTGCTCGAAGGGGATCTGGATAAGTTCTCGGTGACGCTTTTCGGAAGGACGATGGCAGGCAAGTCCACGCTGATGGAAGTGCTGACGGAAGGCGACGGATCTGCGATCGGATTGGGCGCGCAGAGGACCACGAGGGATATCAGGCGCTATGAGTGGAACGGACTGGCAGTCACGGATGTTCCGGGAATCGGCGCTTTCGAGGGCGAAGAGGATACGAGACTGGCGTTTGACGCGGCGAAGACTGCGGATCTCATCGTGTTCCTGCTGACGGATGATGCCCCGCAGGCGGTTGAGGCGGACTGCTTCAGGCAGGTAAAGGATCTGGGCAAGCCCGTGATAGTAATAATGAACGTCAAGGTTTCTGTTGATGCCGGCAAGAGCATGAAGCTTGTCGAGCGCGACATGAACAGGGCTTTTGACGAAGAGAGAATAGAAGATATCAGGACTCAGTTTTGTAAGTTTGCGGAGCCATATGGTCAGGACTGGACAGGTGTGCCGTTTGTTTTCGCGCACCTCAAGGCAGCATACGAAGCAGTAAAGTGTGAGAAGTCTGATGATGAAGAGACAAAGGCGAAGGCTGAGTTCTGGCGCAAGATAAGCCGCATTGATGATCTCAAGTCGCTGATTTGTGAAGAGGTCCGGGTCAGGGGCAAATACATAAGGGTCAAGACGTTCGCGGACATCATCGCGAACCCCATGATAGAGGCGCTTTCCGAGCTCGACATGCAGAGCAGGATGAACGAGTCGCAGGGCAGGATCATTGCCGACAAGAAGCATGCGCTTGAGAAGCGCAAGGCTATATTTGTAAAGGAAGGCAAGAAGAGGATCGAGTCCTTCATGATGCGCCTTAAGACTGAGCTCCGCACGGATATCGCATCATTTGCGGAAGACCATTACGACGATAAGATGGCGGATATCGAGTGGAGCAAGATAGTTAAGAGCAAGGATATCGAAGGCAGATGCAGAGAGCTTTTAGACGATATGGAAGCAGAAGTTGACGGCTTCGTCGAAGAGGCGATCCGCGAGATGACGAGCGAGCTCAATTACGTGTCTGTCGATTCGCTCGAGAGGAATTTCTTAACGCCCGACCTGATCGATGTCAAGAAGATCGTCAAGTGGACGAATCTCATTATGGGCACGGGCGGAGCGCTGACTGCGCTGATACTTCCGGCATTGGGGATCAATTGCGGTCCGGTCGGCTGGATCGTTGCGGGCGTGAGCCTTACGGTCGAGGCGGGACTCCTGTTGTTCGAATCGCATGGCGACAGGCTCGCGAAGGCCCGCGCGCGCCTCGAGAAAGAACTGACTGATTCCGTCAATGCCACATGCGACAACATCTGGACCCAGCTCGAGAAGAACTTAAAAAGGCTCGTCACCGGCAAGGTCGACCTCGTTATCAATGAGCTCACCAAGATAGAGACGGTAATTAATTCACTGGCAGAGACCCAGTCGGCGTTAGCTGACGATCTTCGTTCCGAGACCCGTTCTCTTAACATGACCTTCACGGAGAATATCGCGACTGCGGTCTTTGGTCAGGAGCAGGCTTCTTCTTATATCTCGAGGATCACCACCGCGGCGAGAATCCCCGGTGTGTGCACATTGTATTCCGAAGAATCAGAAGGCGCGGTCGGAGAGGAATTCCGTTCGAAGATCGCAGATCTCATATCGGAAGACGTCGGTTTTGTCACCGCCACGCCCGAGACTCCGGTGTTTGTGTCAGAAGTTCTGGGGGGCCTCGTTGAACCTGAGAATATCATGTGTGACGAGGGAAGTAACATTGTTACAATCAAGTCAGGCGACAAAGATATCAGGCTTTATAACAAATTACGTCTGTTAGAGCAGATCGTACCATATAAGATTGGAGGATAGTCCTATGTTAGAGATTGCCGAATTGTCACGTGCAAAAGAAGCGCTGAAGGATAAGGCCGTCCGTGCGCTGGCCGAGGCCGGTGTTGAGGGAAACCTTGAGTCGGAGAAGTCCGACCGCGTCAGGATCGTTTTCGCAGGGCAATATTCTGCAGGAAAATCGTCGATCATCAAGATGATCACCGGCGACGATACCGTTGCCACGGGCGCGAAAATCACCACCCAGGAGACCCACACCTACGAATGGAACGGCCTTGAGATCGTTGACACTCCCGGCGTGCATACGTCTCTTCGTCCTGACCACGACGAGATATCCTACAAGGCTATCGCGTCTGCGGATATCCTGGTTTTCGTAGTGACAAATGAGTTATTCGATTCTTATATGGCCGATCACTTCAGACGCCTTGCAATCGATAAGGACAAGGCAGGCGAGATGATCCTCGTTGTCAACAAGATGGACCGTGCGGCAGCAGGCAACACGCCCGAACAGCACGAAGTCGTAAGAGAGGCTCTGCGCCCCGTTCTCTCGCCCTACACGCCCGAGCAGCTACATCTGTCATTCCTCGATGCCCAGTCTTATCTTGATAGTCTCGAAGAGCGTGAGGAAGATCCCGAATTAGCTGACGAGCTCCTCGCGAGATCCGGCTATGCGGAATTCATTGAGACGCTCAACCAGTTCGTTGAGGAGAAGGCTCTCACATCCAAGCTCACGACGGACCTCTATGTGCTCGATAACGAACTCGACAAGGCGATATCAGATCTGACACCGGGTTCGGAGGATGCAGATATCGACATGCTCGAAGAGAACTTAAAGCAGCAGCGCCACCTCCTGATCGATGCGAGATCCAGGATGCAGAGAGAAGTTCAGGACATCTTCTCTGATGCCTCTGCACAGATCAGGGGAATGGGCCTTGATGCCGCTGCACTGGTCGATTCGAACATCACCAAGGAAGAACTCGAAGAGAGCGTCGGCCAGTACGGCAAGAGCGCTGAAGAACTCATCGAAAAGACCCGCACCGCTGCTGACGATCACGTGCATTCGTGCTTCCTTGAGCTTGGTCAGAGCTTCGTTGACATGGAAGCAACTGAGTTCAACCAGAACCTCAAGATCAGGCTCGTAGATAAGTACGACAATCTCCCTGACACGGTCAAGAAAGTATTCGTTACGGCAACTGACTTGGAGAAGCAGAGCGACCTCCTGGTAGGCACTCTCGCGAAGTCAGGATTCAATGAAGTACTTTCTCTCTCGGATCCTTCTGCCAATTCGATCGGCCTTACCGGAAGCACGCAGAAGTTCCTCAAGAACTCGCTTCATACGGTCAATGCGGGCACCGCGATCGCAAAAGGTGCAGGCAAGGCAGGCCGCGTATCTTCATTCATCGGCATCGTGGGAATCGGACTTGAGATGGCTCTCCAGTTCAAGGAAGACTACGAAGAGCAGTTAAAGCTCGATGCCATGAAGAACAACCGCCAGAACATCAGAAGCGAATTCAATACGGCCGCAAAGGGCCTGGAAGACTACGCTTCCGATTACATCAGACAGTGCATCGTAATTCCGATGGAGCAGTCGATCAAGTCTGTTGAGGACAATATCTCAGATCTTCGAAGCACGAGATCTGACAGGTCTGATAAGTGCGTTAAGCTCGAGCGTATTCAGAAGGACATCCAGTCTTTGATCGCGCAGATGCACGAGTCGGCTGAATAAAAGTTCCGGCTGAATAGAAGAGTCGGCTGAATAAAAGAGGGGATCTAAGGAGAAAGTTATGGCAGGGAACAAACTGATAGTTATCGGTAAGGATAAGCAGACAGTAGAAGATGTCAGCAAGATACTCGTGTCTTCCGGCAACATTGCAAGCGAAGACCTGGAGTGCTGGGAGGAGAAGACCTGGGACGTTAAGCGCAAGACAGGTCCCATTAATTCGAAGGTCCTTATAGTCGGCGCCATCAAGGAGACCGAATCGCTCTCATGCTTCATGGACATCCGCTACGAGCGTTGGGGCATCCGCTACGGCATTAATCCGCGCTACGCGCTCATCACTGCTGACACCGTCTACATCAAGGACAACGACCGTTATATCGCATTCAAGGATGAGTATAACGATGCATTAGGCGCGATCCTTGCGCAGGCCGCGGAAGACCCTGCAGCAAAGGTCGTAAAGGCAGTCGGCACGGTCGGTCTCGCAGTCGCGACGGGCGGTGCGAGCCTTGCGGCGCAGAAGATCTACGACGATACAAAAACTCTCGCAGAGAAGAACACGAAGCTGTGTCTCTACGGCGTCTGGCACTTCGCAGATAATTGTCTGGAAGAGTTCATGGAAGAATAAAGCAACGGGCTGTCTCGCTTGAGGCAGCCCTTGTTCTTGGGAGAGTGCTTTTCGAGGTGAGTTATCAAAAACTCCAAAAAAAGCGGACATAAATGATAATTTTGGCGAAGTATTTATCATTTTCCCCGAAGAATAATGGAATAAATGATAAACCCATACGTTGTTTTTATCATTAGCCCGCGAAAACAAGTCGTTAGTGATAAATTCCACTTGGATTTTTATCATTAATCTTAAAAATCAATCCGTTTGTGATAACTATAAACATCCGCTGAAGAGCTTCCCGGTTTCCCGGCAACTAAAGCAAAACCTCTTATCAATCGGGCATAAGAAAACCGTCTCACAAGCGGCAATTACCTCTTATGAGACGGTCTCTTTAATAATTCAATTTACTTGCACTCAACGCGTTCTTTTTTGCAGATTCTCCATGCTGCATATTTGCCCTGGGCGGTTGCCGGCGGAAGTCCGCCTGAACCCATGAGCCACTGGCCGCAGAGGAATACGTTCTTGAGGCCCTTGATGACGCCGGGTGTAGTGACCGTCTTGGTATCCTTGTCAGCGACGAAGGCCATGTATGCGCCTCTGTATGAGTTGTTGTGATTGGCGTATGTGACAGGTGACCATGTGTCGAGGAGACGGATCCTGGCCTTTGTCTCAGGGAACTGTTCCTCGATAAGTGACTGCATCTGCTGGGCGATCTCGAGCTTCTTGGCCTCATACTTCTCGCGGTCTTTAGCGAGCTCGAACCAGTTGTCTATCTCCTTGCCGTACTGGAATATCTTCATCTGAACGACTGTCTTGTCTGCAGGCACGATCGTGGGATCGTAGTCGTAGCTGATGACGCCGACGTGGCTGTGTTCTCTGCCCCAGACCTTAAAGCCTTCGACGCCCCAGTATGTTGTGTCGATCGGGATGCTTGTCTTGCCGTCAATAACGAATGCGGCGTGGAACTTGGAGAATACCGAGAAGTGATCCTTGTCATCGAAGCACTTCCTGAGCTTCTTCGGCATGTAGCTTGCAGGAAGAAGCTTTGTAAATGTGTGGTTGGCATCTGTTGCGCAGATGACGTAGTCAGCATTGACTTCTGTGCCGTCTTCAAGAACGATTCCGTCAGCGATCTTGCCGTTGATCTTAACGCTCTTTACGGGTGCGCCGAGGTGGAGCTTGCCGCCCGCGGACTTATATCTGTCAGCGATCCTGAGTGCTGCTGCAAGCGAGCCGCCTTCCGGAATGTCGCCGCTGCCTGATGTGACCATTGCGTAGGACATGATGAAAGAATATGCCTGTGTCATCTCGGGGTGAGTGTTCATAACAGCGCCCTGCAGAACGGGGTTCTTGAAGCTCTCTGAGAGGTCCTTAACGCTGACGCCCTTGTAAGCCTTCTGTGCTGCAGGAACGTTCTTTGCGAAGTCGCCGAGCTTCATGAAGTCTCTCGGGCCCATCTTGTCCATCGGCTTGTCGATAGGCATGATCATGCTTTCAGCTCTTACCACGTTCTCGAAAAACTTCTCGATAACATCCTTGTCTTCAGGTGAGAGTTCGAGCATCTCACGCTTGGTCCTCTCCTTATCTCTCCAGAAAGTAATCTCTCCGCCTTCGCCTCTGTATGTGAAGAACTTGTCCTTCGAATACATCTTTACGCTGTCATCGAGCATTCCGATCTCGCGCCACAGCCCGTTCATATCGCTGCCCTTCTTACTGCACATGAGATAGTTGATGCAGTTATCGATGTAGATGCCCTCGCGCTTCCAGCCGGTAAGCTCTCCGCCCGGGATGGCATTCTTCTCGTAGATCTCGGTCTCAAAACCGGAATTCTGCAGAATGATTCCCGCAGTCATTCCGGAGATACCGGCTCCGACAATGATTACTTTTTTCATGTGAAATCCCCCCTGATTATCGTCGTGCCTTAAAGACACACATCCGATAGTATATCACTAATAGAGGGATCATGCGGCTGTCTGATCAAACGCCCAGAGGTGAGACAAGGCCCATGTCTTTGATGATGCCTTCGTACGGCTTGAGTCCTTCTGTCTCATCAGCAACGACTCTTATGTAGAGAGCGGTATTGCCCTGCAGATAAACGCCATACATACTGTCTTCATCGTGATGGACTGAGTATTCGATGCCTGAGTCTTTGCCTGAAGCGTAGTTATCATCGAAAGAAAAATCGGAGTCGGTGTTGTTGAAGAGTTCTTTCGCATCATCCTCGTCATCGAAAGTTACGACATAGACCAATGCCAAGCTGTCATCTTCTTCGGATGTTGCTGCAAAATAAGTGCATGCCTGATATTCCAGATCAGGGATCTCATTGAAGCGGAAGATAATGTTCTCGACTATGTCTTTTGCTTCGTCTTCGTCATTCGTTGTGTAATAGTAACCGCCTTCGCACTGTATTTTGCGCTGTGAGATCCTCTTCATGAGGTCCTCTAAATCGGTCTCTTCGGCACCGAACTTGTCGAATGCTTCACATGCGCGGTCATGGGAAACTTCTGCTTTGGCAGAGCATCCTGCGATTCCGAGCGTCAGTGATGAGATCAGGATTCCTGCAATGTATCTGGTAATAGTTTTCATGTCTATCCCTCCCTAAAAAATTTATTCCATGCCATAAATTATACAATATTTTTGACACTTTGCTCATATTTTGGATTTAGGCAGGCGTACGATTTTACTTGATTCGGAGAGCGTTCTTATACAGAATAATCACTGATTGTTTTAAAATTCATCGAAAGGAATCAGGGAATGAAGAAGAAAGTCAACAATGAGCGCCGCGACGAAGTAGAGAAGAAGCTGCTAGAATTAAGCGGCATGGAGCAGCAGGCGCTTTTCGAGAAATACAAAACAGACGAAGAAGGATTGGATCCGGTTCAGGTGTCTGACAGACTCGAAGAGTACGGAAAGAACATCATTGATTTCGGCAACGAGAAGAATCTTGCCGTGAGGATCAAGGATGCGATCATCAACCCATTCAATATCGTGCTTCTGATCGTTGCGGTCATCACGTTCATCACAGATGTAATCATGTCTGACGAGCCGTCGGTCGTAACGTTCGCTATGCTCGTTACGGTAATCATCATCTCTGCGACGATATCTTTCATTCAGGAAGAGAAGTCCAATAATGCTGCAAAGAAACTTCAGGGCATGATCACCAACAAGCTCGACGTCATCAGAAACGGCGTTGAGATGGAGGTAGAGATCGAGGAGATCGTTCCGGGCGACATTGTTAAGCTCGCATCAGGCGACATGATCCCCGGCGACGTCAGATTCATCGAGACGAAGGACCTGTTTATCGACCAGTCACAGCTCACGGGCGAGAGCAATCCTGTTGAGAAGTTCACTACTGCAGATACGAATGTCGGCGTAACAGATCTTGCTAACATCGGATTCATGGGATCCAACATCGTATCGGGAAGCGCCAAGGCGATCATCCTTACGACCGGCGGAGACACATACTTCGGAAGCATGGCAAAGAGCCTTAACTCTTATGAAGAGAAGAGTGCTTTCGAGAAGAATCTTGATTCAGTCAGCAAGCTCCTTATCAGGTTCATGCTTGTTACTGTGCCCGTCATCTTCATCGCGAACTTCATCACCAAGGGTCAGGGCGGATGGCTCCAGTCCCTGATGTTCGGCATCACGATCGCAGTAGGAATCATGCCGGAGATGCTGCCTGTCATCATGAACTCTTCGCTTGCGAGGGGCGCTATCAACATGTCCCGCAAGAAGACTATCGTTAAGCGTCTCGGTGCGATCCAGACATTCGGCGAGATGGATATCTTCTGCACGGATAAGACGGGTACTCTCACACAGGATGAGATCATCTTAGAGAAATACATGGATGTTATCGGCCGCGAGGACAAGCGTGTATTAAGACATGCGTTCCTCAACAGCTACTTCCAGACAGGTCTTAAGAACCTCATGGACGTTGCCATCATCAACCGTGCGGAGAAGGAAGATCTCTCATATCTTAAGGAGACATACACAAGAGAAGATGAGATCCCTTTCGACTTCTCGCGCCGCCGCATGAGCGTCGTGCTCAAGGATAAGAACGGCAAGCGCCAGCTCATAACCAAGGGTGCGGTAGAAGAGATCCTCTCCATCTGCTCGTTCATCGAGATCAACGGCGAGGTAAAAGACATCACTGATGAACTCAAGGCCAATGCGAAGAAGATCGCAGAAGAGAATAACCTGGAAGGCATCCGTGTCATCGCGGTTGCCCAGAAAAATAACGTTCACGGCGTTGATGTTTTCGGTGTCGAAGATGAGAGCGACATGGTATTGATCGGCTTCGTCGGATTCTTGGATCCGCCGAAGGAATCTGCAGGCACAGCTATCGCAGCGCTCAAGAAGAACGGCGTCCGTACTGTAGTACTTACGGGTGACAGCGAAGGCGTTGCCATCAACATCTGCGGCAGGCTCGGCATCAATACCGAGATGACACTTACGGGTGTCAAGGTCGATGCCATGAGTGATGAGGAACTCGCAGAAGCGTGCGAGAAGTGCGACATCTTCTCGAAGCTCTCTCCTTACCAGAAGCAGCGCGTGGTCAAGATGTTCCAGTCCAAGGGTCACACCGTCGGTTACATGGGCGACGGCATCAACGACAGCTTGCCGCTGAAGCAGGCAGACATCGGAATCTCAGTTGATAACGCCGTCGACATCGCAAAAGAAGTTGCCGACATCATCCTCCTTGAGAAAGACCTCATGGTATTGGATGAGGGCGTTGTCGAAGGCAGAAGCACATTCGCCAACATGTCCAAGTATCTGAAGATGTCCGTAAGCGGCAACTTCGGCAACATGTTCTCAGTTCTTATCGCAAGCATCTTCCTGCCGTTCCTGCCGATGCTTCCGATCCATATTCTCGTCCAGAATCTTCTTAACGATTTTGCCCAGCTCGGCATGCCTTTCGACCACGTCGAACCGCAGTATATCGAGAAGCCGAAGAAGTGGGACTTAGGCGGCATCAGAGGCTTCATGGTATCGTTCGGACTATTGAGCACGGTGTTGGACGTCCTGTGCTTCCTCGTTCTGTGGTTCATCTACGGATATAACAATCCTGACATGGCCGGATATTTCCAGTGCGGCTGGTTCATGTTCGGCGTCATCTCGCAGACGATGGTCATCCACACGATCAGAACGCCGAAGCTCCCGTTCGTGGGCGACAGGGCATCGATCCAGCTGACGCTCTCAACGCTCGCCATAATCGTTGTTACGCTGCTCATCGGCTTCACGGGAATCTCCGCGGTCTTCAGCCTGCCGACGATGCCCATCAGCTACATGCTCTGGCTCGCTATCCTTATGATCATCTACATGATCTTTGCGCAGATAATGAAGACCATTTACATCAAGAGACACAAGGACTGGTACTAAGTTCTCGAAAAGAATAAGAATTACTGCAACAAAATCCCCCTTTGGTCTGTATATAGGATATAGACCTTCAAGGGGGATCTTTTTTATTTAATGAGAAACCCCGGAAAACGGAGAGCGTTCAGCCCCATCTGCTATAATGGCGGTATCTGAGGGGATAAAGGGGCAGGGCATCTGACTCTTAGGGAGGAGACAAACTTATGAAGATCGAACAGAAACATGGCACCAAAGCACCCGCATACATGGCTGTTGCGGTCCTGCTCGCAACATCGACGCTTGCGACAGGATGCGGATCTATGTTCGGGGGAGAGACAACTACAGAACTCGTTCTAGCCGGTGAGACCGAGACAGCAATTACTTCTTCAGAAGTCCAGCTCGAGGGCGAGGCAGAAACTGTCTGCTACCGCGATTTTTATCTGGACAAAAGTTATTTTGAGAACGTTGACAAAGACTATACCTTAGACAAACTGATTGACGAGATCGGACCATTCTCAAGCTTCGGAGGATCCGGGGTAATACACTACAATTGGATCCTTGATGACGGATCGGAAGCTACGGTTTATTTTGGAAGCAGCGGGAAGATCGCAACGATTACGATCTATGACGGTGAAGAGCTGATCTACGATTACAACAAATATGATGATTCTGTTCCCAGAGCAACGCTTGATCAGTTTTTCGAAGCCTTCGCAGAATCCGACTACGAAGCAATGAAGGCATTCTGCACGGAGTCATGTATTGAAGATTATTTCCATGACGGCGACGTTAACGGAATGATTTGGGCAAATATCACGGAAACTGAAAACGGAAGACTCAAAGAAGGCAGATGGTATTACTTAGTAACTGTCGAGATGGAGACAACGGAAGATTCAGAACTTGCAGGTGAGACGACTGCAACATTCTACGTCATACTCGTTCAGGACGAGGATGAGAACTGGTTCATCAATAAATTTGTCTCTGATGTAGATGCTGTAGAGTTCTGATGAAGCAGGAGGGTGCATCTGTGAAGACTGAATTAAGCCACAAGGGAAGCATTGCCAAGAGATTCATCCCCTGTTTCTCGGGAGCATTATCGACAGTGTGAATGACTTGTCTTCAGACTCGGCCTTCAGGATGCCGTCGTAATCTTCGACGGTGCGCCTTACGTTCATGAGGCCGAAGCCGTGGTGATCCTTATCGGATTTGGAAGTGTAACCGGATGTCGCTAAGAGCTTGCCGGCATCGATCTTCTTTGCAGCTGAATTCGTGATCTTGATAACGAAGAATTTGTCGGTCCTCTTGATGTTGAACGTGACGAACGGATCTTCGCATTTGGACGCTGCTTCGATGGCGTTGTCCAATGCGTTCGCGAAAACACTGCACATGTCCATCGGCTTGATGTTAAGACCGCCGTCGGTGACGCCGTCAAGCGTGAACTTAATGTTCATCTCGTCCATTTTGTCTGCCTTCATGGAGATGATGAGATCTAACATCTCGTCGCCCGTGACGTACTTTGGAGACAGCGCGCTGACCCTGCCCAGCATGTCGCTGATGTGTTCTCTGGCTTCATCGGTGTGGCCTGATTCGAGCATCATCTGCGTCATGGCAAGATTGTTCTTGATGTCGTGACGGAAAGCCTTCGTCTCAACCTGTGTCTTCTTGTACTGGCCGATGTATTCGAGCTCGGCTGCGAGGTATGCTTCCTGGGATTTGTTCTTCTCCTTAAGCGATCTCTCGGCAGTTGCGATGATCATGATGACCGGAACTGCGAGACCCAAGATAAAGATACCGAAGGCGAACATTATGCTCATCATATGGTATCTGTAATCTATCGTAATGTCAGATGACGGTATTACTGAAGGGAAGAACGGAATAATAATGAACAGAACAGTCCAAATGACAAATAAAATCCTGTAAGGGATTCCGATGACAAAGTATTTCTTCGGTTTGTAGAAGCCGAAGAACACAATGAGGAAGAGTGCCAGTGTTATGAGAAATGACAACCCCATTATTGCCAGCCACTCGGGTCCTACTCCTATATTCCGGAAAAAGAGTTTATTCACGATATCATCAGTTCCGCCGAGAGCATATACAACGATAAGCTGTGAGAACGTGGAGATATAAAGAGTCAGAACGTAGAAGCAGACAGTGGCTTCTATCGCTCTTACGACCTTCTTTTCTTTGAATGCCAAGAGGTAGAAAACAAATCCGTAAACATATGTCAAGGCAGATGTTATGTACTGAATAATGAGGATATATTCTTCATCGATGTTTTGGAAGAAAAGATTTAAAACGACAGTTAATATTCCGTCGAGCAGCAATAATCCCAGAGACGACAGAACGAGCTTTTTTGTCAGCACGACATATCTTCCGAGGAAACATGCGGCTACCATAACAACGATGAGCAAAGCCAGGATGATCTGTGCGTTGTTCAGTATGGTTGTGGTTATCTCGACAATGGTAAGCGGTTCATCCATATCAGAAAGCCGATCCTTCTACATATGCATAGAGCGCTTCTTTGAGCGGTTTTAAGTTGCTGCGGCTCGCAGGAAGCGTCTCGCCGTTATCCATTATGACGTCGTTCTTCACGAGTTTTTTAACCTTCGACAGCGATATCAGATAGCCCCTGTGAATGCGGAAGAATCCGTCGTTTTTGAGCTGCTCTTCGAAGTCGCCGATGTTGTATCTGATGATGTGCTCGCCGCTCGTCGATACGATCCTGACGTTCTGGTTCATGGATTCCATATAGATAACGTCGCCTATGTCTATCAGGATCTCTTCGCCGTCTTCTCTGATTATCAGCTGGCGCGCGCTGCCCTGCTTCTCCTGAACGTATCTGATGACCTCTTTGAGCTTGTCGATGTCGACGGGCTTGGTGAGGTATCTTAACGCGTTGACTTCGTAGCCTTCGAGCGCATATTCGATGTGGCCTGTGAGGAATACGATGAAGACGTTCTCAGACTTGCTCCTGATCGACTTTGCGAGCGTGATGCCGTCAACTGCAGGCATCTCGATATCAAGGAACACGAGGTCGTAGGGTGCCTTATTGAAGCTCTCCATGAGCTGCCTGCCGTCGTCAAAAGTATCGATGTTGTAATCGACATTGATGAGCAGTTTATCAAGGATAGTCTTAAGTTCTACTCTGTATATCTCTTCGTCATCGCAGATCGCAATACGCATGGTTTTTGAGCCCCCGCAGGAAGTAACTGTATTGAATTCTAAAAAAACTTGCCGGTGTTTGCAATATTCCGTTTACGACCGGAAAACGACCATTCACTCCAACTTGCGGCCGCGCCTTGTTTCCGATGCTACAATCGCCTCAGTCAAACGAAGAAAGGACTTATCACGTTATGAAAAAGGTATTAGCACAGATCGGAAAAGCATTAGCTTACTTTTTAACTTATCTGCTCACATCAAACCTCGTCACGATCATCATATCCGCCATCGTCGGTTACGTTAAGGGCAGGGAATATGGCGCAGCAGGCATGGACCGCGACGCCGCTATGGCAGCTCTTCAATCAGACAATGCAGCCATGACGGGCATCTGCCTCCTCCTTGGCGCGATCGCAACTCTCATAGTTTACTTCATCATCGAGAAGGTCAAGAAGTCGGGCCTTGCAAAAGAGACAGACATCAAGACCGTCTCACCCAAGCACATCATCCTCACAGTCATCGGCGCTCTCGGCGGAATGGTATTCTTGAACTTCATCATGACAATCCTTCCCATCCCCGCAGAACTTACAGGCGAACTCGCAAGCGGCATGTCCAAGCTCACAGCTTATCCGTTCTGGCAGGCACTCCTCGCCAACTGCATCTTCGTTCCCATCATCGAAGAGGTAGTGTTCAGAGGTTACATCTTTAACAGACTCAGCAAAGCAATGCCCCAGATCGTTGCAGC
>JAILHX010000026.1 GCA_024695565.1 Saccharofermentans sp. | reverse complement strand
CGCACATAAGAAGGGAATGGGTTCCACCAAGAACGGCCGTGAGTCCCAGTCCAAGAGATTAGGAGCGAAGAAAGGTGACGGACAGTCAGTTCTGGCCGGCAATATTCTTGTCAGACAGCGTGGTACTAAGATCCATCCCGGAACAAACGTAGGAATCGGATCTGACGATACACTTTTCGCTTTGATTGACGGTAAGGTCAAGTATGAGCGTATGGGCAAGGATAAGAAGCAGGTTAGCGTTTATCCTGTAGCCTGATTTAGGTATAGAGTTAAAACCAAGCAGAGCAGTCTGTCGCTATATCAGCGATTGGACTGCTCTTGATTTTGAGGGAGAATCAGATGTTTATAGATCATTCAAAGATTTATGTTAAGGCCGGAGACGGTGGTAACGGCGCGCTCAGTTTCCATACTGAGAAGTACATTACCAACGGCGGACCGGATGGTGGTGACGGCGGAGACGGCGGCAATGTCGTTCTGCAGGCGGCACAGAATCTGACGAGCCTTCAGAATTTCAGATTCAAGCATAAGTTCGTAGCCCAGAACGGTGCAAAGGGTATGGGCAAGAAGATGTACGGCAAGCGCGGTGAGGATCTTATAATCGGCGTTCCCGTAGGTACGGTCGTAAAAGATGCAGAGAGCGGTGACATCATCGCAGATCTTACCGAGCCCGGCCAGAAGATCGTTGTCGCCAGAGGCGGCAAGGGCGGTCTCGGCAACATGCACTATGCCAATTCTGTACGGCAGGCCCCCCAGTTTGCTACTCCCGGTGCACCCGGCGAGGAGCGCGAGCTCTATATCGAACTTAAGCTTATTGCAGACTGCGGTCTTGTAGGTTTCCCCAACGCCGGCAAATCCACTCTGCTCTCTGTCCTTACAAGAGCAAAGCCGAAGATCGCAGATTACCCGTTCACTACATTGGAACCGGTATTGGGCGTTGTTACCAAGGATGATTTCTCATATGTCATCGCAGATATTCCCGGAATCATCGAGAACGCTCACGAAGGCGCAGGCTTAGGCCATGACTTCTTAAGGCATATCGAGAGAACCAGACTTCTCGTTCATGTTGTGGATCTGTCTGCATCTGACGGCAGAGATCCTATCGAGGACTTTAAGACGATCAACAAAGAACTTGAAGAATTCAGTCTTGAACTGTCCCAGAGGCCTCAGATCGTTGTCGGCAACAAGTGCGACGGCGTATCCGAAGAAGATGCCGAGAAGTTCGTTAAGACCGTAAAAGAGATGGGCTATGAAGATGTTTACATCATCTCTGCCGCCGGAATGATCGGCGTCAGCGAATTGGCTGACAAGATCACTGAGGCAGTATCGAAGCTCCCTCCCACGGTACTTCACGATATCGCTGAAGGCGGTGAGAGAGTATACACATTTGACGAAGGCAAAAAGTTCGACATCATCATCAATGAGGATGGCAATTTTGAAGTTACCGGCAAGTGGATCAATAAGATCTTCAACTCCACAAACTTCGAAGATACCGAGTCGACCAATTTCTTCCAGAGAACGCTCGAGAACGAGGGCGTATTTGAGGAACTCAAGAAAATGGGGGTAAAAGAGGGCGATACCGTTAAGGTTTGCGAGCTTGAATTTGATTATTTTGACTAAACTTCATAATTCAGGTGATTTATTAACGGATTATTAACAATTGTTCCCTTATGTTGCCTTAATGCTTTTGTATCATCATCAATGTAAGATGATTACGCAATACGTGCTTCTTGAGTTTTGAGTTTGTTTGTAGAGATGCCGCAGTTAACCGCTGCGGCATCTTTTTGTTTTAGCCTTTTTCACAGTATTTATTTTTGCGCGCGATAGAGTAAAATATACTCGAGTTTTTGGAATATGAAAGGGATAGTATGGAATTCCTTCTGCAGATTATTACAAACAAGATTTTAATCGTCGGTATCGTATCCTGGTTCTTTGCCCAGGTGTTCAAGTGCATCAGTAATCTTATCCTCACGAAGAAATTCAGCATCGAGAGATTATTCGGCGACGGCGGTATGCCCAGCGGACACTCAGCTACGGTTATGTCTGTTGCAGTTGCAACAGGTCTTTACGAAGGCTTTAACACTGCGATCTTCGCTGTAGCCATGATCCTTGCGATCGTCGTAATGCACGATGCCATGAATGTCCGATATCAGGCAGGTAAGCAGGCAGAGCTGCTGAATGCCATGGCAGATATGTTTGAGAAGATCACAGGTGCAGATCTCCCAAATGAAGAGAAACTCAAGGAACTCCTTGGTCACACACCTCTTCAGGTTGGCGCCGGCAGTGTGCTCGGTGTAGCCGTTGCGGTATTAATGTATCTGTTCTTCTGATAATCGCCATGATTACCGATGATATACGTTCTGAACTGATCAGGCTTCAGGATCTCGGTTACAGGGATCTTCAGATAAAGACGATCCCGTCGGCTGATCCGGATTCTATCATCGGCGTTAGAACGCCTGCTCTCCGTGCACTGGCAAAGGACCTTGCCAAGCGGGACGATATATCAGATTTCTTAAATGATCTTCCGCACAAATTTTTTGAAGAGAATCAGCTTCACGCTTTTATCCTCTCCGGAATGAAGGATGCCGGAGAGTGCATCCGGCTGGTCGATAAGTTTCTTCCCTATGTTGATAACTGGGCAACCTGCGATCAGATGTCGCCTAAGATCTTTAAAAAGAATAAGGATCTTCTGCTCGAATATGTGGATAACTGGATAGATTCAGATCACACTTATGTTAAGAGATTTGGTATCGGCATGCTTTTAGAGCACTTCCTTGATGAGGATTTCAAGACTTCATATCTTACCAAGGTCTCGAAAATAAGATCTGATGAATACTACGTCAACATGATGACCGCCTGGTATTTTGCAACCGCACTTGCCAAGCAGTATGAAGCGGCATTACCCTATATAGAGAAGCAGAAACTCGACAAATGGACGCATAACAAATCGATCCAGAAAGCCGTTGAGAGCTACCGTATAACCCCTAAACAGAAGGAATACTTAAAGACCTTAAAGAGAAAGGCTTAAGATTATGATCTATACTATTACACTTAATCCTGCAGTTGATGTCAGTCTTCACGTTAAGGACGGCCTTATGCCGGGAAGCGTCAATAAATCTTACGGCGTCAGGACAGATCCGGGCGGCAAGGGAATCAATGTATCAAAGACACTCAAGGTGATGGGAAAAGACTCGGTTATCTGTATTGGCGTCTGCGGAGACACAGGTGACAGGCTCCTTAAAATGCTGGACGATATCGGTGCTGAAGTCATCAGCGTCAGATATCCTTCTGACGATACCAGGATCAATGTTAAGATATCAGGCGAGAACGGAGTTACCACTGATATCAACGGCGAAGGACCTCTCTATGACAGGACTGCAGTTGACGAGCTTAAGCAGAAGATCCGTGCCAGGATCGCATCAGGCGACATCATCGTTATCTCAGGCCGTCCGCCTCTCGGTTCACCTTCAGAGATATATGCTGATCTCATCAGCTGCTTCAAGGAAGTGGAGGGCGTTAAGATCATCCTCGATTCTTCGGACAGATATCTTACAGAAGGCCTTGAAGAGAAGCCTTATGCGGCAAAACCCACTTGCGAAGAACTCGGCATCGATAACGATGTCGACAGTGCAAAATACGAAGCAAGCGATCTCGTCATGCGCGGAGTTACGCGCTGCCTCATCTCCATGGGAAGCGTAGGAGCTGTATATGCCAGCCGTGATCTTGATGCAACTTACGCGAGAGCATTAGACGTTAAGGCCAATTGCTCCACCGGATGCGGCGATGCCATGACCGCGGGTCTTGCATATGCTTCTGATGAGGGGATGTCTTCTGAAGAGACATTCAGGCTCTGCATGGCTCTGGGTGCTGCCGAAGCTGAGACTGAAGGAACCAATCCTCCTACCAGAGAACGTGTAATGGAGCTCTTTGAAACCGTTCAGTTTTGAGGACAAGACACGTCCTTTCTATTGCTTTGTTAGAACAAACGTTCTAGAATCTACCTTAGAAGATTTACATTTGAACCGTAATGGTTTTCGAAGGCACATAGGACACGATTTATGTTTAAACTGGTATCAGATTTTAAGCCCTCGGGTGACCAGCCTGAAGCTATAGACAGTTTGGTTCAGGGCATCAGGGAAGGGAAGAAGGCTCAGACTCTCTTAGGCGTTACGGGTTCGGGCAAGACCTTCACCATGGCCAACATAATCGAGCGTGTCCAGAGACCTACACTGGTATTGGCTCACAACAAGACTCTGGCGGGACAGCTCTATGCGGAGTTTAAGGAATTGTTCCCTGAGAATGCCGTCGAATACTTTATCTCTTATTACGATTACTATCAGCCTGAGGCATATATCGCTGCCACAGACACATATATTGAGAAGGATTCTTCGATCAACGACGAGATCGACCGTATGCGTCACGAAGCGACCAAGTCTCTTCTTACCAGAGACGACGTAATAATCGTTGCTTCAGTTTCCTGCATCTACGGTATCGGTGAGAAGGACGATTACTTATCCCTCGCGCTGATGCTCGAGACAGGTCTTGAAGTTCCGATGGATGTTGTCATGGGACAACTTATCAACATGCAGTACACGCGTAATGATTTCGACCTTCAGAGAGGCTCATTCAGGCGTAAGGGCGACATCATCGATATATGGACTCCTGATTCCGAGCATACGCTTACGAGGTTAAGTTTCTTCGGAGATGAGATCGAGAAGATCAGTTACGTTGATGCGATCACAGGCAGAACGGAATTTACCAGAGAATATATCGAACTTTTCCCGGCGTCCCACTATGCAACCGGCAGGGCCAAGCTCAATAAGGCTATAGACAGGATCGAGGCTGAACTTGAGGTCCGTCTTAAGGAACTGCGCGAAGCAGGTGACATGATCGCCGCATACCGTCTTGAGCAGCGTACGCGTTACGATGTGGATATGTTAAGGGAGACCGGCTTCTGCAAGGGAATCGAGAACTACTCGAGGCACATCGCGGGCAGAGAAGAAGGCGAACCGCCATGCACTTTGATGGACTTCTTCCCGGATGATTTCCTGCTGTTTATCGATGAGTCACACCAGACTATCCCTCAGGTTGGTGCCATGTATAACGGCGACAGATCGCGTAAGGAGATGCTCGTTCAGTACGGCTTCAGACTTCCGTCGGCATTCGATAACAGACCTCTTAAGTTCGCAGAGTTTGAGCAGCGTATGGGGCAGACTGTTTTTGTCAGTGCCACACCTGCAGATTATGAGAAGGAACACAGCGAGCAGATCGTAGAGCAGATGATAAGGCCTACGGGTCTTTTGGAGCCTGAGATCTTTGTACGTCCTGTTGAGGGCCAGATCGAAGACATTCTCGCAGAACTCAAGGAGCAGAAGAAGACAGGCGATAAGAGCCTTATAATGACGCTTACAAAGCGTATGGCTGAAGACCTGACCGAATTCCTGAAGAAGGAGAATATCAGGGTCACTTATCTGCATTCTGACATCAAGGCAGTAGAGCGAATGCAGATCCTGAATCAGCTTCGTAATGACGAGATAGACGTAATCGTCGGTATCAATCTCTTAAGAGAGGGTATCGATCTTCCTGAAGTATCGCTCCTCATGATCCTGGATGCCGATAAGGAAGGATTCTTACGATCCGAGAGATCCTTGATCCAGATCATCGGACGATGCGCGAGGAACGATCACGGCAGAGTTATCCTCTATGCAGATGAAGTTACGGATTCCATGATGAACGCCGTATCCGAGACTAACCGCAGAAGGGCTATACAGCAGGAATACAATAAAGTTCATAACATCACTCCGAGAACCGTTAAGAAGGCCGTAAGAGACGTCTTCGATATCGTTGCGGAAAGCA
>JAILHX010000155.1 GCA_024695565.1 Saccharofermentans sp. | reverse complement strand
GACGGATACGGATTCACCTGTGAGAGATGCTTCTTCCGCCTTGAGTGAGCTGGACTCGATAAGTCTGATATCTGCCGGTACGGAGTCACCTGCATCGAGAGCGACTATGTCTCCTATTACGAGGTTGCCGGAGTCTGTCATGATGACGTTGCCGTCTCTGATGACCTTGGCCTGGGGAGCGCTCATCTTCTTGAGTGCGGCAAGCGCCTGATCTGCCTTGCCTTCCTGATATACGCCTAAGATGGCGTTGAGGATCACGATCGCGAGGATGACGATAACGTCGATCCAGTCAGCGAATCCGCCGCCGCTCTTTACTGCCATGAATGCAGAGAGACCTGCTGCGGCTATGAGGATTATTACCATCGCATCCTTGAACTGAGCGAGGAATTTCTTCCAGAGGGGGACCTTCTTCTCTTCACCGAGAGAGTTGGGACCGTACTTGACAAGCCTTAGTGACGCTTCGTCCTGTGTAAGACCTTTGACCGCATCAGTACCGAGTTCTTGTATTACTTCGTCGCAAGTCTTTGTAAATGCTTTTTCCATATTAGTCTCCTTATTCCTTTCGAACCAATAAATAATACCGCTAAATAGGACAAAAGTGTTAGATAATTACAAAAAGAAGGCACGATCGCCTCCGGTTATAGGTCTGCAGTATTAGATATTAATAATTAAGGGATCAAAAATCCAGATGGATCATTTTCACCATCCGGGTAAGAGCAGAGATCTTCATACTTAGCTTCGTCCCTAATTGTAAACCGGTTCTGTCTATATGCTTAAATTGATTATTTGTAATCGGAATATCAAAAGCTCCGGATTATACCGGAGCTTTTAGTTCGTCTAATGCCTGATTTTCGATACGATCATTCCAGAAGAATATGCATTTGCTCTCAGCATCGGTCAGAACCTTAACAGTCTCGTTAAGCCTTTCCTTGATAGCTTTACATTCACGTTCAATTGAAGTTATCTGTTCCCAAAGCTCATTTTCCTGTATCTTACAGACTGTTACTTCTTCCGGCATCAGATAAGTGTTATTCAGCTTGCCGCAAACACTCGAGTATTTCGCATTAGCCCTGTTGAATTCACGCCGTTTGACCGAATACTCTGCCAAAATGTCAGAAAGCACCCTGATCTCTTTCCACAGAGGCTGGTCTTCTTTGGATATACTCATCTCGATCGCATTCAGCTTATCGGGAAGATTCCTTACATGTGACATAAACATATTGTCGTTTATGTCGATATCTTTCAGGGACTCCCACTCACCGGCACACAGGAACCTTCCGAACAAAGCCTCGAAGTCTCTCGGATTCAGCATAAGCTTGTGAGATAAGATCTGGTCTGCTTCATCAAACTCTCCCATCTTCATTGCCCTAACGGCATTTGCCGTAAGATCTCCGAAGAAAAGATATTTGCCGTATGATACACCGCAGGAATTACATTCGTAGAGCTCCCCTGCGGCATTAAGCTTTAGCATTCCGCCGCACTTGGAGCATATTACAGTTCCTGTTATCTCAGGCTCAGCTCTCTTCTTTTCTGTTGATCTTCCCGGCGCCGTTTTTTGGGGTCTGTTCTTAAAGGTCTCTTCGTATTCCAG
The DNA here is from genome assembly GCA_024695565.1 of Saccharofermentans sp. The sequence goes on along the minus strand of JAILHX010000155.1, from coordinate 1,583 downwards.
AACTTCATCGAAGAACTCAAGATGCTTATCTTCAACATATTCCAGTTTGTCCGTAAGAGAACTTGATTTGTCCGGGATCTTAACGACATTTACCCTGAATCTCACAAACAGGAAAATATTCAAAGCGATAATAGCAATTATTGCAGTTATAAGATACGGTCGGAAAAGCCCCTCTCCATCTAAAACAATCCAGCATACTAATGCCAGCACCGCATACATGGATATTACCAAAACATGGATAAGGACTTCATCTGTTTCTTTCTTTGCTTCCAACTGCAGTTCACGTATTCTCTCCAGATCGTAAGTCTCTTTTCTTCGTTTTTTCAGACTCTTATATGCATTGTGGATCTCAAACAAACAGACCAGTTTATCAAGATAATCAGCATCTTCTTTCGTGACATTCTCTTTTGCAGAAGCAACTATTCTTTTTATGGCATAGAGGTTGCCGCCGGCCTGCCTATAGCGTTCCTTAAGATCTTTTGTGGACCGGACTCTGCCGGCACATAAGATCAATCCTCTATACGCAACGATGTCAGCAGGATCGTTCTCAAGCACCTTGCTGAACTTTTCCCGTGCAGGCTTGTAAGCGCCTCTTGCAAGGCACTTTTCAGCCTGAAGCATAAGTTCTTCCCTATGGAAGTCAATATAATCAAATTCGTTGCCGCAAAAAGGACAGGACATCTGGCCCTGTAACTTATCTACATTTAAGGCGGCGCCGCATCTCGCGCAAGTATAACTCTTTAAGTCTGACATATTTTTCCGACAGAGAGCCTCCTGTCTGTCAAGAAAAATTATATCATCCGTTCAAACACGGGAACAATCGAACCCGAGGGATTTCAGAAAATAAATGTCCTTACGACAAAACTTACGACAAATTGCCATGAGCAAAAACAATTCTTCGTAAACGTTGGGGATAATAAGCAAACTCTCACTTTGGGCGATCTGAACCTGAAAAACCTATGGCAAAGCTAAAAAACGCCAAAAAAAAGGTTGACTCAAAAGCCCTGAAAGCCTTTAAAATCAACCTTTTGGTGCCCAGAACCGGAATCGAACCAGTGACACGGGGATTTTCAGTCCCCTGCTCTACCGACTGAGCTATCTGGGCAAAATCAAGGCCGGAACCGGATGGCTCCGGCCTTGTGGCGACGCAGAAGGGGCTCGAACCCTCGACCTCCAGCGTGACAGGCTGGCGTTCTAACCAGGCTGAACTACTGCGCCTTAATGGTGGAAACTACAGGGCTCGAACCTGTGACCCTCTGCTTGTAAGGCAGATGCTCTCCCAGCTGAGCTAAGCTTCCGTCACACGCGCTCTTTTGCAAGCGCTCGTTGATTATAAAAAAGATTTGCATTAATGTCAACTACAAATTAAAAAACTTCTTAAGAGTCTCCGAACCCTCAGTCTTTACTGTAGTAGATGTACATATAAGAGTTGCCGTCATCTTCCTGATCGAGGATATATACGACATTCTCCTTTGAATTCGGTTTGATCGTAGAACCGAAGATGAATACATAAGAATCTGCAGACGGAGAAGGCTTAACGTTGACTTCATTCAAAGTTACCTGCTTATAGCCTTCAAAGTCAG
>JAILHX010000138.1 GCA_024695565.1 Saccharofermentans sp. | reverse complement strand
GGTTACCTGATAATCCTGTGTCATCTCCATCGTCTTACCGTCGATCGTATAACGGGCAGCCATATCGGTATCGTAAGCTGTGTTGTCGACATTAAGCGCGGGAACGTAATCAGGTTCCTGGAGAAGGCAGGGTGAATGGGTTGCATCATTTGTCATCATCAGGAAATTGTTCTCAGAACTGTCATTGATTGTCGTTATATTGGAAAGATTCATAAGAACTGCATACGACTTCAAAAACTCTGAATCATAACCGTAGCTCTTGGATATGCCGTCCATTGTCTGAACGATCGAAGAGACGCCTAATGAGCCGTCTTCCGTATTGGCAACGGAGATAGATTCATTGTACAAGCCGCCGTCATAGATCGTCTCCTGTATCAAGAGAGGAGAGACCTTCATCAAGGAGAAGCAGAAGAAATTACGGTTGCGTATCTCATTCATTCTGATCGAGGCACTGAGTGTGGCTGAATCATCTTCGAAATAATTGAAGTGTCCGATAGCGTTATAGCAATTGAATTCCGGGTGTTCATCATAAATGGACAGATCAGGGACCCACTTCAGACCAGCAATAGAAGGATCAAATATAGTTACGTTATATCCTTCTCTGCCAAACAGAACAGGCATGACGTTTAGCGCTTCGTCGTGTTTAGACTCAAGGGTCTCAGTTTCCCTGGCGTTGATCCTCTCCGGAGTGTATTCATATCCGCCGTATAAAGCAGGCGAACCGAAGATCGTATATGCGCCATAAGATATCGTGTTCGGATAGTAAGTGAATCCGTCAAATTGTTCTAAAAGTTCGGGTTTCTCGTTAAAGATATAAGGAACCTCTGTTCCCATGGAACGGTCGAGCATAAGAACGATTACATTCTTGCCGTTTTTGCTGAGAGTAATGGCGGGTTCTTCTTCGCTGCCCTCTACTTTAAACTCTTCGAGATAACCTTTATATATATTGGAAATAAATCCCGTATTTATTAGTCCGAGACCTGCGACAGTGAAGACACCGACGCAGAGGGTGACACCGCTGATCTTCTGAAATCTTGAATACATGAAATGGAATAAGGCTGCAACTGCAAGAATAACGGCAAAGTTAAGCAGGTATTCATATATTTTAAAGCTCGGCGTCAGATCGTATTTCAGAGCCGAAGACATGTTGCCCAGATTTGTTCCAAACAACATGAAGTCAGCTATGGCGCTGCCGCAAATGATCAGCACTGCTTCTGAGAATACAGACTTCATCTTGTCACTCATGAAGAAGTAGAAGACGCCGCCCCACAATAAGAAACTGCCTGCTGCCAATAAAAAAGCATTAACAATATACGTAACGGGGTTGGTGAACAGTATTGCATCGGTAAATTCCGATACTGATGCATTGATTACTCTTGCCGGGATGAAGATTCCCGTAAAGCAGGCCATAAAAGCGGCACCCGAGAAGAATATCAGTGAACTCTTGGGTGAAGTTTTAAGCTTCTGAGGAAGCTTGATTTTGCTCAATGCGAGAGGGAGCGCCAGGAGCAGGCATCCGATAGAGAGAAGAACCTTCTGTCTGATATCAAGATCAGGTCTTATAACCGTAAGAACGAGTATGACTGCTCCCACGATAGCAAGGATAATGTTCAATACCTTCTTCGGGTTCTTGAGCTTATAGAAGATGTTCTTAACAAGTGAGAATACGTTATTGAGGAGCCAGTAGAAAACAAGTCCTGCAGGTGAGTGGTAGAGCAGTACGAGGAAGATTGCTGCAAGACCATAGACCTGGATCTTCGCCTTCAGAGGGTGGCCCTTCGTGTAAATGATTCCCGAGATGATGTTGATTAATGTCATCGCGATCGGGAGAACATTTATAGGGAAGCTGCCGATCGTGAACATTGCATCTTCTTTGCCTAAGTCTGCGATGAATCCGAACTGCATGCCCTGGAGGCTCTGCATTCCTGAGAGCAGGTTATAAGCAGCGATGAAGAACGGGATCTGCAGGAGTAAAGAGACGGAACTCTTAAGTGCGTAGATCGGCTTGTAGTGATTGTGACGATAGTAGGTCTGGAGCATCATAAAGCGCTCATCACCTTTGAAGGTCTTCTTTATGTGCTTGATCATAGGAGCCATCTTGGCCTGGATGTCGCGTTCTTCAGCCTGAAGTTCGTCTGCGCGTTTATAAAGCGGCAGCACGAGTGCATTAACGGCAAGGCTCAAGAATATTATCGATATGCCTTCGTTGCCGATGATCTTGTTTGCGACCATGAAGATGACTTCGAAGAGAAGCTCGAGCGGTGAGATTATGAACGTGTAAAGCATTGAGAAGATCGACATTTCTTACGCCCCCTTCACCTTCAAAGCAGCTTTCTTCTTAGACTTCTGCTTTGAATTCTTGTTTGCTTCACGTTCTTCAGCGGCTTTCTTCGCGAGAACTTCATTATATTTTTCCATGATGAAATCGACAGATCTCTTCGTGCCTTCACCCATGTGGACCCAGGTCTCGGCACGCGCATTGTCGCGTCCCTGCTGGAATGAAGGATCCTCGATGCATGTATCGATTATTTCCTTGATGCTGCCGAGGCTGTCCTCGGTAAGGACCATTCCCAATTTAGGAAGTGTCTGGAATGTCCAAGGTATCTCATCGATCCAGTAAGCATCGTAAGGGCTGATATCGTAATTCGTGTCAGTGTAGATCAACGGTTTGTCGAAGACCAGTGTGAAATCGAAAATGATTCCTGAGAAATCGGATATTAAGATATCAGATCTTCTCAACACTTCGAAGTTGTCATTGTCATGGTTCCATTCAACCTTCGAAGGATCGTTGTATTTGGTCATGAAGTGATTCAGCATCTCTTTTTCCGTTGCATAGGATTGGGGATGCGGACGCACGATGATCTTATATCCTGTGGAGATAAGAGCATCGATCAGTTCATCACCGAATCTGGAGAGAATACCGCTCTTACCCCACGAAGGTGCCATAAGCACTGTTCGTTCATGAGGAGGAACGGGTCCTGCGGCATCAAGCCTCTTTTTCATCTCATCCATGTACGGGATTCCGCATACAGGCATCTCACGGGTCTTCATGCCGCGCATCTGCTCTAACAATCTTATCTCGTCTACCTGATACTGTCCCGACAGGATTATCGAGTCAAAAAAGTCAGTACCGAACATACGGTACATGGAGATATCGTTTGCACCATGCTGGACATGAATGTAGTAATCAACATTTTTCGAGCGCTTCCACTGGAAGACATCAAGGCTCGGTGTCGTGGATACTACGACATAAGCATTCAGCAGATTGAGCTTGGTAAAAGATTTATTGCCTTCGCCTAAGTATTCGGCGCGGATATATTCGTATTTCTTATCGAATACCGGGTCATCTTTTGAGGCGGTCAGATAGACTACTTTCTGTTTTCTCTTCTCGAACTCATCTAAGAAAGGTTCGAAGACATTCCAGTATCTTTTGTGGTCTGTATAAATTGCGATCGGTATTTTGTTCTTACTCATCTTGGCACTCTTACCGACGCCTGAGACGAACTTGAGCTTCATTATCAGGGCGCGCAGAGAGAATACTGCCACGCTGAAAATACCAAACAGTATGGTGAATAGCATTCCTCCCGTGCCGGGATCTATGTACAGATACTTGATCATTTCCATATTCATATTTACCAGCTGCCTAAATATTCCCAGTTGTCCGGATCAAGCGGGTCTGTTCCGTCGAAGACATACCATGATCCCGGCGGGAACGCATATCTTCCGTAGTTGTCACTAGGGTTAAAATCTTCTGAGAAGAAGACTGTCTGAGGTCCGTTCTTGGCATCTGAATTGATCGGATTATGGGTGAACGGATTAATGGGATCCTCGATGATGCCTGCCGTCGCAATTGTCGGAGTATCACCGTTGGTCATGAACTCTTCGCTTATTGTAAATCCCGTGGCATCAAAATCTTTTACCAGTAACGCAGGCGTAAAGAATTCCATATTCAGGTCGTTGCAGTAAACGCCGAATTGGTCTATGCCTCTTCCGTGGTCTGCAACGATGATGATCCTTGTGTTATCGTAGACACCCTGCTCACGCATATAGTCGAACCATTTTCCGAGCTCTATGAACGATGCCATGTTCGCCTGATAGTGTGCGACCTGGCTTACGTCACTCATATCCATAGTCACGCCGTCGATCGTATAGCGTGAGACCATATCCGTGTCGTAAGCCGTGTTATCGACCGTCATGGCGGGAACATAATCAGGTTCCTGGAGAAGGCACGGTGAATGAGCCGTCTTATTAGCCATCATTAAGAATGTATTCTCCGGACCTTCGCTTACAACCGTGATCTCAGGGAGGTTCTCAAGGACCGCACATGCGTTGAGAAAATCGAGATCGTAGCCTGAACTTTTAGAGATGCTGTAAGCACTCTGTGCGAGTGCAGTTACCGCATTGGAGTTATCTGAACCGTCTGTAGCTTTTACGGACTCGTTGTACAGACCGCCGTCGTAGATCGTATCCTGCAAAAGCAGAGGAGAGATCTTCATAAGCGAGAAGAAGAAGAAATTGCGGTTGCGGATCTCGCCGATTCTCGCAGCTGTCAGGAGCGCTGTGTCATCACTGCTTCCTTCGAAGTAGTTGAACATTCCGTCTGTGTTATAGCAGTTGAATTCAGGGTGGTCGTCGTAGATAGACAGATCCGGAGTCCACTTAAATCCTGCGTGTGAGGGGTCGCATACTGTAACCGTGTAGCCTTCTTCGCCGAACAGCACAGGCATTACCCTGAGAGCTTCATTATGCTTCTCTTCGATAGTCATGTCGTCTCTTGCATTGATCGCTTCAGGAGTGTATTCGTAACCGCCGTAAAGCGCAGGCGATCCGAGCAGAGTATAAGGACCGTATGAGATCGTATTCGGATAGACTGTAAAGCCGTCAAAAGTCTCTTTTAATTCAGGCTTCTCGTTAAATATATAAGGCACCTGTGTTCCAAGGGAACGGTCAAGCATGATGACGATGACGTTATAACCATTCTTGCTTAAGGGTATGACAGGCATCTCGGCATCAGCAGCTGTATTGTCGCTCTCAACGTAGAGTTCATGCATGTATGAGATCATAGAGATATTGATCCCGCCGAACACGGCAATACTGAGTATTCCGACAGCAAGGACTGTCTTGGATATTCTCGGAAGCTTGGAGTATATGAAGTGAAGAGCAACTGCAATCGCAATTACGGCAAGCGTATTCAAAAGATATTCCGTGATCTTGAAGTCAGGAGCAACATCGTATTGCAGTATCGAAGACATCGTGCCGAGATCTGTTCCAAACAACATATAGTCAGCAATTGCT
>JAILHX010000133.1 GCA_024695565.1 Saccharofermentans sp. | reverse complement strand
TGCAGATACTGCGGATCGAAGGTTCCGCCGAGAGATCTTATTTTCGAGATCATATTGGGATTGGTATTCGCGGGAACGCTGGCACTTCACGGATCCATCGATGCGGTAGTTGTAGCGACATTGGCTCTGGAAGTACTGCTTCTCGGACTTTCTCTGGCAGATTGGGATTCGGGAGTTATCCCCAACGGATTCTTGGCTGCCATTCTTGTTGTATGGATCATTACCGTAGGATTCAGGGAAAATATACAGAGATTTGCCATTGAGGGACTTATTGCTGCAGCCTGCGTAGGCCTGGTATTTGTCATCGGAATCGCCATTGCGGGTAAGGTCAAGAAGCATAAGATGGATTACGGCCCTGCGAAGCTTGCAATGTGCCTGATGCTGTTCCTTGAGATCCGCGGCGCGGTTATAGCTGTAGGCGTGGCAATCGTTCTGGGAATTGTTTTCGCTGTGGTATGCAAGTCCAAAAAGAAGAAGATCGCGCTCGCTCCTGCCATTGCAATAGGCGCTGTTGTTGCGTTCTTGGTTAAGGATGCACTGGCATTTTTTGTTAAATAATTAAACTAAATCCTAATAATCGTTCGAAATTCGCAAATCCTTTTGCTTGACACACGGGCAAATTGCTTTAAAATTTTTAGGTTGCGGCATTTTGGATGCCGTGGTATTAGAGCAGAAAGGCCCATGTAATGCAGAAACTTCTTTCGGTTGCAATCCCTTGCTATAACTCGAGGGATTATGTTCGTAGAGCGATAGACAGCGTCCTTCCGGGTAAGGATGCGGTCGAGATCATTGTCGTTGACGATGGTTCTACTGACGACACTGCAGCTATCGGCGATGAATATGCCGAGAAGTATCCGGGTATCGTTAAGGTTGTCCGCAAGGAGAACGGCGGCCACGGTGATGCAGTTATGGCGGGTTTTGCTCAGGCGACAGGCCTTTACTTCAGAGTTTTGGATTCTGACGACTGGCTCGATGAAGAATCTCTCCTGAAGCTTCTTGAAGTCATTAAGAAGATGGATGAGGATGGCTCAGCCGCAGATCTTGTTATCACCAATTACGTTTATGAGAAAGTAAATGAGGGCAGAAGGAAGCCGATCAATTACCGCAAGTCTTTGCCCGTTAACCGTATTTTCGGCTGGGATGAAGTAGGCAAGTGGGCTACAGGTTCATATATCCTGATGCACTCTGCAACATACCGTACTGAGCTTGTAAGAGAGTGCAATATGGTACTTCCCAAGCACACATTCTATGTAGACCATCTCTATGTCTGCCACCCCATGATCAGGGTCAAGACCATGTACTATCTCGACGTCGATCTCTACAGATACTTTATCGGACGTGCGGACCAGTCAGTTAACGAGAAGGTCATGCTCAGCAGAATGGACCAGCAGGTCAAGGTAAACCGCCTTCTTTTGAGCGAGATCGCTACTGATACACTCGAGAATAAGAAGCAGCGTGATTACATCAATTACTATATTGAGATCGTTACCATGGCGACCATAACCTTCTATTTGAGAGCAGGCGGCAAAGAAAACGAGAAGAAGATGGAAGACTTCATGGCTGAGATTAAGCAGAACAAACCTGATTACTACGATCTCATCACATCTTTCCCGACAAAGAGACACCCTTTGCGTTCATTGCGTTATATGCCTAAGTGGCTGATCTATCCTTTATACCGCTTCGGTTATTCAATCGTACGACGCGTTTTCGACTTTAACTGAAGAACAAGCATTCCCAGAGCACTCTCGATAAGAGGAATAATGAAGTTCCAGAAACGGGACAGAAGCAATGTGCTGCCCAGGATAGTCTCGGGGATGAGATCCTTGAAGAACAATGCATAACCATATTCAGTGACTCCTGCTGCACCGGGCAGAGGGAGTGAAGATACTGATAAGAAGAGGGCACCCTGAGTGCAGATCCCCTGCCACCATGTGAGGTCTGTGGCACCCAATGCTTTCGCGCAGAGGAAAGGGATCGAGAAGAATACCGTGATCTGGACAAAGGAGTTCAGGAGCATCTTGAAAAAGACAATCTTGTGCCTGCTCATGAGCTTGGCAGCCTTCCTGTAGCTTGCCAGTGAACGTAGTGTCTTGAACTTGTCGCCGGGCTTAACGGGCTTCTTGCCGGGGAGCTTCAGGGCGATGCAGGAGAAGAGTCTGGTCATTCTTCTGGAGAACAGTACGCAGAAGAGCATGACGATGATCCCGATATTAAGCGTAAATCCGATAGGGAAGACGTAAGCATATTTGCCGGTCATCTCCCAGAAACCGTGAGGAGCGAAGACTGCACCGATGACGCCCCAGAGAACAGATATGATCTGGAAGCTTAAGAGCGCACACAGCAGTGAGAAAGCTCCGCTCGACACCTTGATGCCGTCCTTGTTCATGAAGTAAAGCTGGCCGGGCTGGCCGCCTGTAGAAGAAGGTGTGACAGAGCTGAAGAAGAATCCTGCGAAAGAATACTTCAAAAGCTGTCCGTAATTCTTGTTGTAACCCATGAGCTTTAAGCAGCGGCCGATGTTCATGGCGTCTGCAAGGAAATAGATAATGCCGAACAATGCGGCGATAACTACCCAGAATGGATTGGCGTGCTTTAATGCGCCGACGATGTCCTGACCGTTCAATTCGCGCCAGATGACATAGAGAGTTGCACCACCGAGCACGAGCAAAACGACCGCGCTTATCCATAGTGATTTTCTCTTCCAGATCGACATTTTGAATAACTCCTCATGGAACGGGATTAAGCCCCGTTCCGCACACCATTCGAGATTGTACCATATTTATATATAAGAGGAGTATGTACGATTTGGTCGAAACTTGCGTGAATGTTTGACTTTAAGGTGGTCGTCCTATATAATATGCGAGTTTTAATTCCACGCACGAGAGGGGGGATAAAGATGTCTGAGATTAAAGTTAAGGAAGGCGAGTCCCTTGACAGTGCACTTCGCAGATTTAAGCGTTCTTGCGCTAAGTCAGGCGTTCTTGCAGAAGTTCGTAAGAGAGAACATTACGAGAAGCCTTCTGTAAAGAGAAAGAAGAAGTCTGAAGCAGCAAGAAAGAGAAAGCATTGATAAGACTTTGATAAGAACCGCTTCGCAAGAGGCGGTTTTTTGTTGGGTGGATTTTGGGCTGCGGGCGCGGGCGGCGTTGGACAATCGGCGTGGTGTGGTTGGCTGCAGCACGCGGCTTGCGAAAAGTATGGTAAAAACTATGGCTTCAGCCATATGTTTTGCCATAGTTTTCGAGGTTTTGGGGGCATTTCTATGGTAAAAACTATGGCTTAGACCATACTTTTTGCCATAGTTTTTTTTGGGGGACGGTAGGCAGAATGTTGAATGAAGGGGCGGACCCTGCAGAATGCGTTTCCCGATACGTTCCCGTACGCATTCTCTAACGTATTTTTGCCCGATTTGGGCCGAAAATGCGTTTTTGAATACGTTAGGAAACGTACTGATAAACGTATCGAAGTCAAGGTAAACCAAAATCTCGTTAGTTTTCCCGTTGCGTAACGGGAATTTGAACGGGAAAAATCACGAAGGGCGCAGAAATCAAAAACACACATTGTTTTTAAACGGCTGCCAAGTTCAGTTCTTAGGACTACGCCTTTGTAAATATAAGGCAGTTCGGCTATAATATTCCCAATAAAGATAAAGTTGAGAATAGTTTTATGTTATTGACCGGTAAGAGCTGGCGCTTATCGGCGTCCCGTAAGGTTGCGGATGCCGATGCGCTACTTGATGTGTTGCTGAAGAATCGCGGAATAGCTGAAGGACAGGACGAAGAACAGTTTTTGTCTGAAGAAGACGGAATCTGGCACGATCCGTTCCTTTACAATGACATGCGCAAGGCCGTAGACCTAATTAACGAGACGATCGACAGGCACGGTAAGGTGCTTGTTTACGGCGACTACGACTGCGACGGCGTTACGGCTACATCTATCCTCGTCAGGTATTTCAGGAGTCACCAGGTTAATGTGCAGTACATTGTGCCGCACAGATCCGAGCACGGCTACGGACTTACGGAGAAAATCATGGACAAGGTCATCGCCAAGAACCCTGACCTCGTCATTACAGTCGACTGCGGAGTAACCAATATCGATACGGTGCAGGAACTCAAGAACCGCGGTATCAGGGTCATCGTTACCGACCACCACAATGTTAAGGACGATCTTCCGCCGGCTGACTGCGTTATCTGCGCGAAGAGACCTGACAATACTTATCCGTTCATCGACCTGTGCGGTGCGGGCGTTGCGTTAAAGCTCGTTGAGGCTTTGGGCAAGGACGGCACACATAAGGTTACGGGCAATATCTGGAGACAGGCGGTTGAGCTTGCAGGCATCGCGACCATCGCTGACCTCGTATCCGTTACCAATGAGAACAGAACGATAATCAAGCGTGCGTTCAAGAGCATGCAGAAGCCTTCGAACGTCGGTGTAGGCGTCATGAACGATATGCTGCTGGCACCGGGCAAGAGCCTGGATGAGACGTTCATTTCTTTTAACTTCGTTCCGCGTATCAATGCGGCAGGAAGACTCTATGACTCTGCTGATGCGTTGAAGCTCTTCCTGGAGAACAATCCCACTGAGGCCAAGAATGCTGCGCAGGATCTCACGAGAGAGAACGATGAGCGCAAGGAGATCGAGGCGAAGGTTTTCGATGAGGCCAGAGCGCAGTTAGAGAGTCCCACAAGGCCCGAGAAATGGTCGCTCACGAATACATGCGGTCCAATCGTTGTTTACGGCAAGGACTGGCACCAGGGCGTACTGGGAATCGTTGCAGGCAAGCTCTCACAGTTCTACGGAAGATCTGCGCTCGTATTTACTGACGATTCAACTGAGCCCGGATGCGCGAAGGGTTCGGGCAGAGCGTTCGGAGATTTTGATCTCTACGACTGCTTAACGAGGATTTCTGACCATCTGGTCAACTTCGGCGGACATAAGAAGGCTGCCGGAATGCTGGTCCGCAAGACCGATATGGGTGCTTTTATGGAGGCACTCGAAAAGGAGGCGGCCAAGATCTACGAAGAGAAGGGTGCTTCTGGAGAACCTGATGAGGACAACGTTATCAATGCCGAGTGCGAGATCCTGCCGGAAGCATTGGACTTCGATTCCTACTATCAGGTATGCAAGCTAAGACCTTTTGGCATCGGCAATCCCAAGCCTATATTTGTTACTTATGGCTTAGTAATTACGGGCGTTGCGCAGATGAGTAACGGCGCGCACATAAGGCTCGACCTGACTGATTCCTCGGGCAAGGCAAATCTGTCTGCCGTCGGATTCGGGATGGGCGATTACTATAACATCCTAAGAGCGGGCGACAAGGTCGACATCGCTTATACGTTAAATGAATACAGCTACAGGGGAGAGACGACGCTGTCGCTTCACCTGGAGGATATAAAGCCCGTGACCGGCAGCGGATTCATGTGGCAGAAGGCTGATATCGCAGAGAAGCTCTATTCGAGCGGACTTGCGATGAACCAGATCGCCAAGATGGCACCGGGCGAAGACATCGCTGGTTCCATGAAGCCCACGCCGGAGCAGTTCGGCGCATGTTATAAGGCGATCGAGAAGTTCGGAGGGACGGCGATGTCCACGGTGGATATCGAACTTCTTGCAAGATTAGTGTCTAACAATTATGATGTAGCATGCACGCCGTTTCAGGCTAAGAGATGCCTCGAGGTTTTCGCGGACTGCAATCTGATAAGATTGAGAGCCGTAACGCCGATGAGAGTATGCTTCAGCATCCTGGCGACAGGCGAGAAAGTAAAACTCAGTGATTCTGAGGTCTATAGGAGAATACAAGGTGACTAAGGGCAAGAATGACAAGGAATTTAATCCTGTTACCGAAGAGGAAGTGCAGGCTGAGGCCGAACGCGCTTATCTTCAGGACGACAGCATTAGGCCCGATATCCCTGTAGATCTCGAAGAGAAATTCCACGAGATAATCAAGCTCTACGACGAATATGCCAGAGCCGCCAACCTTGATGAGAAGGATATCGAAGAAGACAATGCCGAGATGGAGAAGGCATTCTACTTCGCATACAAGGCGCACCGCAACCAGAAGCGTAAGACGGGCGAGCCTTACATTACGCATCCTGTTGCAGTCGCACTGATCCTCGCAGATCTAAAGGTTGACTCTGCCACCATCGAAGCTGCGCTCCTGCACGACACGATCGAGGATACGATCGTTGACGATGCGATGGTCACGGAGAAGTTCGGCGAGGTCGTCTGCAGTCTCGTTGACGGAGTTACAAAGCTCAACTTAAGCCTTGATAACGTTGTTTATAATTCCAAGGTCGATATTCAGGCATCGAACGTCCGTAAGATGTTCATTGCCCTTACAGACGATATCAGAGTCATATTCATCAAGCTCGCAGACCGTCTGCACAACATGAGGACCTTAAAGTCCATGAGCCCCGAGAAGCAGATCGAGAAGGCTCAGGAGACGCTCGATATCTATGTTCCTTTTGCAGGCAGATTCGGTATCTATAAGATCAAGTGGGAGTTAGAAGACCTCTGCTTAAGATATCTTCATCCCGACGATTACTATGAGCTCGTTAAGCTCGTTAACGGCAACCGCGCGCAGAGAGAAGACTTCATGGAAGACGTTGTCTCTGAGATCCGCGGCAAGCTCGAAGAGAACGGCATCACGCATTACGACATTGAAGGGCGCCCCAAGCACTTTTACAGCATCTACAAGAAAATGCACGAGAAGGGCAAGACGATCGATGAGATCTACGACCTTTTCGCGTGCAGGATAATCGTTGACGAAGTCATTGAATGCTATCAGGTACTGGGCATTATCCACGAGATGTACCAGCACGTGCCGGGACGCTTCAAGGACTATATCGCGATGCCTAAGGAGAACAAGTACCAGTCTATCCATACGACTGTCGTAAGCCATACTGGCACGCCTTTTGAAGTGCAGATCAGAACGTTTGCAATGCACCAGATCGCTGAGTTCGGTATCGCTGCACACTGGCACTATAAGGAAGCCGGCAATTCACACGAATTCAAGGCCGACAGGTTCGATACGAAGATCAATGAGATGAGGCAGATCATCGATTCGCAGAACGAGCTCACGGACTCCGGCGAGTTCATGGAAGCGTTCAAGATGAATATCGCTCCGGACGAGATTTTCGTATACACACCTAAACACGAAGTAATAAAGCTCCCTAAGGGCTCATGCCCGATCGACTTTGCATATGCGATCCACTCGGGTATCGGCGACCACATGCACGGCGCTAAGGTCAACGGCCGTATCGTTCCGCTGTCTTACGAACTCAAGAACAGCGACATCGTTGAGATCCAGTCATCAAGCAAGATCGTGAAGGGACCTTCACGCGACTGGGTATCCATCGTACGCACCGCGAATGCGCGTTCGAAGATCAACGGCTGGTTTAAAAAAGAAGCCCGCGGCGAGAATATCTCTGCAGGACGTGAACTTCTTACCAACGAGATCACGCGTAACGGATTCGATCCCGCCAAGCTCCTGATGCATAAGTCCATCGAGACGATCTTAAGACGCAACAATTTCAGCAATCTCGACGATATGTTCGCAGCATTGGGCTACGGTTCCATCAGCGTCAGCAAGGTGTTCTCGCGCCTGCGTGACGACTATATCAGGAACATCCCCGAAGAAGAACGCCGCGCTCTGGGCTACAGAGTCACCGCTGACGGCAACGTTGCATACAGTCCCCAGGAACTCCCTATCGAGCTCGGTAAGGCCGATCAGACGAGAAATGCCAAGGGCTCGAAAAAAGTCACTGCAGACTCGTCCAAGCAGGTCGTTGACTACGATGTCTCCAAGATCAATGCTCTTAATACCGATCCTCACCAGACCGGCATCCAGAGCGCTGATCCCATCACGGCCTCAGCTAGTGCCAAGCCTTCCAGAAACGCACGTGCCAATGCCGCAAGGCGCGCACAGAGCAACGACGCCGTTGTCGTAAACGGCCTGGACGGAATCGCTACTCACATCTCCAAGTGCTGCCATCCTGTCTTCGGCGACGAGATCATCGGCTATGTTACCCAGGAAAAGGGTGTAGGCATTCACAAGGTGAACTGCAAGAACATCCTGAACATAATGAAGAACCGCGGCAATTCGCAGAAGGACGAAGAGAAATATCAGCGTCTCGTTGGAGTCCGCTGGCTCTCCAAGGCCAAGTTCAGCAGCTACGACGTACAGCTCGTTGTCGTTGCTATGGACAGAAACGGCCTTCTGATCGACGTGCTCGACAAGATCAACGAAGAGAAGATCAACATCGTTAAGCTCAACACGGTCGTTGACGGCCCTGAAGCAAGGATCTTCGTTACAGTCAATATCTCCGGCCGCGAGCAGTTAGACCGCACGTGCGACAGGATATTGAGAGTCAAAGACGTTGTTGATGTAATAAGAAACTAAAAATCAGGTATCCCCGTAGTATTCGTCATCAGAATAACCGTTGACGTAACTGATGTTGAAGATGATCATGGGCTTTCTGCCTGACTTGGAGTATACGAAGTTCTTGATCTGCTCCCTGAAGTTGCGCTTCTCCATGAAGGCTTCGATGCTGCCTGCTTTTGTGCTGGCCTGCTTTAAGAGGTTGTCGACCTTCTCGGAGATGAGTTCATAGAGGACGTCCATGTCGTCACTGTCAAAACATCCCATGGAATTGACTGCAGGGCAGCAGGCAAGATCGCCTGTGCGCTCATCGACTGTAACCGCGATCGCAAGGCATCCGTCTTCGCCCAGATGGAGTCTGTCCGTGAGGACTCTGTCGTCAGCATCGACCGTGCCCTTGCCGTCGATAAGGACGGGAGCAGCGGGAACGTGATCCGTGATCTTGGCGCCGTCTTCCGTGAGCGATAAGACATCGCCGTTCTCTAAGATATAGATATCGTCTTCTCTCATGCCGAGGCTCTCAGCCATCTCCTTGTGAAGGCAGAGCATGCGGTATTCGCCGTGAACCGGAATGAAATACTTCGGCTTTATCAGGGTGTGGAGCATCATGAGCTCGTCGCGGTAAGCGTGGCCTGATACGTGGACGTCAGCAAGTGACTGGTAGATAACGTGCGCGCCCTTCTTGTAGAGCTCGTTGATCACGCGGTAGATAGGCTTCTCGTTGCCGGGGATCGGGTCTGCCGAGATGATCACCGTGTCGCCCTTCTGGATATCGACCGAACGGTGGGAATTGAACGCCATACGGGTGAGGGCGCTCATAGGTTCTGCCTGCGATCCCGTTGTGAGGACAACGATCTTGTTGTCGGGGTAATTGTCGATCGCATCGATATCTATAAGCGTGTCGGGCTGAATGTCGATGTAGCCCAGAGAATTGGCGATGGTGAACACCTGGACCATTGAGCGGCCGGAGAGGCAGACGTGACGTCCGTATTTCTCCGCGGCTGTAATGATCTGCTGCATGCGGTGCACGTGCGAAGAAAATGTGGCAACGATTATGCGGCCTTCTGCTTTTCGAAAATAATGAGAGAAAGCTTCACCGACGTGCTTCTCGGAAGGTGAGAAACCCTCGATCTCAACGTTAGTGCTCTCGCACATGAACATCAGGACGCCTTCTTTGCCGAGCTCGCCCAGACGCTGAAGGTTAATGGTCTTGCCGTTGATCGGGGTGTAGTCGATCTTGAAGTCGCCCGAATGAACGATGCGTCCGACGGGCGTGTTGATGCAGAGTGCATATGAATCCGCGATCGAGTGATTGACCCTTATGAACTCGGCGGAGAACGCTTGGCCGAGCTGAATGACGTCGCCGTTCTTGCAAGTCGTGAGCTTGATGCCTTCGAAAGGAACGTTCTTATCCTGCAGCTTAAGCTTGATAAGTTCTATCGCCATGGTGCCGCCGAAAACGTGACACTTGAACTCTCTTAAGAAATAGGGAAGTGAACCGATGTGATCCTCGTGACCGTGGGTGATGAGGATGCCCCTGATCTTCTCCTGATTGCGCCTTAAGTATGTAAAGTCCGGAATGACACAGTCGACGCCCGGCATGTTCTCTTCGGGGAAGCTCATACCGCAGTCGATTATGATGATGTCGTTGCCGTATTCCAAGGCGGTCATGTTCTTGCCGATCTCGCCGAGACCGCCTAACGGAATGATCTTTACAGGATTGTTGTTCTTGTATTTCGGGTTGTTATACCCGTGTCTTTTTGAATTACTGCTCATGTTTTTCCTCATATAAATGCAAATACTTCCCGCTTTGCCGGAGAAGTATCTGTGGTTTTGTTAATTGTTACTGCGCGTATACCGTACGTGTACAGGTAGAGTGGTTACCTGATTCGCCGTCGTCAGCGTAGATGTCAATGTGGTAGCCCTTAACGCCCGGACCTCTGTCCTCAACAGTGTAATAACCGTCGCCTCCCAGAGGATCGTTCTCGATATAGATGACCGTTCCTGCGGGATAGATCGACCAGTCTGCAGCGCATGTGCGGCCTTCCACACAAGTGGTGCCTGTAGCCGTACTGTAGCTGTATGTGCCGTCGCCGTTAGGCTGGGGACCGTAGAATGTTATCGTGCAGGAATTGCCTTCGCCTGCCGGAGCGGGCTGCGGAGCTGCCGTAGTTGCTGCCGTAGTAGAAGACGTTGAAGACGACGAAGAAGATGTCGGCTTAGGAGTCGGAGCGGGAGTAGGCGTAGGCTTGGTCTCAGTAGTGAGTGAAGCCAATACATAGTTGCCGTTATAAGTCTTATACCAGCCGTTGGATGTTACTGCGCAGACGTCGATCTGGTCGCCGGCATAAAGTCCCTTAACGATATCGTACTCCGTGCCAGGACCTGATCTTACGTTGATGGCCGTTGTGGCATAAACAACGAGGTAGAGTTCCTCTTCTGTGATGCCCTCCGTGGTCTCTGCTGTCGTAGCTTCGGTAGTCGTTGCAGCTGTAGTCGTCGTCGTTCCTTCGGTAGTTCCTTCGGTTGTTTCTCCGGTTGTTTCTCCGGTTGTAGCATCAGTCTCTTCTGTCGTGGATTCTGATGTAGCTACAGTAGTCTCGGAAGAAGCGGAAGACGCTGTAGTAGTTGTTTCCTCAGGTTCGGTGGTCTGGTCGGAATCGTCGGGAAGGATTACAACTACGATATTCGTCTCCTGGGTCTGGGCGAAAGTCTCCATGGGCTTTGCCTGAACCGTGTTAGTGTTAAGAGCCGTATCTACCGCAAAAGTAGCCGTTGCGCAGATCGTCATGACGATCGCACAGTTAATGGCCGAGACAACTTTTGCCCGGGTAATGTTATAAAACTCTTTAACTCCGACGAGCTTCAAAACCTGTTTTCTCCTTGATTTGCCGTCAGGTATCTGAGGGCATATTTTCAAACTTATTATACCACATAATTATTTTTACTTATTTTTAAGCAATTTGACGGAATTTTTGCTGGAAAAATACATCAGCGCTGTCCGCAGGTCAGGCAAGAGATTATCTCACTCTTTTCCGCAGATTCAAAAATCTATATATTGTGGTTTTCGAGCCCCTTACCTCAAAATACATTTTGAGTAAAGCGTTTTTTGATTTTTGTCAATTGATTGTCACAACTCTGCAAAGCATGACATAATCTAAGCGTCTATAATCTAGACACCAGATAGGGATTTTCCATGTGAGGGGGGATAAGCAAATGTCGTATGGACGCGTTCGTAAACCGGCCAGAAAAGCCAGCTACGGAACGACAGAATATGATGTCGAGAAGAAGCGTTCACGCATTCTGATCATCTGCGCCCTGATCCTCCTTGTCTGCGGAATTTTGGATATCATCTTCATACTCGGAATACTTGATATTTGGACTTTGGGTTGATTGGCTGTGATTTGTGATCACAGCTTTTTATTTCTTTTTTCTGTGCAAAAAGTATGGTAAAAACTATGGCTTCAGCCATATGTTTTGCCATAGTTTTCGAGGTCTTAGGGGCATTTCTGTGGTAAAAACTATGGCTTAGACCATACTTTTTGCCATAGTTTTTTGGGAGGGGCGGGCGAATGCGTTTCCCGATACGTTCCCGAACTCATTCCGTAACGTATTTTTGCCCGTTTTGGCCCGAAAATGCGTTTTTGAATACGTTCCAGAACGCATTCCGTAACGTATTTTTGCCCGTTTTGGCCCGAAAATGCGTTTTTGAATACGTTCCGGTACGCATTCTCTAACGTATTTTTCCCAGATTTTGGCTAAAAATCCGTTTTTAAATACGTTAGGGAACGTACTTATAAACGTATTGAAGCCCAGGCCAACGTAATTCCCGTTAGTTTTCCCGTTATATAACGGGAATTTGAACAGGAAAAAGCCGGAACCAGACCAAATTCCCGTTTATTTTCCCGTTAAGAAACGGAATTTGAACGGGATTTTTCCGGGGCGCGCGAAAATCTTTAGCTGAACCGGATTTTTTCAGGGGCGGGCACACCAGACTATGCCTATCAATTGCAAAAACACCCCCTCTCGTATATACTTGCACCTGTATAATAATTATTAATATAGGGAGCAAGATAAATGAGAGTTTCCGAACTTTTTTTGGCTACACAGAGAGAGATCCCCGCAGATGCTGAGATCCCGTCACACAGACTGATGCTTAGAGCGGGCCTTATCCGCAAGATGGCATCCGGTGTTTATTCGTTCATGCCCATGGGCTACCGCACATACAGGAAGGTTGAAGCGGTCATCAGAGAAGAGATGGACAAGGCAGGAGCACAGGAGCTCATCATGCCGGCACTTCTTCCTGCAGAGGCTTACCAGGGTTCAGGCAGATGGGAGAAGTTCGGTCCTGAGATGTTCAGACTGACGGACAGAGGCGGAAGATCTTTCTGCTTAGGTCCTACACACGAGGAACCGTTCACGGAGGCTGTCAGAGATTCGATCAGATCTTACAAGCAGCTTCCGGTAACTTTATATCAGATCCAGCATAAGTACAGAGACGAGAAGCGTCCGAGATTCGGCGTTATCCGTGCGAGAGAGTTCGTCATGAAGGATGCTTATTCCTTTGACGTTGACGAGGCGGGCCTCGATATCTCATACAAGAAGATGTACGACGCTTACCGTGCGATCTTCGACAGGCTCGGCCTTGATTACACGATCGTTGATGCTGACTCAGGCGCGATGGGCGGATCAGGTTCACAGGAGTTTATGGTAAAGAGTGAAGTCGGTGAAGATGCTATCTGCTTCTGCGACGAGTGCGGCTATGCAGCTAACGAGGAGAAGGCAGGCTGGACAAGAGGCGAAGCTGATACAGCAGCAGAGCTTGCTATAGAGAAGATCCACACACCTGATGTTAAGACGATCGAAGAACTCTGTGGTTATCTTAACTGCGGACCTGAAGCATTCGTAAAGACGATCCTCTACAACATTGACGGTAACTTCGTTGCGGCAATGTGCAGAGGCGACAGAGATATCAACGAGACAAAGCTCGGCAACCTCTTCGATGCTACTGAGATGGAACTTGCAGCGTTTGCTGACGTTGAGGCCATTACCGGTGCAAAGGTCGGTTTTGCAGGCCCTGTAGGTCTCAAGCAGAAGATCACTATAGTTGTCGATCCTGAAGTCTCCGGCATGAAGAACTTCGTTGTCGGCGCTTGCGAGACGGATTACCACTTCAAGAACGTTAATATCGGCAGAGACTTCGAAGCTGACAAGGTTGCTGACATCACCAATGCCAAGGAAGGCGATATCTGCCCTAAGTGCGGCAAGGGTAAGCTCGGCATGGCAAGAGGCGTTGAGGTTGGTCACATCTTCAAGCTCGGCACTAAATATTCCGATGCACTTGGTTGTGTATATCTCGACAATAACGGCAAAGAGCACAGCATGGTTATGGGCTGCTACGGTATCGGCGTATCGAGAGTCTTAGCTGCCATCATCGAGCAGTATCACGATGACGACGGAATCATCTGGCCTTCAATCGTTGCTCCTTACAAGGTCATCGTTGTTCCTACAAAGGCTAACGATGAGGAGATCATGGGCGTTGCAGAGAAGATCTACGGTGACCTTACTGCTGCAGGCTGCGAAGTCCTCATCGATGACAGAAATGAGCGTCCCGGCGTTAAGTTCAAGGACGCTGACCTTCTCGGTATCCCGCTCCGCATTACTGTCGGAAGAAGAGCAGGCGAGGGCATCGTAGAAGTTAAGAGAAGAGATTCAAGTGAAGCTTCCGAGATCGCGGTTGAAGAAGCTGTCAATCTTGCAAAGGAGATCTGATAAGTGTTATTAAGAGCAGCTGCCTCTATTATCCTCTGTGTGTCATTCCTGTTGGGTGCTTTGCCTTTTGGTTCTTTCGGGGTTCTCGAAAAGGACTTGACCGGCAAGCCTGACAGTCTTATCGACATGAAGGGTGATTTTACGGCTGCGGCTTTTGATAATTATGAGATCACGCTTGCTGACGGTGAGACAGTACAGATCTATCTTATGGGTACGAGCATCGAATTCATATCCAGCGTAGCAAGAGATTATGAGATCGCTATCGTTAAGGTCGAGAATTCAAGGAATGCCAAGACTTTCTATGAGGGCGGTGAGACGTTCTCGGTAGATCTTGAGAGATACATAGATGAAGATACGCTTTACTATGTCATCCTGTCTTACGACTGCTACGACATGACCGTTAACAGCGGCAATAACATTGTCTTTATGAGCGGTGACAAGCTCTATTTCTGGCAGTCACCGAATTACGAGTACAACCTTCTGTCAACTTCTGAGATGTGGACTGATGAGCAGTCACTTAAGGAATGCTTGGAGCCCCAGAATGATGTTGAGTGTAACGATCCCGTATTGATCGAATACTCAAATCAGATCTGCGCTGAAGCTGCCAATGACTGGGAGAAGGTCTTCCGCATCTATATGTATATCGCGAGCGAGATGGCTTATGACATGGAAGAAGCCAGTACTGCAGGCGGCGGATATCAGGACAGCGCTGTTGACATCATAAGAGACGGAAAGGGTATCTGCGAAGGATTCGGCAATCTCTTCACGGCGCTCTGCAGGGCGCAGGGTATTCCCGCGTGCGTTGAGTTCGGAATCGGTTTTGCAGATTACGATGAGCTCATCACAAGAGTTCCTTCTTCATCCGATTATGCTGATCACGCATGGGCTGCTGTATATATCGGCGGGAAGTGGCACTTTATGGATCCTACTTATGACATGGCAAGATACTATAACGGTCCCGATAATATTGACACATACAGCATTACGACGCTTTATTACATGCTGCCGCTGGAGGCTTTCTCAAACGATCACATGATCCTTGATGCAGATACGTGTCACGGACTTCCGAGTGCAGGTTCCTGCGGTACTAATGCTACTTACGAGATCACAAGAGATAACGTGCTTCATATCTCAGGTTACGGCATGATCCAGATGCCTGACGGCGTTAACGGATTCAGCCAGATAGTTTTCGAAGACGGAAGCGATATCACGGAGATCGGTTCGGAATGCTTCGTGGACTGCGACCTTCTCACAGTTGTTTATCTGCCTGCTTCGGTCAAATACATAGATACGGCAGCGTTCAACACATGCGAAGACCTGCAGTATGTTTATCTGCCTGAAGGACTGGAGTATATCGGTCAGGAAGCATTCGATTACTGCGATGAATTGAGCTACGTCTATGTCCCTGATTCAGTCACGGAGATGGGTTACTGGGCATTTGACGACTGTCCGAGACTTTATCTCAGCGTGCCTTCGCATCTGGGAGATATTACAGACGAATATGAACTCATGCCGATGTATATCGAGTACAGATAAACGCCCGTTACATCGGCTTCGTTGGAGAATATATGGCATACATTGAATTCCGTGATGTTAAGAAGATCTACAAGACAGGTTCCGTAAATGTCACAGCACTTGATGGTGCGGACTTTTATATCGAGAAGGGCGAACTCTGCGTTATCGTCGGTCAGTCAGGTGCGGGCAAGACTACTTTGCTCAACATCCTTGGCGGCATGGACAGATTAAGTTCCGGAAGTGTTTTCCTGGACGGCAACGAGATATCGAAGCTCAATTCCAACGAGCTTGCCATGTTCAGAAGACAGAACGTCGGATTCGTTTTCCAGTTCTATAACCTCATCCCGAATCTTACCGCGTATGAGAATATCGAGATGGCAGCCCAGCTCGTTAAGGATCCGATCGACTGCGATCTCCTGATAAACGAAGTCGGATTATCCGAACGTAAGAATAATTTCCCTGCGCAGCTCTCGGGCGGTGAACAGCAGAGAGTATCCATTGCAAGAGCGATCGCAAAGAATCCGAAGCTCCTGCTCTGTGACGAGCCTACAGGCGCGCTTGATTATCAGACGGGTAAAGCGATATTGAAGCTCCTGCAGTCCCTGAGCACCGAGAAGGGAATGACCGTTGTAATAATCACTCACAATTCAGCGCTGACAGCAATGGCGGACAGAGTTATAAGGGTCAAGAACGGCAAGATCACGAGCAATATAGTTAACGAGAAACCCGTCAGCGTAGATACGATCGAATGGTAATGAGACCTTACGCCAAAACGATCTTCAGATCCATCAGAATGACACTCCCGAGATTTCTCGCGATTTTCGCGATAATCGCTTTGGGCGTGGGATTTTTCACGGGCCTCAAAGTCACTACTCCTTCATTTGTTCTGACTGGCGACATATATCTTAAACAGCATGCTCTTTACGACTTTAAGCTCCTGTCAACGATCGGGTTTGATGACGAAGACATCGCCAAGATCGCAGAGCGCACTTCGTGTGTTGTTGAAGGTTCTTATACAGTTGACTGTTCGGCATATCTGGGCGGCAGCGTGAATGCTGATACGGTCCAGTTCATATCCATAACCAAAGACGTCAATAAACTTGATCTTGTATCCGGAAGGCTCCCCGAAGCTCCCAATGAGATCGTTATCGATGCATACAGGGTCACGGACATTGCACCCGGGACAAAACTTGTTATTGACGATGAGACTTCCGAGAGCTCGAAAGAGATGTTCAGATACGACGAGTACACGGTCGTAGGAACCGCCAGATCTCCGATATACATGAACTTTCAAAGAGGCATCTCCAATGAAGGTTCCGGAAGCATCAACTATTATGTGTGTGCGCTTCCCGAAGCATTCGATTCCGAGTATTACACCGAAGCATATCTTTATGCGGACACGGGCCTGTTTATCTACTCCGACGAGTACAAGAACTGGGCGGCAAATGCCGAGAAGCAGTACAAGGAGGTCGCAGCAAATGTTATCGATGAGAGATTCGATTCTCTCATTCAGGATGAATACGAGAAGATCTACGACGGCTTCGATGAATTCAACGAAGAACTTGACGACGCATGGACTGAGATCGAAGACGGACGCGCTGAATTAGACGATGCAAAGAAGCAGCTCGAAGAAGCTCAGGAAGAGATAGACGAGAACCGCAAGACATTGGAAGACAGCAAGAAGACGCTGGACGAGTCTTACGACACTCTCCAGGAATACAAGAAGCAGCTCACTTCAGCAAAGGTCGTTCTGGATGCAACCAAGGCCCAGTTAGACAGCGCGGAAGCTGAACTTGCTGCAGCGAAGGCGCAGCTCGATGAATCGCAGCAGCAGATAGACGACGGCCGTGCGCAGCTCGAGAATGCGAGGGCGGAAACAGCGGCCGGAATTGCCCAGCTTGAGGACGCAATCTCGCAGTGCCAATATGCCATTAATGAGATAGATGCTGGTATCAAGAATCTTCAGGCAGCATTAGATGCGGCAACCACCGATGAGCAGAAGGCTGAGATCCAGGCACAGATCGAAGCCCAAGAGGCAAATAAGGCTTATTACCAGGCCCAACTCGATGAGGCCCAGGCTCAGCTCGAATACCTCAAAGCGGTCCAGGTTGAATTCGATCCCCAGGAACAGGCATTGGATGAAGCGCAGCAAGAGCTCGATGCCGGTTACGCAGTCTATAACGAGAATTACAACGCATACATAAACGGTAAAGCCGAATACGACGCAGGATACGCTGAATATGAGAGCTCCAAGGCTCTGTATGACAGCGCGTACGACCAGTATTGGGAAGGACGTGCCCAGTATAACGAAGGCGTGGAGGCGCTCGAGGAAGCACAGCAGGAAGTAGACGACGGCTGGGAAGAATATAATGACGGCGTCTATGAACTCTGGCAGGGTTATTCGGATTATTCCTGGGCGGCTGATGAAGCGTTCAGGACGCAGCTCGTTTACGGTTATACACTGATCGCAAGCGTTGACGAACCGGAGATATATGCATTAGGCCGTGACAAGAATACGGGTTATGTGTGCTTTGATAACGACTCGCAGATCGTTGACGGTATTTCAAATGTTTTCCCGATATTCTTTTTCGCGATCGCAGCACTGGTATGTTCCACCACAATGAGCAGAATGGTCACTGACGAGAGAGGCATCATCGGAACGATGAGAGCTCTGGGATTCTCTGATACGGCTATTGTAATGAAGTATGCGATATACGCAGGTTCTGCCGCGATCCTGGGTTCGGTATTGGGATTTACGGGCGGAACAAAACTGTTCCCGACAGTAATATGGGAAGTCTATAAGATGATGTACGGCTTTGCGCCTATCACATATCAGTCGAGCCTGCCTCTTTTCCTGCTGGCGTTGGGAGTAGCGCTCATCTGCACGGTCGGAGTTACTGTCGTAACGGCTCTTTCCGCATTGAAGGGAATGCCGGCTGAACTTATTAGACCGAAGGCACCTTTGCCGGGCAAGCGCATACTGCTCGAATACATCGGCTTCATCTGGAAGAAACTCAAGTTCCTTCACAAGGTGTCTCTGCGTAACGTATTCCGGTTCAAGAAGAGAATGTGGATGATGATCGTCGGCATCGCCGGATGCACGTCGCTCCTGCTTACCGCGTTCGGTCTTTACGATTCCATCTGCAACGTCGTTGATATCCAGTACGACAACATCATGAGATATGACGTCAACATCATGTTCGATGAGAAGTACAGACAGTACGAGATCGAGGAGGCTTGTATAGCGGCAGGCGAGCATGCGGGCGTCAATTACGAGTATGCGATAGTAAAGAGCGATCAGGCTAAGAACAGCGGTTCAGGCTACGTCAGGGATGTCGGATTGTTCATATCGGATGACCCTCACTTAAGTGAGATCTTCGGCCTCATGGACGTTAAGACCGGGGAGGTCGTATCGTGGCCGCCGGACGGTGAAGTCGCTATCTCAGAGAAGCTCGCAGATAAGAACAGAGTCAAGGTCGGAGACACTGTAACATTGTTATACGGTGATGATGACCACGAAGTAACGGTCAAGGTCGGTGCCATCTTCAAGAACTACACATTCCACTATGTCTTCATGACACCGGAAACTTACAGGGAGTATTTCGGTAAGCCCTATACGCCTGAGACGCTCCTTATCTCGACAGAGAACAAGACCCGTGAGGAAGGCTACAAGTTCGCTGCTTTCCTGTCTGACAAGTACGAATTAAAGACCTGGTCTTCCACGGCTGATTCCAGAGAGAGCTTTGCCAAGACCATGGAGAGAATGAACTATGTCGTTGTCCTTGTCATCGGCAGCGCTGCGGCTCTGGCATTCATAGTCCTGTTCAACCTCAACAACATCAACATAACGGAACGTGTCCGTGAGATCGCGACGCTGAAGGTCATGGGATTTAACAGGCGCGAGACAGGCGCTTACGTCACGCGCGAAAACATAATGCTCGTACTTATGGGCTTTATCGTGGGAATACCGTTAGGCATCCTGCTGCACAGATTCGTAATGGCACAGATCGCAATGGACATGGTCACATACGAACTCAGGATCGACCCGCAGAGCTATCTGTATTCGCTCGGCTTTGTATTGCTGTTCTCGACGATCGTTAACCTGATAATGCGCGCCAAGATCGAGAAGATAGACATGGCGGAATCATTGAAGAGCGCGGAATAAAATCTTCGCCGGGTGTCTAAAGCAAAGGGTGCGTGCTGAATTTTCCAGTAAATTGACTGTACCGCGGTTCAAAACAGTGTCTAGGATTTTGTCTAGGAAAATCGGTCTGAAATCCTAGACAAAATGTTGATTTGCTTCAGTTTCCAGGTTTTTGTCTAGGAAAAATCTTCAAAAACCTAGACGAATTCCTAGACATGGTTTCTGTGGGTTATTGGGTTTTCGAAAACACCCGCCGGCAATCTGCAACTATATTCAGCCGGCAATTCGCAGCCATATTCAGCCGGCAATCTGCTGTCTGTTTTTCAGCTAACATTTTGAGGTCAGAAAGTTAGACAAAAAGTTGGATTTTGGCAAAAGCTTACTTTTCAGCTAACATTTTGGCTGCAAAATGTTAGACGTTTTGCAGACGCGTATTTCAACTACCCCGAGACACACTTTTAGCAGACACACATTTAACTATTCCCGAGTCGCACGCTTGTATCATATTTGTTGGCCTGAAACCGTCTGAAAACATCAACAAATTTAATACACGCACACAATCAAAAAGACTGCCCGCGACACGCGTGAGCAGCCTTCGTATTTTCGAATGCTTGCGAAAAAATTACTCTTCTGTCTCGGCCATCCAGCTCTGGTGGTAATTCTTGCGGCGGTACTCTTCTGGAGTCATGCCGGTACTCTTCTTGAAGACCTGGATGAAGTGGGACTGGGAAGAGAATCCCAGGTAGTTTGCGATCGAGAGTGAGGATTCGTCCAAATGCCTTAACATGTTGCAGGCAACGTTTATCTTCTGGTCTCTGATGTAACGGCTCAAGGTAATGCCCATCTCCTGCTTGAAGAGCTTGGAGAGGTAACTGGAATTGAGCGACAGTGAATCTGCAATGGATTCGACCGTGAGGTTCTCCTGGATGTGTGATCTGATGTAATCGATGGCAACTACGATGTGACGTGATACTACACGGTTCTTGGACAGGTCGCTCATCTTACGGCAATAGGTGCGAAGGAGCTCGTTCTGGACGCTGTAAACTTCGTCAACAGTTGCAGCTGAATCTATAAGGCTGATGAAGATATCACTTAAGGTGTAAGCGACCGATATCTCAAGACCAGCTTCAATGCAGAATCTGCTTACGAGGGCGGTGAGGATCACCGTGTGATATTTAACATTGCGTACTCTGTCAGGACTTAATGTGCCGAGGACCTGGTTGTTCTCAGGAAGCTTCCTGATAGCATCTTCAAGCCTGTTTATATTTCCGCTGGCAACGATCTCGTAGAAACTTATCTCGTTGTTGTATGCGACCTGGCGGTTGCCGGATTCGCCGTCATCCATCAGCCTTTTGGCGAGTTCCTTCTCAACATTCATGGTTCAACCCCTTTTTAGCCAATCAACAAAATGATTGTTGGATTTCTTGTAAAAATTGTATATTTCTTTTCTAAAAGTGTAAAGCACCTTTGATAAATCGCAATGCTCAAAATTATTACAAATGTAGTCGTATAAGGGCTTTGCCCCCAAAAACTTATTGAGTTATTGACCGAAAAGTAATAATATTTTATTTGAGAAAAAACGTATAGGAGAAGTGCATACCATGACTGATGAACTTAAAGACATAATCTATGCCGATTTGTTCAGATACACCGGTAATGCACGCCGCTTTAAGAACATCTATACGTGCTATCTCGAAGAGAGAAGATCTTCCCCTGAATTCAGCTATATAAGCGTCATGAGACGTACGCGCTACTATGCCGACCAGATCAATAAGTTCGACGGCATCAGGAAGAAGATGTATCAGATAAAGTTCGCAGTCAGCAACTGGAGGCTCGACAGACTGAGCCGCAAATATCACTTCCAGATCCCTTACGATACCAATATCGGCAAGGGCTTTTATCTCGCGCATTTCGGCCGTGTGATCATTCACCCGAAGAGCGTTATCGGACACAACGTTAACGTTTCTACCGGCGTTGTCATCGGTACACAGTTCAGAGGTAAGAGGAAGGGTGCTCCGCAGATCGGCAACTACGTTTGGATCGGTGCTAATGCCGTGATCGTAGGTAATGTCAGGATCGGCAACAATGTCCTTATCGCTCCCGGCGCGTATGTTAACTTCGATGTTCCGGACGGCTCCATCGTAATCGGTAACCCCGGTCTCATCAGAAGGTCACCCGGTGCAACTTTGAACTATATCAACAACACTATCCTCTTCGACGAATACAATGTTCGTTCGGACGGAGTCAGACAATGGTAGAACCCTTGGTTTACAAGAACAACAGAGAGCGTTTTGCCGCCGCGTTGCCGGATCGCACCGCGGCGTTGCTTTTCTCGGGCGACAGCAAGCGCATGTCGCTTGATACCGATTACCGCTTTTTTGCGGACCGTAACTTCTTCTATCTGACCGGACTGGAGAATCCGGGCCTTATCCTTGTCATTACGAAGATGAATGATGAAGTCAGCACGATTCTTTATGCTCCTGCGAGAAATTCCCTGAAGGAGCGGTGGCACGGCAAGCGCATGGATTTTGCGGATCTTGCGGCTATAGCAGGACTTAAGCCTCAGAACGTACTTGATCTCGAGAAGTATGAGGAGAAGGAATTCGAACTCATTAAGGATGAAGAGATCAATGTTTATTTCGACAGTTCAACTGTCATGGACAAGCCTTTTGAATTGAAGTATGCGATCGAGAAGAACGGCAGGAAGGTATCAGACTTATCTGAGATCATTACCGCTTTAAGACTCGTTAAGCAGCCTTATGAGATCGATTCGATCAGGCAGGCTGCGAGGATCACCGAAGAAGCTATCGAAGAGATGAAGAAGATCATCCGTCCGGGCATATCCGAATACGAACTTTATACAAAGCTTGAATATGAGATGGCCATAAGAAGCTCTATGAACTTTGCTTTTGAGACTATCGTATCCTGCGGCAGGAACGCATTCTATCTGCATCACTCCGAGCCTGAGAAAGATGGTGACGGCATCGCCGTGGAAGGTTCCATTATCCAGCTAGATCTGGGGGCAAGATATAACGGATACTGTGCAGATATCTCGAGAGTTTTCTTTGTAGGACAACCTTCCGGTGAAGACGACAGAAGGATGAAACTTCTGGGTCTTATCCAAAGTCTCAGAAAGGCTGCATTTGACTACATTGCGCCCGGAAAAACGTTCGCCGGTCTTAATTCACAAATGTATGACATTGCGGGCAAATGGCTTGCGGGACAAGGGTTAATACCTGATAATTTTACCGAAGAGGAAGTACGCCGTTATTACTGGCACAACACCTCTCATTATCTCGGACTGGACGTCCATGATGTCGGACCGAGAGACAGGGAATTCGAATCAGGTAATTGTCTTGCAGTTGAGCCCGGTGTTTATATCCCCGAGTGGGACATCGGTTTCAGGATCGAAGACGACTGCCTCGTAACGGAAGACGGCTGCCTGCTCCTGAGCTCCGGGAAGGACAGCCCGGAGGGTATAATTGTCGGATAATCAGTCACCTGTGACCGCTATTCTCATTGCGGTTTTGATAGTGCTCTTAATAATCCTCATCGGAGGAGGTATTTTCGCGCTCTTCATGTCTTATACCGACAAGGTCTTCAAGCAATTGTTCAGAAGACCCAAGCCCCTTCCACAGGTTGACAGATCACCCCAGAAGATAGACAGAAGCACGATAACAGGACGCGGCAAGAACTGGTTCTACACATTCCATAACGAATGGCTCGGCGTCAGGGTTACGTCATTTGACGGATGCAAACTGTCAGGCTATTACAGACCTTCATCTGACACCACATGCCGCAATATGGTCATACTCGTTCACGGTTACGATGAATCGCCCGCTGAGATGGCTGCATATGCCAGACTCATGATGCGCAAGGTCCAGTGTCACTGCATAATGACTCACATGAGAGCGCACGGCATGAGCGGCGGTAAGAACTTTACTTGGGGACTTATGGAGAGCGTTGACCTCGATGCGTGGATCAACTTCACCAAGCGCCGCCTTGGCAATAACTGCAGGATCTATCTCGTAGGCAGAGGTGCAGGCGCTACGGCTTGCCTTCTCGCAGCCCAGCAGGCGGAATTCGATCCCTGCTGCTGCGGAATCATTGCAGATTCGCCGGTGTCCTCCCTTAACAGCTTCCTTAAGATCACTGTTCCCCAGAGTACGAAAATGTCCCCCGACACTGTCATCGGACGCGTGAGAAAGCTTGCCCAGCGCAAGTTCGGATTCGATATCAACCGCTGCGATGCCACGGCTCACGCAAGTTCCATCAAGGTTCCTGTGCTGATTTTCCAGGGCGGGGAAGATGAGGTCACCGTGCCTTCCGGTTCACGTGATATCTATGACAATCTCCGCTGCAGGAAGAGAATGGTCATCGTTAATAACGCAAAGCACCTGGAGTGCTATGAGAGATCTCAGGCCATGTATGAACGCGAAGTGCAGAAGTTCATCGAGTCTTGTGTAGTCCGACTCGTAAAGATTGGTCGTCTATAAGATACTTTTAGCTATTTTTCTAATATGAGATTTCCGGAAAAGGTGTTATAACCTTTGGGTTTGCATGAGCATCATTTTCGGAGTGCAGAAAAAGCTATGAGTACTAACGTTAAAGCCAAAGAATCAATGCTTGAAGGAAGCCTGTGGAATAAGATCCTCGGGTTCGCTTTCCCGCTTGCTTTTACCGGAATACTGCAGCAGCTGTTCAACGCAGCTGACGTTGCTGTAGTCGGTAACTTTGCAGGTGATGCAGCAGAGAATGCGATGGCAGCTGTCGGAGCAAACACGCCGATAATCGCGTTCATAGTCAACGGCTTTCTGGGGATCTCACTCGGTACTAATGTTGTCGTCGCAAATGCTATCGGAAGAAAAGACGGCGAGAGCGTTAAAAAGGCCGTGCACACTTCAATAATCGTTGCGCTTATCGGCGGTATCGTAATAGCGCTTCTGGGCGAGATCTTCGCAGAAAAGATCATGAGCACCCAGAATATCGATCCCGAAGTTCTCCACTATGCCGTGCTCTATTTCCGTATCTACGTAGGCGGACTTCCTGTCATATTGCTTTATAACTTTGCGGCTGCAATCTTCAGGGGAAGCGGCAATACCAGACTTCCTTTCCTCGCGCTCTTGTTCTCAGGTCTCATAAATGTCATGATGAACATCTTCTTCGTTGTTGTCCTTCACCGTACGGTTGACGGTGTGGCGGCAGCGACTGTTATATCCAATTTTGTCAGCGGCCTGATCCTGATGATTGCTCTTAAAAACAACAAGACTTCAATCAGGTTCGAATTTAAGAAGCTTAGGATAGATGTGCCCGTTCTTTTGAAGATCCTTAAGATCGGTATTCCCGCAAGCATTCAGTCCTGCGTGTTCTCGGCCGCCAACATCATGATCCAGACAGCGATCAACGGACTTGGCAAGACCATAGCCGCAGCTTCGGCAGCAGCGTTCAATCTCGAGATCTTCTCTTACTATGTGCTCAACAGCTTCAGCCAGGCATGCACGACGTTTACGGGTCAGAACTTTGGCGCCAAGAAGTTTGACAGATGCAGGAAGACATTAAGACTCTGTCTTCTCGAAGGAATCATTGTCGAGGTCATTATGGTCACGTTCCTGCAGCTCTTCGGCAGGCAGATACTTATGCTGTTTAAGGCTGACAGCCCCGAACTTGTAGAGATCGGCTATGTGCGCATCATGTTTATCACGACGGCGCATCTTTTCTCGCTCTTCTACGAAGGCATAAGCGGATACTTAAGAGGTTACGGAATATCCCTGTCTCCTGCGCTTCTTACGATGGTCAGCATCTGCGGAATAAGGATCACCTGGCTGCTCACTGTTTTCGAGCAGTACCAAACATTCGAGAGCCTCATGATCGTCTATCCCGTAAGTCTCGGAACGACGGCTGTTCTCATGGTATTCATGCTTCTTATCTGGAGTCCTGCAAAAAGATTTTCGAGGGTCAGGGGTAAGATCCAGACGGCAAATAAATTGCAGTCCTGACACTTGTAAAGTAAATATACGTGTAGTATAGTTTTCGCGACAAAAGAATACGGGGAGCTGTTAAGCTGAGAGGGACAGACCGTCCGACCCGCTGAACCTGACGGATAATGCCGGCGAAGGGAACAATTACTTTTCTTATACCTCTTTTCATTGGCATATCTTAGGGCATGGCAGTACCCCTTAGAATCCAAACGACGGAGGCGTTTTTATGTCAAAAAAATCAATTCAATCCAATCGTGAGAATATCCTCAAGATATCCACGGGCGGCATCTGCCTGGCACTGGCATTCGTTCTCTCACAGATCAAGCTGTTTGAGATGCCTATGGGCGGTACCGTTACTCCGGCATCAACACTGCCTATTATCCTTTACGGTGTTGCTTTCGGACCTTTTTGGGGATTCATCATCTCATTTATCTTCAGCCTGCTGCAGCTCATCGGCGGCTGGCTTGAGACACCGTTCCAGGTAATCCTCGACTACACCATCGGTTATACCGCTCTGGGCTTTGCAGGATTTGCAGCACTTAAGGCAACAGACAGATCTAAGATCCACGGCGCTCTTAACAGATTCAGAGGAACATCGGTCATCAAGATCCTCATCTTCTCGGTTATTGCTTATATCGTAAGATGGCTCGGTTCTGTTGCATCAGGCGTTATCTTCTACGCTCAGTATGCAGCTGACGCAGGATACGACAATGCGCTCGTTTACTCTATGGTCTACAACGGATCATTCCTCCTGGCAGATCTTGCAATTCTCTCTATCGTGCTCGTCATTCTTTACATGGTTATCCCGTCTTCGAAAAGAGATACGACTCTTGAATCCGTTCAGAAGTACACAGCTGAATTCATCGGTTCGTTCGTTCTCGTATTCGTAGGATGCGGAACTGCAATGACAGTAGGATGCGATGCTGCAAACGGCGGCGGATATATCCTTACAGCTCTTGCATTCGGTCTTGTTATCGTTGCTATGGCATATTCCATCGGCAACATCTCAGGCTGCCACATCAACCCTGCAGTATCACTTGCAATGCTCATCTCAGGCAAGATGACACTTACCGATTTCTGGGCTTATGTTGTTTTCCAGATCCTGGGAAGCGTAGCGGGCGCAGGACTTCTCCAGTACCTGTTCTCACTGTCAGGAAAGATCGACATGACCGGTGCAGTTGATGCTGAGACCGGTGAGCAGATCGCATGGGGCCTCGGTGCCAACGGCCTCGCAGGTGTCGGAGATAACATCGCAGCAGGCATCATCATCGAGCTCGTGCTCACATTCATCTTCGTTCTCGCCATCCTCGGTGTTACCGACAGCAGATTCAAGCACGGTTCATTCGGCGGTATCGTAATAGGTCTCGCACTTGTTCTTGTACACATCCTCGGTATCGGATTCACGGGAACATCAGTTAACCCCGCACGTTCCATCGGACCTGCTATCCTTGCAGGCGGTGATGCGCTCAAGTATCTGTTCGTATTCATCATCGGACCTCTCGCAGGCGGCGCTCTTGCAGCATTGATCTACATGGGCATTTCCAAGGGCAGGGAAGAGGCCCGGGAAGCAGCTGCGGCAGAAGCTGTTAAGGCAGAAGAAAAGGCAGAAATTAAGGAAGACGATAAGGAAGAAGATTCCGAAGAAGAATAATCCGAATCCTATTGGATTCCTTCCACGAAAAAGTCCGGCTGGGTTGGAATAGCTCAGCCGGACTTTTTCAGTTGATCGCGTCAGTTAATCTGCCAGCTTGATAGTCACACCGCCGTCTGTGTAATCACCATAGTAGACATAGAGTTCAACATAGTCGTGGTCGGGATCGAAAAGGAAGTGGATACCGCCGTTAGATATCTTCGTTCCTTCAGATGTTATCTCCAATGAAGTGCTGATGTTGTTCGCATAGACCTGAGTTCCGTCTCTGTCGATAAGACATATATGAATAACGCAGAAACCGTTGTCCAGGAGATCGTCAGGTTCTCCGTTGATGACAACGTCTCTATAACCGTCGCTCTCTCCGTCGGTACTTACGAGCTTGAAACTGATGCTGTTGAAAGCATCTTTCTTTATGGTTACAGTACCGCTTGATGCGTCATATGAACCGCCGCATCCTGCCAGCACTCCGACCAACATGATCAATGTGACTACAATTGCGCTGAATTTAGTTAAACTTTTTCTCATTTCAAATCCTCCATTGTTTTGCATTAACCTACACGGGTCCATTCGTATTAGTAATTACTGTGTTCTTGTATATGTGTATTCGTTAGGAACGTATATGTCAGGGAATATAACTTTGATCGTATTTTCATCTATTTTTATAATTGTAAAGCCGCTGAATTGCGTAGAGTTAACTTCTCCGGACGAGATAACCAATGCTCCTGTTTCAGCATCGATTGAAACCGGAATACCGTTATCTATATACATCTCGACGAGTTTTTTAAAGTCGTTGCTGCCGTAGATAGTGCCTTGAACCTCATTGCCGTCAAAGTCTTCAGTTCTGTATGGAAACTCGCCTTCCCATGTGCCTTCCAGGAATGCTAGCCAGTCATCAACTGAATATTGTTGATTTGATGTTGCCTCTGTAGTAGTTTCCGTCGTTGCTTCAGTAGTGGATTCGACTGTAGTTTCTTCTGTAGTAGTTTCCGTTGTTTCAGTTCCTTCAAACCCTAGGGCTTTTTTAGCCTCTTCTTCCGTAACATCATATCGATGCATATACGTTATTACTGCTGCTTCTCTTCTTGCTTCTTCATCATCCATGCCTTCAGACCGGAATTCCCTATATAGGTTTTCCTCGTAGTGTTCCCATTCCTTTTCTTCTCTGACTTTTTCCTCTTCTTCTCTGGCTTTTTCCTCATCGAAATACTTCTCTTTTGCTTCATCATAGGAGATATCTTCGTCTCTCATTATCTCTAAAACCCTGTTATATCCCTCATTAAAAAACTTATTTTCTGCTTCATTATAGTCAATGCCTTCATAACGCATAATCTCTTCTATTTCATCATGAAATAACTCATGGTCAAGTTCGTCTATTTTTATTTCTTGACCCTCTGTGCTGGCGCGGGGATCGAGCAAATAAGTCTCACTGGCCATAGCCATACTTGCGTATAAAACAATTGCTATTACAACAATAATCGATCTGATTATGTTATTTCTCTTCATAACATGACCTCCCGTTCAATAAATTTCGATATCAAAAATGCAACAATTACAGCAATAAGCTCAACTACTATATCCAAAGGATCAAAAGTTCCCGGAAAATGCTTAATCATTTGTAATGATTCAAAGACTACCGCAACAATACTTGTCAGGGAAATGACTGTCAGACTGTATTTGCCTTTTAATAAATCTCCCAAGGTAAGTCTGAGGCAGAAAAACAATGAGTATGCCCATAGAAAATCAGCAGCGAAGTTTTTTATGAGTATCGGATATCTGATGACCGGCAATACAGAGCGGATTCCCGATAATGATGAAGATAAGAAATTGCTTTCGATTCTCGTCAGATAAATAAACAACCCGCAGACAAGGGGAATGATCACGTTTACAGCATAAAGACTATTTCTCTTAGAAATCGTCATATCTGTTTCTTCTCCACGCATCGATCGCGTTAACCGGGCCAATATGGAATAAAGATTGAATTACGTCTATTATAGCAAAAATATTTAATTATAACCGCTTTGCCTTGACCAGGAGAAAGTCCGGCTTATGGAACAGGTCTTCGTACTCAGGATATTTCTCAAGAAGTTCTTCTGTCGGTTCCGGCTCTACCGTTTTTTCGATTGCAAAGCCTGCATCGATCAGGTCATTGATCACGGTCGAGAACATCCTGTGATATTTCTTTATGCCTTTGACGAACCACTCGGAATCGCGTTCGCCTTCCTTGCCGTAATCTGCAAGGTTAAGATACAGTTTGCGGCCGGTCTCATCCTTTGTCCATCTGTCACCGCCTGGGTGGCAGGTGTTGATGGGGTGCTCTTGTGAGAAAATGAAAAACCCGCCCGGAACTAATAGTCTGCGGACGTTATTAAGCACGCCTTTGTAATCTTCAACATAATGTATTGAAAGGGAACTTACTGCCAGATCGAACTCGCCGTCAAGCTTACCGAGATCTTCCATCGGCATTCTGATGTATGTGATATTTGGGTCGCTGTTTTTCTCGTTTGCGACTTCGAGCATCTTCTCGGAGATGTCGATGCCGACAACTTTTGCGGCGCCCAGCCTGATGAATTCCTTGCAGTGGTCTCCGCATCCGCATCCCAAGTCCAGGATCCTCAAACCCTTGAGATCAGGGAGCAGTGAGTTTATCGCAGGGATCTCGAACAGATTATTGGCGTTGACTTCACGCTCTCTTAATTTCCGGTATCCTTCGAAAAAAGTCTCGTTGTCAAAGATATTCTGTAAAGCCATCTGCCATTCCCCCATATACGCTTGATAAGTAATTATAGCACTCAAAAAAAGAGGCTCTGTGTAAGAGCCTCTTCGATGGTGTTATTTGGTTACTTGTCCTTTTCGATATCGTCCGAAAAAGATGCCGTCATCAACATACTTATCTGCCTGCGATACCCACATCGGGAACTGGCCTGTCGCAAGTGCCGTCTGACCGTTGAGCATTCCCGTGTGGAATGAGATGTGACGGAACTGGCGCAGCACTAATTCCATTCGCGTATGCTCGCAGTCAGGAGGGCATTCGTAGAGCATCTCATCAGTGAGTGAATCGATGTAGTCGTATGTTTTCTTCTCGATCTGATCCAGATATTCTAAAAGCTGTTCGTCTGATAGTACAACCGTTGTCGGATTATCGGGATTATCCATGCCTTCTTCGTGGAATGAAGGTTCATCGTAATGGCAGGGATTGATGAACCACTTATCCGCAGAATGAAGCGCGTGATAAACCCAGCGCCAGCATGGGGCACCGCAGATGACTGCATCGCGGTCGTATGTCTGGATCGAAGTCCTGATGTTCAGGAAATTCGGTATGACCATTTCTCTTATAACTTTGCATAAGTCGTTCATAGTTTATCCTCCGGTTTAAGAACCTGTAAAATCGTATTTCCTGACGCCGAGCATCCAGAATGCGTAGCTTAAGAAAAAGAATATCATACCTATCAGGGGCGAGAGCCATGAGAGGAGCGGGACGCTTGAAGGCTCCAGCAGGACAAGGCTCGGATAGTATGCGATAAAAGCGATCGGGATGATAAAAGTGAAGATCGCTTTGAACACTTCGTTGAAGATGCTCGCAGGATATTTGGCGAAGTCCTTGAACCTGAACATAATAACCATAACGTATCCTGAACCCTGGATCCAGAAGCAAGTTGCTGCAGCGACATTCATTATGGCGATCATGAAGAGTGATGCCGTGATGAGGAACAGCACGGCCTGAGCAATCGTGATGAACGTTACGGGGATACCGATCTTCGCCCAGGCGTAAATGAGCGTTCCGAGACCGAATGCGAGCTGTCCCAATCCCTTGACGTCGAATACTTCCGACATGAAGTAGAAGAAGACGTTGACCGGCCT
>JAILHX010000054.1 GCA_024695565.1 Saccharofermentans sp. | reverse complement strand
TTTTGAGAGCCATGTTTGGCTCAAATTACTTTAATAAAAACTCAATTCTTAGAATTGAAAAAGGTCCGTTTTACTTCAAGTTTTGCATTCTATTCAATTTTCAAGATCCGTGCTTTCCTTTGATTTTTGAGCACATTTATGTCGTGCCTCCGTCAAAGTGCTTGTAAAGGATATACCACAGCGTTGAATAAGTCAAGAAGTTTTTTCGACCTTTTTTGAATATTTTTAAAAAGTCTTCAAACCCTTTATCCGATTAAATCAGAGCCGCCCTGCCGGGCATGCTTTCTGCTATGGGTTAAACCCGTTGAAATAGAGAGATTTATCCCCTTATTTCTTCTTGGATTCGAGCTTCCTGGCTCTTCTTAAGTTCGCGTGCTTAATACGGTTAATACGTACCATAAGAACAATATTC
This sequence comes from Saccharofermentans sp., assembly GCA_024695565.1. Next base: position 36,291 of record JAILHX010000054.1, on the reverse strand, counting down.
AATATTATTATAAGAAGCATGAATCCGCCGATCACTCCGGATATGACAGGATTCTGTCTTATGAAGAGCTCCAAAGATGTCTTCTGCTCCACCGGCTGAACCTCAGGAGCAACACTCTCAGGTGCGGGCGTGGGCGTAGGTGTCTCTTCTGCAATATAGAAGTCAGCAAGCTCGTCACCGGGATTGATAAGCGGATCATACTGAGGCTGCTCAGCATCAGGTGCATTGACCCATCTGTAGTCGCCCGTGGTTCCGTATACTCTTGTAACAGGATCAGCTTCCCAGCATGCGAGATTGCCGTATGCAGTTACTGAAGCAAGATACATGGTTGTATAGAAATAGTAGTCCTGCGGAATACCGCAGATGGAGATCATGAGTTCGTGACCGTTCTCGTTAACGGTGTAGATGGTAAGTCCCTTGCCTGCCTGAGATGTTGTTCCTGTCTTGCCGCCGACTACTGCTGCAAGGTGTGAATCGGTACCGTTGGCTGTTTTCGATGCGAGCCAGGGATCGTACAGAAGATAGTTGGAATTCTTAACGTAGCTCCATGCATCAGACTTATGTCTGTTCGTAGCGATGAATACATGAGAAGGAGAGCTGATAAGAGTATTGAAATCATCTATCTCAGATGCGGCTGCCATTATCAGTGTAAGATCATAAGCCGTCGTGTAGTGGTTATCGTCAGGAAGACCGCATGCGTTAACAAAGTGCGTACCCTTGCATCCCAATGTATCGGCACGGAGGTTCATGAGCACCGCGAATGCCTCAAGCTTGCGGGAAGCCATGATGTTATCCTGTGTATCGTTCAATGTATCAAGAAGGTACTGCGCATTGACGCCGTCAGCATTAACTTCAGTTCCGCCTGCGGGATACTTCTCGAAGAAAGCATCAACACAGCCTTCGCCCAATACGTTTGCCGCGTCATTGCCCGAAGGGAGCATGAGTCCGTAAAGGAGCTCGGATACCTTGACGTTCTCATTCTCAAGGACACCCATAAGTGATGAATCTGAACCAAGACCCTCCAGTGCGCTCGCGCTGACAGTGAGCTTGGCTGATGTATCCAACAGTTCAAGACTTAAGAGGCATGTCATTATCTTTGTCATTGAGGCAGGATAGATTCTGTCGTCCTGATTCATGCTGATAACGATATAACCGGTCGTCTTATCGTAAACGCAATAGGATGCGCAGTGAACGTCGCTCAATGCAGGAACGGGGATCTCAGGCTGGCCGACATCTGCCGATACGGCCTTTGCCGGAAGTGCAAAAAATCCCAAGCTGCAAACAAGGAACAGCGCAGCTAAAAATATAGCCGCGCTCTTAACTGTTATTCCTGCATATCTGCTGTTGTTCATCAGACGTCGTCATCCTCACTGCTGTCATCTGATCCGGAAGCATCCTCGGGTGAAGCGATGTTCTCTTCTTCGATCTCGGCTGCTAAAGTATCAGCAAATTCCTGAACCTTTGCAGCGTTGGGGCTTAGTCCTTCGTCCGAAGCTTCTGTTGCTTCTGCTTCAGAAGTTACGGAGCCTTCAATGCCCTCTTCGCCTTCTTCAGGTTCTTCCTCTTCTCTGTCTGTAAGGGCGAAGTCTACGACAAGAGCCTTGTTGGACTTCATGAGCTTAACGCCTGAAGTAGCTCTTGAGAGTGTAGGAATCTCATTGGCCCTTACCCTGATAATAACGCCCTGGCTGGTGATGATAAGGAGGTCATCATCGTCGGTAACGGATACAGTACCGCAGAGTCTGCCGGTCTTCTCGTTGACCCTGTATGTGATGATACCTTTACCGCCTCTGCTCTGGACACGGTAATCGTCGATCTTGGATCTCTTGCCGTAACCCTTCTCGGAGATAACGAGGATCTCACGTGAAGGATCGACAGGCTCCATGCCTACTACTTCGTCGTCTTCTGCAAGCTTCATTGCTCTTACGCCTGTAGCGCCACGTCCCATGTCACGGGCGTCGTCGGAATTGAATCTTACTGACTTACCCGCTGCACTGACAACGATGACTTCCTGTCCTGCTCTGGTAAGCTGGACTGCAACAACGCTGTCTCCTTCACGGATCTTGGTAGCGATAAGGCCGTTCCTGTTGATGTTCGCATACTTGTCGATCGATGTCTTCTTGATAACACCGTACTTGGTAACCGTTGTGAGGTAGAGGTCCTCTTCCTCGAAGTTATCGATCGGGATGATATTCCTGATAGTCTCATCAGGGTTAAGGTTCAGGAGATTAACGAGAGCCGTTCCTCTTGCAGAGCGTGATGTGGTCTCAGGGATCTTGTAACCCTTGATCTTGAATACACGTCCGGTGTTGGTGAAGCAGAGCAGGAACTTGTGAGTCGTTGTCGTAATGATCTTCTCAACATAGTCCTCTTCTCTCGTGGACTGGCCTGAGATTCCTCTGCCGCCTCTGTGCTGAGCCTTATAGCTGTCAACTCTCTGACGCTTGATATAACCGAAGTGTGTGAGAGTTACAACGATATTCTCTTCTGCGATCAGTGACTCGTCGTCGATGTCTTCGAAAGAACCGTTGATGATCTCAGAGACTCTCGGTGTAGCGAACTTGTTCTTGATCTCGGTCATCTCTGTCTTGATGATGTCGTCAAGAAGCGCCTTGTCAGAAAGAACCCTGTGGAAGTATTCGATCTCTTCAGTAAGAGCCTTGATCTCAGCTTCGAGCTTCTCACGCTCAAGACCTGTGAGACGTCCGAGTCTCATATCAACGATATGCTGGGCCTGCTTGTCGGAAAGACCGAATCTCTCGCACATGCGGACCTTAGCCTCAGCCTCGGTACGTGAAGATCTGATGATGGCGATGATCTCATCGATGTAATCCATCGCAATAAGGAGACCTTCATCGATGTGCTTCTTAGCCTCATCCTTCTCGAGGTCGTACTGTGTACGGCGTGTAACAACATCTTCCTGATGCTGGATATAGTAATAGAGCGCATCCTTAAGACCTACGAGCTTAGGCTCGAGCTTGCCGTCTGCGTCCGGTACGAGTGCGAGCATGTTGGCACAGCAGGCATCCTGAAGTGAGCAGTTCTTGTAGAGCTGGTTAAGAACGACGTCAGCGTTGGCATCCTTCTTGAGCTCGATAACGATACGGACCTGCTCGTTACGGTCGGATTCGTCTCTTAATCCGGAGATGCCCTCAACCTTCTTTTCCTTAACGAGATCAGCCATACGCTCGATGAGTCTTGCCTTGTTGACCGCATAAGGAATGTCGTGGATTATGATCCTCGTCTTGCCGGCGTGATCTTCGATCTCGGCATGGGCACGGACTACGATACGGCCCTTACCCGTAAGATATGCCTCTCTGATACCGGATGTTCCGAGGATGGCACCGCCGGTCGGGAAATCAGGACCCTTAACTACCGTCATGAGTTCGTCAACGGTAACGTCAGGGTTATTCATCATCATGATGCAGCCGTCGATAACTTCGCCCAGATTGTGAGGCGGGATATTGGTAGCCATACCTACGGCGATACCGACCGCACCGTTAACGAGGAAGTTAGGGAAACGTGAAGGGAGCGATACAGGCTCCATCTCGTGTTCATCGAAGTTAGGTCTGAAATCAACAGTGTTCTTGTTGATGTCTCTCATCATCTCGAGAGCGATCTTCTCAAGTCTCGCCTCGGTATAACGGTAAGCTGCCGGCGGGTCTCCGTCCAACGAACCGAAGTTGCCGTGGCCGTCTACCAGAGGATGTCTCAGCGAGAAATCCTGTGCAAGTCTTACCAATGCATCGTAAACTGATGCGTCGCCGTGAGGATGGAAACGTCCCAAAACGTCACCAATCGTGGTAGCGCACTTACGGTAAGGCTTCTCAGGCGTGAATCCCTGAGTAAACATTGAATATAAGATTCTTCTGTGAACCGGCTTAAGTCCGTCTCTGATGTCCGGAAGCGCACGGTCGGAAATAACCGACATTGCGTAGTCGATGAAGGACTTCTTCATCTCACCGTCAAGGTCAACCGGAACTATTGTGGTCTGTTCTGACTTGAATACCTCGTCCATCTCGGCTTCCTGTTGAAGCCTGGCCTGTTTCTTGTCGTCGCTGTCTGCCATCTGTCGCCTCCGCCCGCGAAAAGCTTTATCTCACGGGTTATTAAAATACTTTAGTAAATATAAATATATATCTACAAACTAAAGTATTATACCATAACTATACGCACACGCGCACGTAATATTATAATATATAGCACAAATGTCCTGTTATCAGACTATGGGGGTTTTAGACGGTGTGCCCGCTTTTCTCGGGAACCTTGCGGGAGTAGGACGGATCTTCCTTACGACAATGATAGTTCTCTCCATATCCGTGCCGGGGAGCTTAAACGAATCAGTCTTCTCGATCGTGCCGCCGAGAAGGGCAATAGCCTTCTGTGCCTCGTTCTCTTCCTCATCTGAATGGCTCTTCATGGCAAGGAATACTCCTCCGACCTTAACCAGGGGCAGGCAGTATTCTGCAAGAACGGACAGCTTGGCTACGGCTCTGGCCGTAACGATGTCATACTTCTCTCTGTGTTTCTTGTTCCTGCCTGCATCTTCGGCTCTGGAATGTACCGTAGAGCAGTCCTTAAGGTCTAATGCGGTAATGACCTCATTTAAGAACTTGAGACGCTTCTCAAGCGAATCCATGAGGGTTACAGAGAGTTCGGGACAGGATATCTTGACCGGAAGTCCCGGGAACCCTGCGCCGGTACCGACATCCGCGAATGTGAGAGTCTTATCTGACTTCTTCTCTTCTTCCCTGATATAAGGGCAGAGAGTAAGCGAATCTATGAAGTGCTTCATGGCAATTCCCTTATCGTCGTCAACGGCAGTAAGGTTCATGACCTTATTCTTCTCCTTGAGCATGGAGGCATATACCTGGAACGCCCGGATCTCTTCTGCGGACAGCGGAACGCTTATCTCATCGGAATGAGACTCCAGGATAGGCGCAACATCAGTGACCTCTTCATCACGCTCTGTGACCTTTGTTCCCTCAGAATCGATCTCGACCTTCTTCGGAAGGGTCTTCCTTAATCTCTCGATGTCTTTTTTGGTAAGAGGTTTTCTTTTGGGAAACAAAGCGTCAGACATTGTCAGATCTCCTTCTCTGCTCGAGATATACCAGCAGCACTTCGCAGTCTGCCGGTGATACACCCGATATTCTTGAAGCTCTTCCGACGTTCTCGGGCTTCATATCAGTAAGCTTCTGTGTTGCTTCGATCCTGAGTCCCTTTATAAGCGAATAATCGATATCGTCAGGAATACGGATCTTCTCTAAGTTTTTAAACTTCTCTATCTTCTCTTTCTCGAGGTTCAGATAACCTTCGTACTTGATGTTTGTCTCACAGGCGAAGGTTATGTTGCGGCTTAATTCTTTCCGGGCCTTATCAACAGGTGCCAGAAGATCGTAAGTTACACCCGGACGCTTGATGAGGTCAGCCAAACTCTCACCGGACTTCGGCAGGGTCTGACCACATGTATCAAGAAGTGACTTCAGTTCTTCCGTGGGAGCTACATAAGTCGTCTTAAGTCTCTCGGTCTCTTTTGCGATCGCTTCGACTTTCTTCTCAAACTTTTCGAAAACCTCATCGCTGATAAGTCCAATCTCATGGCCTATGGGAGTAAGTCTCTCATCGGCATTATCCTGTCTTAAGAACAGTCTGTATTCCGCGCGGGAAGTCATCATGCGGTATGGCTCGTTCGTACCCTTGGTAACGAGGTCGTCGATAAGAACGCCGATATAACCCTGCGATCTGTCGATAATGACCGCTTCCCTGCCTAAAAGCTTCATTGCGGCATTGATGCCCGCAACTATGCCCTGTGCGGCTGCTTCCTCATAGCCTGATGAGCCGTTGATCTGGCCTGCGGTATAAAGACCGGGTACGACCTTTGATTCCAGGCTTGCCTTGATGGAGAGAGGATCAACAAGATCGTACTCAATGGCATAAGCAGCTCTCTGGATCTTCGCGTTTGCAAGACCCGGCAGAGACTTTACCATCTTCTCCTGGATCTCTTCAGGAAGGCTCGTCGAAAACCCCTGAAGATACATCTCATTTGTATGTCTGCCCATCGGTTCAACGAAGATCTGGTGTCTCGTCTTATCCTTGAACCTCATGAACTTATCTTCTATCGAAGGACAGTATCTCGGGCCCACGCCCTTGATCTCGCCGCTGTAGAGGGGCGATCTGTCCATGTTATCTGCAATTACCTGACGCGTCTCATCCGTCGTCCAGATAGACCAGCACGGGATCTGCTCTTCTGAAGGTGCGGGAAGAATACCTTCCATCTCGTTCCTGTATGAGAACGGAGGAACATCGTCTTCGCCGTCCTGTCTGGTCATCTGCGAGAAATCGACTGAATTGGAATTGACCCTTACGGGAGTCCCGGTCTTAAATCTTAATAGCGGAACACCAAGGGATTTAAGTGAATCTGACAATCCGACAGATCTTGGAAGTCCGTCAGGTCCGCTCTCTACGATAACTTCGCCTCTGATGATCCGGGCCTGCATATATGTGCCTGAGCAGATAACAACGGCACGGGCATTATATACTGCCTTGCCCTCAGTCATTACGCCTGCAGCATTGCCTTCCTCATCCGTAAGAAGTTCTGTGATGTGAGCCTGCTTCAATGTAAGATTGGGAAGATTCTCAAGATAGTTCTTCATCTCGATCGAATACATCGCACGGTCTTCCTGGGCTCTCGGAGAATAAACAGCAGGGCCCTTGCTCCTGTTGAGCATCCGCATCTGGACAGCACATTTATCGGCCATTATTCCCATAACGCCGCCCAGAGCATCGATCTCTCTTACGAGCTGGCCTTTTGAAGTGCCGCCAATCGAAGGGTTGCACGGAAGATTCGCAAGACTGTCTAAAGATAATGTGAAAAGGATCGTGTTAAGACCGAGCTTTGCTGCTGCGTGAGCTGCTTCGCATCCGGCATGACCTGCTCCTACAACGGCAACATCGAATGTTCCCGCTTCAAAGCTTCTTTCCAACTCTAAAGCTTCACGGATAGTCATTTATTTACCTATGCAGAATCTCGAGAAGATAGTATCGGCCAGAGTCGCGGAAACCGTCTTTCCGGTTATCTCTCCGATCTCATCAAGGCACGCTCTCAATGCGGATGCGCATACTTCGGTGCCGAGATTGTTATCAAGTGCATCCAGAGCAAGTGCGAGCTTCTTGGATGCCTTGTTGAATTTAAGATAATGTCTGCTGTTTGTGATAAGAAGGCCTTCAGATGCGCCGCCGCCGAGTTCGTTATAGAAGTCGATGATCGCATCCTCGAGCTTATCGATATTGAGGTCTTCTTCTGCGCTGACAGAAATGAAATTCTTCACGCCGAGCGAGCCGAGCTTATCTTCGATCTCTTTCCTCTCCGGATTGTCGCCGGCATCGCTTTTCGAGAACACTGCGGTAACGGAATCACAGTCTTCAATGATCTCCTTAACTCCGGAATAAACTTCGTCTGATGTCATGTCAGGCGGGATCATGTAGAAGATCATGTCTGCGCCCCTGCCTGCTTCAATGGCTCTGCCGATGCCCATGGACTCAATGATGTCCTCTGTCTCGCGGATGCCTGCAGTATCAATGAGAGTAACGGGGATCCCGTTGATGTTTACCTGAACTTCGATGGTGTCTCTGGTGGTTCCTGCAACCTCTGTAACGATCGCTCTGTCAAAACCGGTGAGTGTATTAAGAAGAGTGCTCTTGCCGCTGTTGGGAAGTCCCAAGAGCGCCACACGGAGCCTCTCTGATAAGATCCTGCCCTTGCCGTATCCCTTGCAAAGAGAAGTAAGCCTGTCGTGGCAGTCGCTAAGGTTATCCTTGACGGTCTCAAGCTTAGCCTGTTCTTCAGCTTCATCGTCTTCCGTGTCAAATTCTGTGAAAGTCTCAAGCATGGCTGCCTGATCGTAAAGTGTCTTCTCGATATGATCGATCTCTTCAGCGAGCTTGCCTGACATAAGGCTTCCGGCAGCTTCGAGCTGTCTCTCGGTCTCACTGTTGATGACATCCATAACAGCTTCAGCTGAAGCCAGGCTCATCTTGCCGTTTATGAATGCCCTTCTCGAAAACTCTCCGGGGTATGCCATTCTTATCCCTGACATGCCGAGACACTTGAGTATCTCCTGCTTTACAGCGCCGGAACCGTGGGATGATATCTCGACCATCTCTTCGCCCGTATAAGAATGGGGAGCTTCAAAGTGCGTGAATATAACTTCGTCTACCTTAAGGTCACAGGAAGGATCCTTAACGTAGCCGAATGCACATGTGTAACCCGGAAGTTCTGAGACTTTGGAATAATCGCCGCAAGATCTTAAGATGACGGAACATTTATTGACAAGTTCCCCACAGCCGTTACCCGAGATACGGATAACTGCTATGCCTGATATTCCGGCCGGCGTGGAGCAGGCGCAGATAGGTTCGTCATCATACGAATACATAGCTTAATGCCCGCGGTTATCGAAAAGTGATATCTAAAGCGGATTACTTCTTCTCTTCAGGAGTTACAACAACACATCTGTTAGGCTCTACACCTTCGCTGTGTGTTGTTACACCGTTTACATCCTGGAGATAAGAGTGAACGATCCTTCTCTCAGCGGGGCTCATAGCCTCCATTGTAACCTTACGGCCTGAACGTCTTACTCTGGATGCTGCCTTGTCAGCGAGGCCCTTGATGACCTGCTCTCTGTGCTTTCTGTATCCGCCGACGTCCAGATAAACGTGAACTCTCTGCTCGCTGTGCTTGTTTGCGATAAGGTTTGTCATGTATGAGATAGCTTCGAGAGTCTCACCGTGACGGCCGATAGCAGCGCCGCAGTCAGAACCGGTAACTGAGATATAGATAGTATCGTCTTCTCTATAAGAATCCATGTTGCCGTGGATGCCGATGCCTGAGAGAACCTCAGCTACGAAGTTTGCAGCTGCATCTTCAGCTTCGCTTACAGCGTCACCTTCGAAGCTCTCGTCATCACCGAAATATGTATCATCAGACTCCTCGGCAGGAGCAGCGCTCTCGCCGGAATCTTCAGAATTAAATGTAACCTTAACTTCAGCGTCTTTTCTGCCTAAACCTAAGAAACCGCCTTCTGTGCCTTCATCAACAACCTCGATGGTTGCCTGCTCTTTTGTGCATCCGAGCTCGGAGAGAGCTGCCTCAATTGCTTCATCAATTGTCTTACCTGTCTTGATTACTGTCTTCTCCATATGTGTAAGGCCTCCTTCGAGCCAATATTAATTCTTCTTTTTCTTTCCGTTCTTCTTGCCTGTTTCTGCATCTGCTTCTGCATCAACGCCTGCAAGCTTTGCTCTGCCGGACTTCTTGAATACTGCATCCTTCTTAGCTTCGATCTCAGCCTTCTTTGCTTCATAAGGCTTAGTGAACATGAAGTATACGATAACGCTTGAGAGGATGCTCATGAGTCCTGAGATGATCCAGTAAACACCCATTGCCGCAGGCATCGTAAATGTTGTTACGAGCATGAGGATAGGCATCATCCAGTTCATCATCTTAAGAGAGTTCTGAGTGATATCTTCTGCAGAGCTCTTGTCGCCCTGTCCTGCTCTGGCCGGATTCTTCTTAGCACGCTTCTTAGCTTCTTCCTCTTCCTTCCAGCCGGGCTTAAGGAACTTTGTAAGCTGCATAGTAGCGATGTTTACGAGAACAACGAGGACCGGGATGATGAGCATCGGGACATAAGTTCCGGGGTCTTTGATGATCTCCAAAGGATTCCATGCAGGTGTGATCGAGAGATCCATTCCGAGGAAGTGGAGGTCGATCATCTGTTCGAGCTTAATATATCCTCTGTTGATACACTCACTTAAGAACTGGGCGTTCTCGTTAAGTGCCTTAATGAGGTTGATGTGGATCTCGGGAGTGATGTTGCCGGAGAAAATGCCGTCACCCATATTCTTGCCCAGATCGATCATTGCCTGGATATTTTCCTTGGATACCTGTGAGAGGTAGATCAAAGGTCCGCTGACGATACGGTACATAGGCCAGATGAAGAACAATTGAAGGAAAGGAAGAAGGCATCCTGACAGACCGCCTGCGCCGTTCTCCTTCTGAAGCTTCATTAATTCTTCCTGGTACTTCTCCTTATCGTCGCCATACAAACGCTGAAGTTCAGCCTGCTTGCCGCTCAAGGCCTGCATCTTAAGCATGGACTTCTGTGATTTGATGTTAAGCGGGATAAGTGCTCCTCTGATGATTACGGTAAGGAAGATAATTGCCAAACCGTAATTACCGAAGAAATTAAACAAAACTCTCGTAAGCCAGCCGAACACGAAGTACAGCGGGTCGAGAATTGATAACTGAACGATAATGTCTTCCATTATTACTCTCCGGAACTAAATAGTGATGCCAGGGGTCTGATTATTTGACTGGATCGTATCCGCCTTTGGAAAAAGGGTTGCATCTCAGGATCCGCCAGATTCCCATAAGTCCGCCCTTAATAACGCCGTACTTAGTGACTGCATCGATCATATACTGTGAACATGTCGGTTGGTACTTGCAATGAGGTCCCATGGCGGGAGATATATACTTCTGATACCAGCGAACCATTCCTATTACAGCTTTGCGGATCATGTCAGATCTCCTGTAAAAGATCAAGCCTTGTAAGACACTTCCCCATATCCGTGCTAAGTTCGTGAAAATCAGGGATTCCTCCCTTTGCCTTCAAAGTGAAAACGTAATCGTACCCTTCAGGGAGTCTGTCCTCCAGCATTCTGTAGGATTCTCTCATCAAACGCCTTGCACGGTTCCTTCCGACTGCGCCAAGTTCTTTCTTGTTCGCACAAAAGCCGGTTCTCCTCAAGGCCGGGTCAACTTTGTATCCGCTCTGGGTGGTTCCTTCCCGTCTTCTAAGCACGTGAACCGACAGGTATCTGCCGGTTGCGAATCTTCCGTACCGGTAAACCCTGTTAAATTCAAAATTGAATCTTAAAGCTACCGATTTCAAAGCGAGAATGCGACCTTAAGTCTCGTTATCAGACTGCAAGTCTCTTTCTGCCCTTGGCTCTTCTTGCTGCAAGAACCTTGCGGCCGTTAGCAGTTTCCATTCTGGCTCTGAAGCCATGAACCTTAGCTCTCTGTCTTTTCTTAGGCTGAAAAGTCATCTTTGCCATAAATATATCCTCCGATAATTGCTTTTTCTCAGTTGCACACCCGCGTTTTTGGCGGCAGCGCATAATAAGACAATTTTAATATAACCTGAAAATTATATTAGGGCAGGTGTCTAATGTCAAGCATCAGCACTTGCCGAACAGGTACTCGATAAACTTAATATAATCGGCGTTGCCGTTGGCACCCGTCGAATATGCGAATGCGATGTAGTATGTGTACTGCTCATCAAGACCTAATTTTCTCTCGATCTCATCTGTAAGTTTCAGAGCGAGCGGTAAGGGCTGGTCTTCTTCCTCTTCTTCTTCGAGTCCGAACATCTCATTGAAAGAAATGCCCTGAGAAGCTTTAGCCTTCTCTTCTTCTGTAGCTACATAGTAATAGAAATCGTCTTCAGAGAAGTTCTCCATGTTAACGAGTTCGTGCATATCCTGGAAATAGTCAGGCGTTGTGTAGTTATATACAACGTCCTCGCGCATGATCATGTAATCGTAAGTACCTGTAAGGAGAGATGCCCTGAATGCAACTTCAAGATACTTCGATTCATATTCCATCTCATCAGAGAAACTGAGGTTATCCGCACTGAGAAGAGCTGCCGTTCTGGGCTTGCCGTAGCCTGCATATGCGAGGAATCCTGTAGTCGCATACTCTTCGCCTTCATCAGATATAGTGCAATTGATCAATCCTCCGCCGATGACTCGCATCTTATCCCTGTAAATATCGTAGCCGTACCAGCCGGCTGCAACCAGAAGCGCGATGACAAGAAGGGTTCCTGCCAAGTAATACTGGGCAAAATACTGGAGTCTCTGCTTCCAGGTAAGTTCCTGGAGCTTCTTCTTTTCCGTTCTGAAGAATCTGGTTACCCTGTTTCCGGACTTGTCTTCCGGTTCATCAGGAGTGTCAAGGTTCTTCTTGAGTTCCTGATCTTCAATTTTCGCTGCAGCCAGAGAAACATTACCCGCTGCATCAGTCTCGGGATCGTATTCAGCAGATTCCTCGAGAGCCTTGAGCTTCTCAGCCTGTGTCTTCTCGAGCTTATCGAACTGCTTGATGAATACGATGCAGAGGAAATAAGTAATAGTAGTTGAACAGAATACATATATAAGCGGGAACCACTGTGCATACCAGATAGCCGCAACAACGGAACCTACCATGAGCGCTGCAATAAGAATGAGCGGGATGAACTTAATGATTACGAAGATTAGAGCGGCCTTGAATACTTCAGTCGTCTTCATCTTATATCTTGCGATCGTAGGGAACAGTGTGATCGTCATGAGAAGTGCGATAACACTGAAAGCGATTATTCCGACCTTATAGAGCAGAGGTGTCTCTGCCCAGCCGGTATACATGATCCACATCCAGTCGTAAACGATTATGCCGATCGCAACGAGCATGATTATCCAGACGATAGTAGCCTGTTTGAAGTTCTGGAAAAAGGCCTTGAAGAAGGGCTTTATCGTGCCGGTATCCTCTCCCCTTATCTTCTTCATGGCTACATAGTATTTGGCAGAACTTGCCGCACCGTATGTAACGATGGGCAGGCTGCATATTATGCACAGCAGATCGAGGATTACGAGATCCGCGACTGTGCTGATAAAACCCATTATCGGACTGTCTGGTTTAAGAATATTCATTTAATGATATATACCTGTATTTATTTCTAATAGTTGGCGTCTGCGGCGCAAGTTTTCATATTGTACAACAAATGGATTTATAAAACTCCATCTTTTCGAGGTTAATTCGTCTCGAAAAAAATTTAAATAAGAGGGGCTGCCCCGTGTTATGAGACAGCCCCGTTTGATCTTAACTGATCGAATAATTACTCCTTAACACCACCGATTGTGAGACCTGTAACGAAGTATCTCTGAAGGAACGGATAGAGGGCGATGATAGGTGCCATTGTCGCGATTGTAGCGGCAGCTCTTACCGTGATAGGTGTAAGTGTGTTAGCGTTTGCAGCTGTCATCTGTGCAGCTGAACCCTGACCGCCTGTTGTAGCAGATACGGAATCCAAGAGTTTCATGAGCTCGTACTGGAGCGTCGTGTACTGAGGATCGAATCTGTTATAGAGCATAGCATCGAACCATGCATTCCAGTGATATACGGCTACGAACAAAGCGATAGTTGCATAAACCGGTTTACACAGAGGCGTTATGATGCTGACGAATACTCTCATGTATCCTGCACCTTCGAGCTGAGCAGCTTCTTCGAGTGAATCCGGGATACCCTGCATGTAAGTTCTCATAACCATTACGTTAAATGCACTTACCATACCGGGAATGATGTATACCCAGAAGCTGGATGTGAGGTGGAGATATCTGAAGAGGATCAATACAGGAATCAGACCGCCTGAAGCGTACATTGTAATGATCCAGAAAAGAGAGAGGCTTGACTTGAACAGGAACTTCTTACGGCTCAGGATGAATGAGAGCAAAGCGTTAGCTGCCAAAGAAGTAAGTGTACCAAGTATGGTTCTGGCTACTGTTATCTTAGCACCTTGGTGAATACCGTCTCTCTCGAAGAGAACTTCCTGATAACTTCTCAAAGAGAACCTACGGGGAAGCAGATAGATTCCGCCTCTAACGGCGTCATTACCATCATTGAAGGAATAAGCCAATGTGTTAAGTACAGGATAAAGTGTTACGACTGCAAATAAGAGAAGGAAGGCAGTATTGAAGATGTAGAAGATAATATCTTCTGTCGCCATTCTCTTCTTATGCTTGATTCTCTCAAAATCTACATTTGAAATGTCAGACATTTTATATTACCTCCTTCCTTAGAACAGACGATCGTCGCCTTTACGCTTGGCGATGTAGTTAGCACCGACAATGAACGTCATGGATACAACGGTCTTGAAAATACCTGCGGCGGTACCTAACGAGTAGTCCATGTTCTTAGCATCGAGAGCCCAGTCGAGAACGTAGATATCGATTGTTCTTGAAACGTTCTGTACAAGACCGTTACCGAGCAAGTACTGGAGCTCGAATCCTGCGTTAAGAACGTTACCTACGTTCATAAGGAGAAGGATCATGATGGTCGGACGGAGACCCGGAAGAGTTACATAACGCATCTTCTGGAAACGTCCTGCACCGTCGATTGATGCTGACTCATAGAGGCAGGGATCGATTGAAGTGATAGCTGCGAGATAGATGATCGCATTCCAACCGGTCTCTTTCCACAGGTTACTGAATGTTACGATTCCCCAGAATAGTTTCGGGTCTCCTAGGAACGCATATGGTTGTTTGAGGATGCCGACTCTCATGAGGAGGTCGTTGACGATACCGGTTGATGTAAGAGCATCATGTACGATAGCAACAACGATGATCCATGAAAGGAAGTGGGGCATATATGAAATCGTCTGGATAGACTTCTTAAAATACTTATTTCTAACCTCATTCAAAAGGATAGCGAAAACGATTGCCGCAATGGTACTGAATATAAGATTGAGCGTACCCATTGCAAACGTGTTTCTAATAACAATAGGGAACTTATTATTACTGAAAAGGAACTTGAATTTGTCTAATCCTACCCACTTAGATCCGGTTATGGCTTGAATTATGTTATCTCTGTAAACGAACTTCTGGAAAGCCATAATCCAACCTACGAGGGGAAGATAGTAGAAGATAATACCGTAGATTACATAAACGGCGCTGATTGCAACAAGTACCCACTGTCTCTTGAACTCTTTGACAGTAAACTTCGGCTTGTTGATGTCGATCTCTTTGGGATCTTTTACTTTCGATTGGGAAATCGAATTCTCCATGTTTAGCCACTCCTATTAAAAGTGGTGGCAACCATAGTTGCGCCATGGTCGCCACCACACAATTTAATAATACAAACTACTTACCAGACTTAAGCAGGTTCTGTCCAACCGAAGGACTTAGCTGTCTCGAGTCTCTGGTCAACTGCTGCCTGTGCTTCGTCGAGGAATGCCTGAGGATTGCATGCAGCATAAGCTTCCTGGTAAGCTGCCCAATCGGACTCGAAGTCACTTGACATAACGACTGTCGGGAGCCAATAGTGCTTGCACTCGCCCATATCCTTCCAAGCGATACCGCCTTCTGTATCTGTGCCGAGGTTGTTAGACCATGACCAGAGCGGATACCAAGGAGCATTTACAACGACCTTAGAGCCGATGAACTCAGAATATGTTCCTACGCCATAAGCTTCGAAGCAAGCTCTAAGAGGTCCGGCAAGGCTCTCGATGAACTCTGAAGGCTGCTCGCCAGGCTGCATACGGTTGATGCCGTCCTTGCTCATACCCATCCACTGAGGGCAGTATGAGTATTCGCATGAATGCTTAGCCTTGTAGCTGTCGCTCTTCCAGTTCTCTCTCATCTCTTCTGTTCTGTAGTAAAGACCTGTCTCCTCGTCTACGAGATAGTCAACGCCTTCAATACCCCAGAAACGGAGGTCGTGGATGTCCTGATCGAGGAGTGCGTTTAAGAATGCGAAAGCGAGATCCGGATCAGAGCAGCTTGTTGTAACTGCGCATCCAGATGAGCAGTTAAGCTCGTCGTCATAAGAGTGCCACTGCTGATCCATGCCTTTCTCTGCAACGAGGCCGAGAGGTACATAGTCGCATCCGAGCTCGTCGAGACGGAACTCAGAACCATCAGTAGCTGTCAAAGTTGTGGAGAAGGGTCCCATGATGCTGTAAGCGAAATCCCAATACTGATCGCAGAGACCAAGAACACGACCTGTAGAAAGCTTAGCAATATACTCGTCGTATGTCTGTGTAGCGAAGTCAGGATCGAGAGCGCCCTTAGTGTACTCTTCGTTCAACTTCTTGAAATAAGCATGAGCTGTGTCTGTTGTGTTGTAGTCGACAACCTTAGGATTG
Organism: Saccharofermentans sp.; assembly: GCA_024695565.1. The sequence continues at coordinate 20,335 of JAILHX010000054.1, read as the reverse complement.
CTCATACCAGCGTCGATGTTAACGATGACGCAACCATCGTTCGGATAACCATCGAGGAACATAGGAGCGTTCTCAAGGCAATAGTACTTCCAGTCTTCGCAGAGACATGTATAAGGAATAACTGTTGTTCCGTCAGGAAGCTCAGGGTTAGCCTCAGCATATCTCTCGAGGAGATCAAAGTACTCGTCTAATGTCTCGATCTTAGGATAGCCAGCCCACTCAAGGACACGTACCTGGATCCAGAAAGCCTCACCGTTGTGACCTGTAGCTGTGTTGTGGTCATAGGAGTTACCGAAAACGTTAGCCCAGTAAATGTGGCCGTCGTCCATACGGAACTGATCCCACTCCTGCTCAGTGTACATTTCCTTGAGGTTAGGATACTTCTCAAGATAATCATCCCAAGCTACGAGCAAACCGTTCTCATAGAGTGTAACGCTTCCGTCACCACCATCGATAAGATCAGGCAGCTTACCTGAAGCGATGATGGAACCAATAGCCTCACCAGCATCCTGACCTGTGAGCCATGTTTCCTTAACACGGACACCTGTCTTTTCAGCGATGATCTGCATGATCTCATTGTCTGCGTCTTTCTCCTTGCCTGCCATAGCAGCAAACATTGTGAAATCGACGATTTCTTTTTCACCATCTGTAGCAGCTGTTGTCTCACCATCACCACCGGCAGTAGTTGTGCCGTCAGTAGTTGTGGTCGAACATGCAGCGAAAGATGATACCGCAAGCATTGATGCAAGGACCAATGAAACGATTTTCTTTGTCTTCATTATTAGACCTCCCGCTTTTGATTTCTCGTTAATACGAGTTTTTAGCACCTACATTATAGGGTTGCCCCATTTTTGCCACAACCCGATAAACTCTTGCTTAACAACCGATAAACTCTACAAAAATGTCATGAATTCTACATAAAACAAACAGAAGCAGCCTGCACGTTTTGTGCAGACTGCATAATGATTTGGTGCATTTTGAACAAAGGCCGGAGTTATTCATCCCTGTTTGTCTTGCGGTACTTGGAAGGCGTACAACCCTCTATTTCAATGAATTTGCGGATAAAATAGTCGCTGTCCTTATAGCCGACTTCCTCTGCGATGCGGTTGATCTTCTTGTCGGTGTTAATGATCTGGCGGGCAGCTTCCTTGATCCTGTAATTTGTCAGGTAATTCTTAAAAGACATCCCGTATTTTTTCCTGAACACCTGTCCCAAGTAAGAACTGTTTATATGATATTTGTCGCCTAAATCCTTGAGGCTGATATTCTCTGCATAATTCTTCCTGATCTCAGCTTCGACAACTGCAAGTATTCCGTGGGATACGCTCTTACGGAGTTCAGACAGATACGCAGCATACTCGGTTGCAAACTTCTTCAGGTGCTCATGGCTTCCTCTTAAGAAGGCATCGTCTGAAGCCTGCTCTGAAATGTACTGGACGATCTCTTCCTGGTTAACGGTATCGTCAAGTTCGCTTGCCAGATGGATAAGCTGGAACAGAAGATAGTTGATGTTAAGGTCGAACGCCCTGTTGTTTCCTTCTTTGCCCTTAAGTTCTTCATAGAACTTCTCGATGACCGCCTCTATCTCGGCCTGATCGTTCTTCTCGATCGAACTGATTATCTCATCGATCGTATCCTTGCAAAGAACAATGCTGCTGTGATTGTCTTCAAGTTCTTCGGAAAAATAAAGCTTTTTCGTGTTGTGGAATCCCGCGATGCTCTTAAGTCTTCTGCAGGTATCGTAAGACTTATAAAGATCTGCAAGTTCCGGAACGGGTTCGCCGCAATATATTCTGACAGGCTTTATTATCAGCACTTCTACTTTTCTTATAAGTGCATTCAGGAATTCAGTCTCAGACAAGTCGCGCATGGCTGCCATGTTTGCACAATATATGAATCCGACGCTGTAGGTATCCTCATCGTAAGTAAAGTCCAATGCAAAATGATTGGCATATTCTTTGAGCACTTCCCTGCAGGCATTACAGAGCTGTCTCTGGATCATGCCAAGGTCATCAGATTCACTGGATTCGACGTCAGCTTCCCTGTGGATGAATTCGATATCGATAAATCTCAGATCTCCTGCAAGCTGGAGATGCTTGTTGGCATATTCGATATCTTCCTCGTTGTACTTGCCCTTGATGATGTGTCTGATGATCCTGGCAAGATAAGCGTCTTCCATCTTCTCCCTGTCTTTCTTCAGGGTAAGGGATTCTCTGTTGAGGTTTGTTACTTTTCGAAGGACGGTAATAAGTTCCTCTTCGATAACAGGCTTTAAGATGTAATCAAGACAGCCGTTTCTGATGGCTCTTTGTGTGTAAGCAAAATCATCGTAACCTGTGAGAAGGACAAACTCGGCATCAGAGATCTTCTCCCTCTTTACGGTCTCAAGGAGCTCTAAGCCTGTCATCTCCGGCATGCGGATGTCTGAGATAACGAGATCGACATGGTTCTCGCTCAAATACTTTAATGCTTCTTTGCCGTTGGAACATGTCGCAGCGATCTCGAATCCGCCGCCTTCCCAATCGATAAGGACCTGAAGACCCTGAAGGATATAAGGTTCGTCATCAACAAGCATTACTTTAAGCATATTCCACCTCACTTTGATTTAGTGATCAGCTCTGACGGGATCGTAATGATTACACTCATGCCGATGCCCTTCTCGCTCTCGATCGCAAACTTCGCCTGATCCTTGAACATCATCTTGATTCTGAGGCAGGCATTAAGGATTCCAACGTGTTTGGCTTTCTTGATGGTATCAATGGTGACTTCGTTCATGTTGGTCTGCAGCAGGTTAACATCTGCTTCGTCCATTCCGTCACCTGTATCTTCTACTTCGATAACCAGATTATTATCCTTCATGTAAACGCGGACAAATATCCAGCCCTGTGCGGATTTTGACTCGATGCCGTGAACGCACGCATTCTCAACGAAGGTAACCAGTGTGAGCTTCGGGATAAGGATATGCTTGCATTCTTCCGCGATATCGATGTCGAAAGAGATCCTCTCGCCGAACCTGTAGCTCTGGAGCTGAAGATATGCATCGACGAAGTCTTCTTCCTCTTCGATCGTAACGGCATCTTCATGCCACTCAACATTCTGTCTCTCCATGACGGCAAGTCTTTGGACCATCTCGGCAGTCTCGTTCTCACCTTTGAGGATACTGTGCATACGGATGCTCTCAAGAGCATTGAACAGGAAGTGCGGATTGATCTGGCTCTGCAATGCAAGGAGCTCGGCATTCTTTCTGGCGATGGCGTTCTCCTGCTCACGGAGCTTGTCCTTGTAGATTGTATTGGTAAGTTCGCTGTTGATCCCTACGATCCTGTTGTAGTTATGCATTAGGGCAGATATCTCATCCGAACCCTTGATCTCCTTGATCGGCTGGAAGATATCATTGTCTCCTTCACCGAATGCCTTGCCCAGAATGCCTATACGTTCGGTAATGGAGCGCTCGAGAAGTTTCATCAGAAGGATCGGGATAATGAGCGTAATGATGATGAGCAGGAAAGTGATCGGAAGGTTATTGCTCAGGACCGTTTTTATTGTAAGATTCTCGGTAAAGGCATAGATCGTCAGAGTATTGCCGTACATCGGAAATTCTTTTACGGTAACGTAGGATGACTTTGCCGTCTTATCCTGAAGCGTATTAAAACCGATGTTCGGATACTTATTAGAATAAATTACATATTCACCGCAGCATACGACCATCGCACAGTCGACATGGATCTCTGCGAGGTCTTCGGTGATCCTCCAGTTCTTGTGTTCGATCGTTACCAGTTTGTCGATGGCTGTGATCTTGTTGGTCATTCTTCTGACATAAATAAATCTCTTCTGGTCAAAAGATCTCATTACCGGCTCGTAATCGTAATAAGCGTAAAAGGCCTCTTTGTCGCCGCTCTCCATATATTGCCTGTACCACACCTCATCTTCGGCCTCTGACATGGGATGGAAATAGTTGCCGTTAAGCATCGTCCTGTTGTTGGAGTAGATAACGATCCTGTCTCGGTTATAGTCAGCAAGCGTGGTAAAGAACGAATTCTCGATAGTATTCGTATAGGCGTCGTAGTAATTATACGGTGTCTCGTATACGGTATTGATAAATGAATTAAGAGTCTTATTGAGGTCAAATGCGGATGCCATGGCCGAATCGTTTTTGAGCAGGTTCTCGAAATAATTCGAATATGCATCGATGGCATTTTCTCTATAGTAGTACTGGTTCCTGACTTCTGTCTCATAGACGGATCTTAGCAGGAACGCATCTGTAATGACGAGCGGTATTATTACGCCGAAAATGTACATCAAAAGGAACTTCTTGCTAAGCTTCAGTCTCCCCAGAAGATTGCCCCTGATGTGCTTGTTAATATCCGCCACGGCCATCGTAGAGTTCTGCTCCTCAATAATCTTTGTTTACCACGTAACCATAATAAATAAATCGACTTGGCTTTGCAAACGAGCGCTTTTTAAAGTGTTGAAATTATTCGGGTTTTATCTGCAATTTATCCCGTTGAATTAAACGGTTTGATTATCTAACATTTATTACATATAAATACTTTTTGAGGTGTTCCCTATGCTTAAGATCGTAAAGACCGAGAACGGGCTTGTCAGAGGTTTGCCCGGCAACAACACCCGCATAACCGCTTTTAAGGGTATTCCGTTTGCCGAACCTCCGGTAGGAGAGAACCGTTGGAAAGCACCTCAGCCCTGCAAGGACTGGGACGGAATCAGAGACTGCTATAAGTTTGCACCTATCCCCTATCAGGATCAGCCTGCAATCGGAACGGATGTTTACTGCAAAGAGTGGCACGTGGATCCCGATATCGAGCGCGAAGAAGATTGTCTCTACTTAAATATCTGGACAAATGCCAAGAGCGCTGACGACAAGCTCCCCGTACTCTTCTGGATCTACGGCGGCGGATTCCAGTGGGGATATTCCGCAGAGATGGAATTCAACGGCGAGAACCTTGCCAAGAAAGGCATCGTTGTCGTAACGGTCAACTACAGACTCGGCGCGTTCGGGTTCCTTGCCCATAAAGACCTATTCCAAGAGTCTCCTGATGCTCCTGCAAACTTCGGCCTTCTGGACCAGCAGGCAGCACTTAAGTGGGTCGTAAGAAACATCGCTGCATTTGGCGGTGATCCCGGAAACATCACCATCGCAGGACAGTCCGCAGGCGGCGGAAGCGTTCTTAATCACCTTACTGCAAAGTCCAGCATCGGACTTTATCAGAAGGCCATCATCTTATCAGGCCTTATTCAGTTCCCTTACATCAAAGACTTCGTCATGACCCCGAGGACCATCGAAGACGCATGCTCTTACGGAGATAAGTTCTTCGCAAAGCTCGGCGTTAAGACTGTTGAAGAGGCAAGAAAACTCGATCAGGAATTCATCCGAGAGACATACGGCAAGTTCAGAGAGACCGAGAGTTTCTTCTTTACTCCCATGATCGACAACGTCTTCATGGACGACGAGCCCTTTAAGCTCTTCCTTGAAGGACGTCACGCTCACGTGCCTGTCATGTCCGGTAATACTTACGATGAATTCCCGAGCTTTATTTACGCAAACTCAAAAGAAGAATTCGAAGCACAGGCAAGAGACATCTTCGGCAATACGGCTGACGAATTCCTGTCTTTCCCTCAGGCACAGGCAAATAACGGCAATATGTATGCTTCAGTCCGCGCCATCGAGTGCGCGGTCAAGGCTGCATTTGCCCACAACGATAAGCCCGGTTACTACTACAGCTTCGAACCCGATATTCCGGGAGAAGACAATCCCGGCACATTCCACTCAGTCGATCTCTGGTTCTTCTTCGATAACCTCGATAAGTGCTGGAGACCCATGGTCGGCCGCCACTTCGACATCGCAAGACAGATGAGCACATACTTTGCAAACTTCGTAAAGAACGGCGATCCTAACGGCAATGACGTCGACGGAAGTCCTCTTCCCCTGTGGAAGCCTTATACTCCGGAGTCCAAGAACGAGATGCACTTCACATCTGAAGGCGCAAAGACATCCGTTCAGGAAGATTCACCCGATTCTGATTTCTACACATTCATGACCAGACATATCGAAGGTTCCGCAACAGGTGTTATCGATGAGAGCAAGGGTGAATCGAGGCCCAGAGTCGAGCTTTACAATGTTCCGAAGAAGCAGGCGTTTAATCCCTATCTTCCTAACTGGGAGTTCATCCCTGACGGAGAGCCTTATGTATTCGGTGACAGAGTCTATATCTACGGTTCACACGATTACTTCAACGGATATGCTTTCTGCCCCGGTGACTATGTCACCTGGTCAGCACCCGTTAACGATCTCGGCAACTGGCAGTACGAAGGCGTCATCTTCAAGAGATCTGACGATCCCCATAACGCTGACGACCGCGGATGCCTCTATGCACCTGACGTTACTGTCGGACCTGACGGAAGATACTATCTGTTCTATGCGCTCGACAACGACTGCGTTATCTCGGTTGCAGTATCAGATACACCTACAGGCAAGTTCGAGTTCATCGGAAATGTCCGCCACGAAGACGGCACACTCCTTGGAAAGAAGGAAGGCGAAGAACAGCAGTTCGATCCGGGCGTCATCACTATCGGCGATACAACATACCTCTACACGGGTTTCTGCGGTCAGGGCGACAAATCCCGTCACGGCTGTATGGTCACCGCTCTTGATGAGGACATGCTCACGGTAAAGCGCGCACCTGAATTCGTGATCCCTTCAACACAGTACAGCGAGGGTACAGAATTTGAAGGTCACGCTTTCTTCGAAGCTCCTTCCATCAGGGAGAGAAACGGCATCTTCTACCTCATCTATTCTTCACAGGTAATGCACGAGCTCTGCTACGCTACTGCTGACAACCCTTTGGGACCATTTAAGTACGGCGGAGTCATCGTCAGCAACTGTGATATCGGCATCGATACATATAAGCCTGCAGAAAAGCCCGCATGCTTCGGTGCCAATAACCACGGAAGTATCGTTGAGATAGGCGGCGAATGGTACATCTTCTATCACAGACAGACCAATAACAGCTGGTATTCACGTCAGGGATGCGCTGAGAAGATCACATTCAACGAAGACGGCTCGATCCCTCAGGTCGAGATCACTTCCTGCGGCCTTAACGGCGGACCTCTCACAGATATAGGTGAGTATCCCGCTCATATCGCATGCAACCTCTTCAACGACAAGAACCAGATGTACGTCGGAGAGCTTCAGGCAGCGAACGTATCGAAAGACCGTGAAGACGGCGTAAAGGATCCTTCCTATGTAAGAGATATCTTTGACAACACGACTGTCGGATTCAAATATTTTGACCTCAAGGGTGTAAAGGGCATAAAGATCACCACAAGAGGCTACGGCAAGGGCGATTTTGAGATCAAGACCGCAATTGACGCTGAGCCTCTGGCAAAGATCAGCGTGGACTTCTGCACTGCCTGGACTGTTGGCACGGCTGACTTTACCGTACCTGACGGCGTATACCCTCTCTACTTTACATTCAAGGGAATGGGAAACAAGACTCTTCTGAATTTTGAGTTCCTGCACTGATAAGTAATATTCATAAGGAATAGACCTCCTTTTAGCAAATGTCCCGGCTCACTTAATCTATAGAGCCGGGACATTTCAACTGGATATTATTCTCTGTCTCACAGTTCTGCAGTAATGGTTATTCCCTTTTCTTTTCCTGAGGCATATATCTTTCCGCCGTGAGATAAGGTTATGCTTTTTGCTATCGACAATCCGATGCCATAACCGCCCGTCTCGGAATTTCTGGATTCATCAGTTCTGTAAAACCGGTCAAACATCAGGTCAAGATCTTCTCTTTTAATTTGTCCTTCTGTATCGTTATAGACTTCGAATATGATCTTCGATCCATTCCTTTTAAGAGAAGCTCTTATGGTGCCTCCTTCGGGAGAATACTTAATTGCATTATCCATTAGAATAGATACCAGTTCTTCTATGGCTTTCTGATCACCGTTGAAGGTTATGCCTGACGTGACATCTGTCTCAATGGTCTTGCCTGAAGATCTAGCCAGACTCTTAAAAGACTCCAGTGTTTCAGAAACGCAGTCAGACATCGGAAAATCTATCTTAATCAGACCTTTTTTTGAGCCTTCTTCAGTCTTGGCCAGATAGATAAGTCTGTTAGTAAGATCTGTAAGTCTTTCCGTCTGCTTCCTTATATCATTCAGCCATTCGTTGTCAGCGCTTTCCATCTCAAGGACGTCACAGTCGGCATTTATCACTGCCAACGGGGTCTTAAGTTCGTGTCCCGCATCGGTAATAAACCTTTTCTGCTTTTCCAATGCTTCCGCCGCAGGCTTAACTACTGCCTTGGATGAGACCGTTATGAGTGCAAATACGATCAATATTCCTATAAGAGAAATAACTACACTTATCCGCAGGAATGAACGGGCATTGTCCAGACTCCTTCCGCAGTCGAAAAAGACCAGAACAGCAGAATCCTCTTTATCACTTCTTCTGAATCTGTAATCTCCGACAAAACCTTCCGTCTTTCCGCTCAGGAAAACCGAGACGCCGAGTTCTCCTGCCTCTGAAGAATCAACAGCCGCTATGCGATCGGTATCAACATTTACTATCCCGCCGTCTTTATCAAAAACGACCGTGAAGAACCTGGCTTCATATTTCATTTCAGGTGACATTCCGTCTCTTCTCATGTCATCAGGTTTGTCCGGATGTCCGTCATCCGGTCCCTGAGGCTTCATATCCGGAAACTTACCCTCGTTTGAGATCAGGATATTCAGGATATTATCTGCATCCTTAATAACATTTCTGTAATTGAAGATATTTATGGAGCCGATAAGAACAGCAAGAACTGCAATTACCGAGAGCATGGAGATAATGATGAACTTTATACGGAGTTTGCTGATCATTTTATCTCCTCCAGAGTATATCCTGCATTTCTGGTGGCCTTTATCTGAACATCAGCTTCAAGTGCAGCAAGCTTTTTGCGCAGATAAGATATATAAGTCCAGGCAGTACTGATATCTGCTTCAGAATCCAGGCCCCATATCTTATCCATGAACTTTTCAGTGGATATCAGTATTCCGGGATTCATCATGAGCATTTCCATCATCTGAAACTCCTTGCCGGCGAGTCTGTACTTTCCCTTTGGAGATGACAGTTCATAACTTCCCCTGTCAAGCTTAAGGTTCCCGAACTTCAGAACGTTGTCATTGGTCACGGAAGTCTGTCTTGTAAGAACTCTTATCCTTGCGAGCAGCTCTTTTGAAGCAAAAGGCTTAGTCAGATAATCGTTAGCTCCGGAATCAAGTCCCAATACCTTGTCGTCTGTTTCTGATTTTGCAGTCAGCATGAGGATGGGGACGCTGTTTCCTTTGGATCTGATCTCCTTAAGAGCAGATATTCCATCCTGCTTAGGCATCATTATATCCATTATGACCAGATCATATTCACTGGCCGAACAGTACAATACGGCTTCTTCCCCGTCAAAGACACAGTCAACAGAATAATTGCTCTTTGTAAGGATAGCCTTCAAAGCTTTTGATAAAGATTTTTCATCTTCTGCCAGAAGAATTCTCATATTACATTCCTTTCTTATCGTACTGTGTCTGACACTTACATATTACCATCTTCAATTATCCGGTGTCAGATACAGATTCTTTCATTCGTTTAAAGTTTGTTTTAAGTTCGCACCTTAAGATTAAGCCAGCAAACTTAAACGAGGTTTAAAAAATGGCTTATCAAAATGTTTTCGAGAGATATGAATATAAATATCTTCTGAACCCTTCACAGAAAAAGGCTCTTTTAAATGAGATCGACGGAAAACTGAAGCTCGACCGCTATGGCAGGTCCGTTATCAGGAATATCTACTACGACACTGACAGTTTCAGGCTCATAAGAGATTCACTTGACCATCCGGTCTACAAGGAAAAGTTACGGGTCAGATCTTATCAGCGGGCCGGCAAAGAAGATATGGTCTTTGTTGAGATCAAGAAGAAATATAAAGACGTTGTATACAAAAGGCGTGTTGCTGTGCCCAAAAGCGCAGCAAAGGACTGGATAGATGAACGGAACGATCTTCCCTTCAAATCCCAGATAACCTCCGAGATAGATTACTTCGTGAATTTTTACGAAGGAATTGAAGCAAAAGCATTTTTAAGTTACGAGCGCGAAGCTTACTTCGGAATAGAAGATCCTGAGATAAGACTCACACTGGACGAGAACATTCTGGCCAGAGATACGGATCTGGATCTGGGAAGCGACATCTGGGGCACTTCACTTCTTCCTCCGGGGACAACGCTTATGGAGATCAAGATTGCTGGAAGCATGCCGGTATGGATGTCGCGCTTCTTAAGCAGGAACAACATATTCAAAACGAGTTATTCAAAATACGGAACCTATTACAAAGAACATCTGATTACAGATCAACATCACGAAAGGAGCGTTTTCTATGCTTAATATATTTAATTCATTAATACCTTCCACAGGTATAACTCCTTCACTGTTCATCATTCTGGTACTGGTATCTTTGCTTTTGGGCGGTGTCATGGCGCTTATCCACACCTTCAGGAATGATTACACCAAAAGCTTTGTCATGACACTTGCTTTGCTTCCCGCTGTAGTATGCGTCGTGATCCTTATGGTAAACGGCAATATCGGCGCAGGCGTAGCAGTGGCAGGAACATTCAGTCTTGTAAGATTCAGGTCCGCGCCGGGTAATGCCAGAGAGATCAGCGCAGTTTTCGCTGCGATGGGAATGGGATTGATCATGGGTATGGGCTATATCGGTTATGCTGTCTTGTTTACTGTTCTTATAGGTCTTGCAACGGTCATATATTCCGCATTCTCATCCGGGCACGGCAGCTTTAAGAAAAGTCTGAAGATAACCATTCCGGAAGATCTTAACTACTCTGAAGTTTTCGACGGGATATTTAAGGATTACACCAAATCCTGCAAACTAAGACAGGTAAAGACAAGCAACATGGGGTCTCTCTTTAAGCTCAATTATGAAGTGACCTTAAAAGATCCTTCGAAAGAAAAAGAATTCATCGACCAGCTCCGTATACGGAACGGAAATCTCGAGATAAGCATGTCAGATTTCCAGGTGAACAATTCAGACCAGCTCTGACAGCATCCCGATTCTATAAAGGAGAAAACAGCATGAAACACATAAATATCAGAAAAGAGCTTATCGCCGCAATCCTTATATGCACGATCGCAGCCGGTTCTCTGGCAGCATGTTCTGCAGTTCCGGATGATTCACAGAAACCGCTTGAATCCACGGCATCATCTTCAAGTGCTTCTATAGCCACATCAGTAACCGGAACCGTTACAGAAAAAGACCTTGAGACCCAATATGATGAGAGCGGATCCGTAACCATAACACTTAATGGTGATTCTGCCGAATCGGATTCATCATCAGTCTCAATTGACGGCTCTGTAATAACGATCAGTTCCAAAGGCACATATGTGCTGACGGGAACGCTGGATGACGGCTATGTCGTAGTTGATGCCGGAAAATCCGATGACATAAGGATCATATTAAAAGATGCCCATATAACCTCATCAGACTATGCTGCCCTTTACTGCCTTAGCGCTGATAATGTTTATATAACTTTGGAAGACGGAACTGAGAATCAGCTGATAAACAGCGGGGCGTTCACATCCCGGGACAGCAATAACGTTGACGGTGCCATCTTCTCGAAAACAGATATCACCATCAACGGATCAGGATCACTCGAAGTTTTATCTGCAGATCACGGCATAGTCGGTAAAGACGATATCACCATCACCGGAGGTGAGATCACGGTCAACAGCAGCAGCGACGGTATCCAGGCTAATGACACCGTGATGATCCAGGATTCTATTATCAGTATCACTTGCGGTAAAGACGGTATCCAGTCTGATAACGATGAAGATCTTACCCAGGGCAATATTTACATCACATCAGGTGAAATAACCATTTCAGCAGGTGATGACGGGATCACGGCTTCATCATCACTTCAGATAGATGGCGGAAACATAAATATCACCGGATCATACGAAGGCCTTGAAGGACAGAATATTACGATCAACAGCGGTACGGTTACCGTCAACTCATCTGACGATGCAATCAATGCGGTATCTGCTGCTTCTTCGGATGAGATGTTCGGTGATGACGGAAGCACCCTGGTCATAAATGGCGGTGAGATATACCTGATGACCGGCGGTGACGGTGTCGATTCCAACGGAACATTCGATATGACAGGCGGAACGCTTATAGTCATGGGACCTGAGATGGGCGCGAACGGCTCCCTTGATGTCAACAGCAGCGCTTCGATCACAGGCGGAACGGTCATTATGGCCGGGGCTTCAGGTATGGCAACAAACTTTACGAGCGCAGCACAGGGTTCGGTCCTGTTAGCAGTAGGCAGCCAGTCTGAAGGTTCCGAGATAAAGGTTGTAGACGCCTCCGGAAATGTAATACTAAGCCTGAAAGCTTCCAGTTCATATCAGACAATACTTGTAAGCAGCCCTGACATGACAACGGGAAACAGTTATACAATAACAGCGGGAAACTACACTGAAACAATAACACTTGGAGACTTTATATACGGTTCAGGATCGGGATTTGGAGGCCCAGGAGGGGGTGGCGGTCCGGACGGAGGATTCCCGGGATAACGGCAGAGCTTGGAAGACATGTTTATTTTGATAATAAAACCTTTAACATTATCTTCAAATTACGTTAAAACAACATTTAAGTTATGTCGTTGAAATCTGACCGATAATAAACTATACTTCAATTATCAACAAAGACATTTTTCTATTCCTATTATCCCCATATTTGCGGCCACCCTTCCCGGGGTGGTCGCTCCATTTATGAGCGGATTTAAAGGAGCCTTATCAAACGGCAGTTTTCAATGCCTTCAGCCCAGAATTTCTCGACGGGTGTATTCCTTATTTGTCCTATGATCGCCGAATTCATGGCGCCGTGTCCTACGATCAGGACGTCCCTGCCCCTGTTAACTTCCGGAAGGGCAACTTCGTTTATAAACTCACTTGTCCTCTTAATAAGATCCTGCAGGCTCTCGGCACCTCCGACAGGTTTATATGTAGCGGGACTGAAGAACAGTTCTCTTACAGGACAATCAGGCTTTTCGAATACGTTTTCGGTGCCTTCATATATGCCGAATCCCATCTCTTCAAGCCTTTCATCAATGATTATGGGGATTTCCCTGCCCTCAAGCACAAGGTTTGCAGTCTCCCTGGCTCTTACGAGCGGGGAACAGTAACAGACGTCAAAGTTGACATCCTTATAATTCTCACGGGCCTCTTTGGCCATTTTTATACCCATTTCATTTAACGGAATATCAGTCTTTCCCTGCAGCTTATGCTTCAGGTTCCAGTCAGTTTTTCCGTGTCTCATTATATAAAGCATATAATTCCTTTTGGTAAGTTTTTTCCAGGGGCTATTTTGCCATATAATGACAGTCTTAATCAAATCTTAAGAAATTAAGTCATTTTATATTAAGGCTTTTATTCGTACAATTGCATTATCTTGAGAAGCAGTGGGGGGACAACATGTATAACATTCTCATTTGTGATGACGACAAAGATATCGTAAACGCTCTGAAGATCTACCTGCAGAATCCGGATTACAGGCTTTTCGAGGCGTTTAACGGTATCGAGGCAACAGAACTTGTTGAGAAAGAAGACATGCATCTCATACTGATGGATATCATGATGCCGCAAATGGACGGGATAACAGCGATGGCAAAAATCAGGGAGAAGTTCAATATGCCCATCATCCTCCTGACCGCTAAATCTGAGGATCAGGACAAGATATTGGGACTTAACATAGGGGCTGATGATTATATCACCAAGCCCTTTAACCCCCTGGAGGTTGCTGCAAGAGTCGGCTCACAGCTCAGACGTTACACAAAGCTCGGCTCGGGAACTGCTGCAAAAGAACTTCTTACTGTCGGCGGGATCGAACTCGATGACACCACCAAGACCGTTACTGTAGACGGAAATGCCGTAAGCCTCACTCCTACAGAGTTTGACATCTTAAAGCTCCTGATGGATTGTCCGGGTAAAGTCTTCTCGCCCAAAGAGATATACAGCAAGGTATGGGGTGAAAGTGCTTTGTCATCCGGTGAAAACACCGTCGCGGTACATATCAGACATCTTAGGGAAAAGATAGAGATCACACCCAACGAACCGAGATACATAAAAGTTATCTTCGGCCAGGGTTATAAGATCGAGAAGGGGAGAAACTAATGGAAAAGAAGAATCAGTTTCTAAGGACAGTTCCGGGAAAATTCCTGCTGTTCCTTATCATCAACATCTTAGTGACAGTCACTTTCGGATGTGTATGTGCATCGGCGGTATGCTTACAGGAAGACCTTTACGGTATAACCGAAGAAGAGTTCTACCGGAAAAACGATGATTCGATCATCTACTATACTGCGATGGATGAGACGGAGAATCTTCTCGGCATCGATAATTATCATGTCGACAGCCTCAGTATCGAAGTTAAAGACAAGGACGGGAACCTGATCGCATCCACACGTGATTATAAAGATGTATCAGCAGCTGCAGGCGAGCCCGGAAAATTCGAGAATTACAAGCTCTACACATTCGATATGACGCTTGTTTACGATAAAAACGGAGAATACATACATTCCGGTGACAATTATTCAGAACCCGGCAATACAGTGATCGAAGCCACAGTAAACGCTTATGCCGATTCGGAAGCCTTATCAATATACTCCGCATTCGACAAACAGGTGATCCACCTGGTTATAAGCACCCGCTATATAATCTACCCCGTTGCCATAATCTCCATGATAGCAGGCATCGCAGCATTTGTTGCTCTTATGTGTGTCACCGGCAAAAAGCCAGGTTCTGATGAGATCAATATGGGCCCTATGGGAAAGATTCCTTTCGATCTTCTTCTGGCAGGCTTCATCTTTGTCTCATCCATCGGAGTTCTTATAGCGGGAACTGCACCCGGAAGGCTTGGGATCGTCCTGGCTGTATTCTTGATGCTTTTGGTCCTGAATATGATGCTCGGATTATGCGTAGCTTTGGCTGCAAGGATCAAGCTTCACACACTTATCACGGGACTGCTCGTATATAAGATAATCATGCTGATAGGTAAGTTCTTCAAGCTCATTATCAAAGGCATTCTCTCGATCCCTCTTATCTGGAGGACGATCCTTGCCCTTGGTGCGATATCTTTTATCGAGGCCATATTCTTGGCCGGCTCGGGATTTGAGACTGATGTTATCGCGATCGGGTGGTTTTTAGAAAAGCTCATACTCTATCCCTTCATCCTCTATATCGCACTGATGCTCAGAAAACTTAAGATCGCAGGAGATAAGATCGCAAAGGGTGACATCACTTACCGTGCCGGAACCAAGGGTTTATGGGGTGACTTCAGAAAACATGCGCTCAATCTTAACAGTGTCTCAGATTCAGTAACCATTGCAGTTGAAGAGAGGCTTAAGTCCGAGCGCATGAAGACAGAACTCATTACAAATGTCTCACATGATATCAAGACACCTCTTACATCGATCATCAACTACGCTTCACTAATGGGAACTGCTGACCCTACAGATCCCAAGATGGCTGAATATTCAGAAGTTGTCGTAAGACAGTCAGATAAACTTAAACGGCTGATCGAAGATCTCGTTGAAGCATCCAAGGCTTCAACGGGCAATCTCGAGATCGTACCTGCACCTCTTGACTGCTGCACATTCATCTCACAGACCGCAGGTGAGTTTAAGGAAAAGCTGGAGAATTCAAATCTGAATCTCGTAACTTCGGCACCTGATACTCCCGTAATGATCATGGCAGACGGCAGACGCATGATGAGGATCTACGACAATCTCATGAACAACATCTGCAAGTATTCACAGCCCGGAACCAGAGTTTACCTGACGCTTGAAGTCATAAACGGTCAGGCAGTCACTACATTCAAGAACACTTCGAGTGCAGAACTAAATATCAGCGCCGATGAACTAGTCGAGCGCTTCGTAAGAGGCGACCAGTCAAGAAATACGGAAGGTAACGGTCTCGGACTTTCCATAGCAAAGAGCATGACTGAACTTCAGGGCGGCTCATTTAAGATCGATATAGATGCAGATCTCTTCAAAGTGTCACTGTCATTCCCTGTCATAAATGACCAGGCATGATATAAGGACAACTTCATATAAGATGAACGGGAAGTTTTACTTACTTCCCGTTCTTTTTTCCTAAGTTATCCGGAAGTCCGATCTTCAGCGGACTGTCTTCTAATCTTTCCTTGGCAATGCTGCCGCTCAGCACATTAAAGTTGATGAAGAACATCTTAACAAGCGTCTTGACCTTTGCGCCTGAATCGTTTCTGATCTGGCGCATGCGCTCGATCATAGCCTTGCTGCCCTTAAGTCCTACCTTGGTCATGGCAGTCAGTGTCTCGCATCCTGAAGCTTCGAAAACCGAGAAAAGTTCGTCCACGAATACTTTCCTGGCTTCAAAATCCATCTCGCCGAGCCACGTGGTCATGGTATCGTCGAACAGGTCACTTATCTTATCCGTAAAGTCACAGGTCTCAAACTCCTTGCCCTCGAGCTGCCATGAAAGAGGCAGGTGCTGCATTATTCCAAGCTCATTGCTCTTAACAACTATGGGTTCTGTCGTGTTGCAGAGAAGCCTTCCTACGATGGAACTCTCGGGGATGACCTTGGTTATCTTCGGCTGGATGCTCATGAAGTGCTCATTCTCCATAACCTCATGATTGAAGCCCGGTCCGTCGAAGCTAAAAATGTCCAGCGCCCTGTCAGACAGAACATAGGGGGCTGCCATTACGGCATATATCGCAAGGTGTCCGCCCTTGGAGTGACCGCCGATGCGGTATCTATCTGTTCTGGCAGCCATTGCAGCCTTCAGATAATCAGCAGCTTCGGTCTCGGCAGGTACAGTCATGAAGCTTAAGTTGAAGTCTTCTTTCCACCCGATTATAGTATCGTCCGTTCCTCTGAATGATATGAACGGGATCTTGTCAGAAGTGTCTATCTCTACTGCCGCGAACTGAATGCCTCTGGATATGTCAGTATCGTCAATGTAATTTAATAGATATGCATCCTTGAATCTGTCAGAAGCTGCAAGTGCTTTAAGAAGGAGCGGTCCGAAGTTGATAAATGACTTGTCATTCTCTAATTCAGCTTCGGAATGCATCTCAAAGAATCGGAATGATGCTTCCTCGATCGTTATCTTTCCGCCGCCGATACCGGGTACGATCCCCGCAAAATCGACATAAGAAAGACTCGACAGCAGTAATGCGTCGATAGTGTTGAAAGGATCTCTTGTAAGAGGCAGATCGCCTCTCCAGGCCAGATAGTCAAGCATGTTACTCATAGGCCAATTATAATACTAAAAGAGGCTGTCTCATATGAGACAGCCTCTTGAAATAAACATTTTGCAGTTATGGAAATTACCTTCTGCCTGTCTTAAGCGTAAGGTCTTCAAGGAATCCCTTAGGACTTCTGATCTCAAGTTCACCTTCAACCTGAACGATGAGGTCATTTGCAACACCTGTAAGGATCAATACGGAAGTACCTGCGAACCAAACGTTCTGGAAGCCTGTAAGTGTTCCGATAACTGTCGGAATGATGCAGACGAGAACGAGGAAGATCGCTTCCATCCAGTTGAGTCTGAATGCTGTTGCCTTGATGAAGTCTGTTGTAGGCTTACCTGATCTGATACCGTTGATCATACCGCCATTCTTATTGATGTTATTTGCAATCTCAACGGGATGGAAATTGATCGCCGTATAGAAGAATGTAAATCCGATGATAAGAAGGAAGTAGATTACATAGTACCATGCGCTGCCTGTGAATGTGTTCTTGATCCACAATACAGCCTTGTTAGTGCTGTTGCTCAAGAACAAGTTAACAACGATGTTAGGGATAGCAAGGAGCGACATTGCAAAGATTACAGGCATAACACCTGACATATTGACCTTGAGGGGAATATAATCTCTGTTTCCGCCGCGCTGCTGTCTGCCGATAACCTTCTTTGAATACTGCACGGGAATTCTTCTCTCTGCATTCTGGATGTAGAGAACGAAGACGATGATAGCAACTGAAACAAGTGCTACACCTACGAATACAAGAATTCCGACTATTGTTCCTGCAACAGGATTCTCGATCTTGGTGCTGATATCAACACTCTTTGCATAAAGTGTCTTAACCATCTCAGGGAGACGGGTAACGATACCTGCAAAGATTATCAATGAAACACCGTTGCCGATACCCTTATCATTGATCTTCTCACCTAGGAAGACAACGATTGCGGCACCTGCTGTGAATGAAACAATAACAACTCCGGCATTGAGCCATGTAGGAAGGCTTCCGTTAAGTGCCGTACGAGTTGAGTAGCAGAAAAGGCATGACTGGACCAATGCCAGACCGATTGCCGAATAACGCGTGATCTTGTCCATCTTCTTTCTGCCGGACTCACCTTCCTTGGACATATCTTCCAAAGCAGGGATAACGACAGTAAGGAGCTGGATGATGATGGATGCGTTAATGTAAGGGGATACACCCATGGACAAGATCGAAGCGTGGGCAAGACCACCACCCGAAATAATGTCCATGATGCTTCCGAGCTGACCCCACTGACGGATAAGTTCGGTGAACTTCTCACCGTCCATACCCGGTACAGGTACGAGACCGCCGATCATAAAGATCCCCAGGATCATGAAGGTATAGAGCAGTCTTTTACGTATAGACTCTACACGAAAAGCGTTTACTGCAGTATCAAAAATACCGTTCATGCCTATTAACCCTCCGTAGCCGTGCCTCCGGCCTTCTCGATCTTCTCCTTAGCAGAAGCTGTGAACTTAGCTGCTGTTACATCGAGCTTCTTTGTGAGCTCGCCGTTGCCGAGGATCTTGACGCCGTCGTTGTTCTTGGGAAGAGTGATGACGCCCTTCTCTGCAAGAGCCTTAGCATCTACTGCTGTTCCGTTATCGAAAACCTCAAGATCTCCGATGTTTACTTCAATGTAAGCAGGAGCAAATCTCTTATTGTTGAAGCCTCTCTTAGGGAGACGTCTGTAAAGGGGCATCTGACCACCTTCGAAACCGGGTCTTACACCGCCGCCTGAACGAGCGTTCTGACCCTTGTGACCACGGCCGGCAGTCTTACCGTTGCCGGATCCGGGACCTCTACCCTTACGATATGCTTTTGCGTTGCCTGCGGAAGTCATTTCATTGAGCTTCATGTGGCACCTCCATTAATTCTCTTCAACGGCTACGTAGTTAACAGCCTTTTTGATCATGCCGCGTGTAGCCTCATTGTCAGCCTTCTCAACAGTCTGACCGATCTTCTTTAAGCCCAGAGCTCTGATAGTAGCTTTCTCGGACTCTCTTGCCTTATTTGTGCTTTTGACAAGCTTAATCTTAATGTTAGCCATTTTCAGTCCGGGCCTCCTTACTTAATCTCGTCAACAGACTTACCGCGAAGTCTTGCGACCTCTTCTGCGGATTTCAAGGACTTGAGGCCCTCGATCGTAGCGTTGACCATATTGTTGGGATTGTTGGATCCGATAGACTTTGTACGGATATCAGTGATACCTGCAAGCTCACATACTGAACGAACAGGACCGCCAGCGATAACACCGGTACCGTTTGCAGCAGGCTTCATAACGATATGAGCTGCAGCAAATTCGCCGATAGTCTCGTGAGGGATAGTACCGTTAACGATAGAAACATCAACGATGTTCTTCTTAGCTTCTTCGATACCCTTTCTGATAGCGTCCGGAACTTCGGTGGACTTACCGATGCCCTTACCTACACGGCCCTTTCTGTCACCGATAACTACGAGAGCAGCAAATCTCATGTTCTTACCGCCCTTAACAGTCTTGGAAACACGGCCGATGTGGATAACGCGCTCTTCGAACTCTTTATCCTTCTTTTCTTCTCTTGAAATGTTCTTAGACTCTAAAGCCATCTAATTTGCTGCTCTCGTAGTTATCGGTGACAGAAAGGGTCGTGTAGGTAAAGGCATCAGTAAGTGCACCTAGGCTCAGGACGCTATCAGAAATGGTAGCGAAGAAGCGAAGAAGAACATTGTTGATGTTTCTATCGTGAACGGTACTATCCCTCACGACACAATCGGTGAACTCGCTGCAGCTCACATCGTTATGAAGCCTGCTGCAAACGGTACCGGTGTTATCGCTGGCGGTCCTGTTCGTTCAGTATGTTAGCCATTTTCAGTCCGGGCCTCCTTACTTAATCTCGTCAACAGACTTACCGCGAAGTCTTGCGACCTCTTCTGCGGATTTCAAGGACTTGAGGCCCTCGATCGTAGCGTTGACCATATTGTTGGG
>JAILHX010000130.1 GCA_024695565.1 Saccharofermentans sp. | reverse complement strand
TGAGATGCCAAAGATCTGCACACGCTGTCTTCTCAAGGATTTCAGCAAAGAAGATTACGACAAGATAATCGTCAGCGGGTTAAGCGCGCTTCCCGCTGGCGAGCTTGTTTCTGATGAAGTTACCGCAAAGCGCCTCGAGATCTGCAAAGACTGCGAGAAGATAAATCAGGGAACATGCCTTGCGTGTGGCTGCTATGTCGAGATCAGGGCAGCGACTCGTAAGGGAAAGTGCCCTTATAGTAAATGGTGAGCTGATTCAGTTTTATTTCAATTCGTCTGACATGATGACTCTATAATATTTCTGTTTCTTGGGATCATCCCATCTTAGAATAAGGCAGGAACCGGTTTTTACATACTTATAGAGGTTTGGATAAATGTTTATGGATGCACTGCTTCCTTTGTCTGATACGAATACGACAGTGCAGGGCGCCTTTCCTTCGGTGTTTTTATCTTCGCATCTGTCTGTGATCCTGCCACGTTGGACCTTAAAAGCGCCTGACTCAATATTCTTACCAAGGCTTGGTGCGAAAAATAAATATAGGGCAGCGCAAAACAGAGTCATATAAACAATCAAGAAAATTATAAACCCCATCATTATCCGCGATTGAATATAGATCGCATTTACAATCAGAAGAAAAATATAAGCAGCCAAGAACAATATTAGGATGAACAAAATCCCTTTTCTTGTTTGTTTGCATTTCTTGTCAGCCCACGATTTCAGCGATTCTGTTTCTTCGGCTGTTGCATTCCTGAGTTCAACATTATTCTCTTCCATATTGATCACCCATAACAATTAAGATAATTCATTATATCAGTACTGCGGCCAAGACGGGCAGTGTGCTTACAAATGGTGGCCGCTATAGCTTAGCCGCTATCCTAAAGTGTTTAATTTTCGAGAAAAAGGATAGAAAATCCCGATTTTTCTATCCTTTTTCCTTCATAAATGGCATTTTAGGATAGTAAAAATATTTCAGTTTTTTGACCCCTCACTCATTTTCGAGTCGTCCTGTAAGTAAAAGATGAAAAAATCATCAAAATCAGGAGGCTCAATATGAAACACTTAAAGCTCACGACATTAATCCTTTCAACACTTATTACGTTCACGTCTATAACTGCCTGCATGAATGAAGTTCAAAGGCCTGAAGGCGCAGTCGACATCACTCAGGAAGAGATCGATATCATCGAGACGATGCAGGTTGAAGGCGCAGGACAAAGAGATATCTCAGAGGCTTTGATCGTTTATGAGAACGTGCAGGCTGCTTCTGAAGAACTTAAAGAAACAGAAGGGCTTGAAGAATCTGATGAATCATTTGTAACAGTTGATAACGGTATTACTTCAGCTTCCGGTCCTGAGTCAGTTAGTGAATCAGGTGAAACCTCAGTGAGTGAATTGCCCGAAGATTCCGGTGTTGCGGCAACGGTAACGACAACTACTGAAACAACTGAGAGCACATTCGAAGAGGAGAGCTACGAAGAAGACGATGCATCTGACTATTGCGAATTCTTATCTGATGTCGAAGATCAGGTTATCCAATACATCAATGAGGCTCGTAAGCAGAAAGCCGTTGAGGAAAAATACACCTGGTATTGTCCTATCGTAAGAACCCGGTCTTTAACTGATAAGTGCCATATCCGCTGTTATGAGATCATTGATGATTTCTCACATGATTCAGTTAGCGGAACGAACCTTGGCAGTGAGTGTATCTACAGAGGAACGGCAAGCGGTGACCTCGCTTACAATGTTTATACTGCATGGTTCAATTCTTCCGGACATAAAGCCTTGATATTAAGCGGATGCGTGGGCGGAGACCAGAGATTCGACAGCTACAGTGCGGGTGTAGGCATACTTCGTTCTTCTGATGGATATATCTATGCTGTTTACGGTCTCGGTAACGGAAATGAGGGTACGCCTCCGTCATCAGGATATGTACTAGCTGAAGGCGAGCACACGCATCATTATGATATCTATGTTCGCACAGAAGTGTATGGAACGCAGTGGCTGGTAGTATATAAATGTGAATGCGGTGACGAATGCGGATGGATCGTTGACGAAGACCCGTGCATTGATAATGAAGCAGAACAGGAAACTACAGGTACTTCTGAAAGCAATGAGACTGAACCTGCAGAAACTACTGCCCCAACAATCGATCCTGATGAAGTAGAGATCTGAGATGCCCAAGATCTGCACACGCTGTCTTCTTAAGAATTTCAGCAGGGAACAATACGAGAAGATAATCGTAGAAGGAATCAAAGCTCTTCCCCCGGAAGAGCTTGTTTCTGATGAAGAGACAGCAAGAAGGCTTGCAGTCTGCCAATCTTGCGTAAAGCTCAATCAGGGAACATGCCTTGCCTGCGGATGCTTTGTTGAGATCAGGGCCGCGACCCAAAAGGGCAAGTGCCCGTATTCAAAGTGGTGACGATTTTATACTAATTTGATTATGAATGCTCAAAAACGTTCGAGTTCTATGAATATCAGTTTTTTATTAAGAAATCAATTTGCTGATAAGTTATAATAATCTATATACGTTTTAGATGATTATGCAACTTCAAACAGCCTATGATTTTTTAGGTTAATTGGTTTTTATGATTTTTCGAATTTTTTTTCAAATCTTTGACCCCTCACAGATTTTCGTATCGTCCTTTAGGTAAAAGATGAGAAAAATCATCGGAAAACGGAGGAATTAGTATGTATTGTCCTAATTGTGCAAACCAGATTAATGACGGAGTAGCTTTTTGCAATAGGTGTGGAGCTCAGGTCAGAGCAAACAATATTTATCCGGCAGGAAATGTAATCTCACCGCTGGCTTATGCTGAAAGAACCAGAACAGAGAACATCTCCGAGATATACCGGATGATCACCTATTTCGGAAAGAAGCAGGCTGAGTATGATGAATATGATACATGTAGGGAAAATATCGCCTACTTGAGCAACCCCAGAAACAGGATCCGTGTAAAAGGAGTCGGTTCAACGGCAGGTTTCTTTGTGTCAGGCATTCTCTTAATCCAGCTTCCCGGATTATTCTTTTTATATGTAACTACTTATTTTGAAAAAATGAGTTCTATTACAGGTGTATTCATATATTTGGCTTTTTATATAGCCGCTGTCATTCTAGGAATTGGCCTTATTGTGGCAGGCGGCATTGTCCTCGGAAGAAACAACAGAAAACTCAGTGAATACAGAAGATCCATGATCGCTTCCAATGAGAGAAGATTTGATGAACTGGCTGATGAGCTCTCATATTACTATCAGGAATACGGTTATTGTGCAACCGGACCGTTTTATACAAATCCCAGGATCCTCATGAAGATCAAGGACAATATTGAACTCGGCAGAGCCGACACGATCAAAGAATCAATTAATATCCTTCATATGGATGCTCACAATTCCGCAATGGAATTACAGGCACAGCTGACTACCAGGGCTGCAGCAAGTGCTGCACAAAGCGCAAGGACAGCAGCATTTTTCTCTGCTGCAAGCTTTTTCCTTAAATAATTCATCCTTAGTTTTGAAATCCTTGTCAGATTAGAAGGAGGGTTAATTATGCCTATTAATTCAAATGAAACAATCAGAAGAGAATCTATAGAAGAGATCGACCGCATGATCAGCCATTTCAGTCAAAAGCAGGCGCTTTACAATGAATGGGATAATTGCAGAAGGAATATTGAGTACTACAGTAATCCTGACCTGATCATCAGAGGATTTACCGGCAAGCCATTAATCGTTATAGGCATTATATTGACGGCCTTAAGCGCTTCATTCTTTTTCTCTGTGCTATTCTACTTGATTTTTGCTTATGCAGTAACAAATCAAGGTGAAATAATGATCCCTTTATACGTGCTTGCATTAGGTATCGTTATAGGAATAGTGCTCATTGTATCGGGGAAAATGACATACAACAGATTCTTTATCAGGAATCAGGATAAGAAAAAGGATCTTATCAACCAAAACAAATCAAGACTCGATCAGATTTCAGATGAGCTAATTAATCATTACTATGCTTATGGAAGCTGCAAAATAGGCTATGAGTACACAGAGCCCAAAACACTTTACAGGATCAGGGAAAAGCTGGTACGTGGAAGAGCAGACACGATAAATGAGGCAATCAAATCGATTTACCGGGATCAGAACTTTTATTGACCCCAATCGGTCTTTCACATCGTCCTTTAAGTAAAGATGATAAAGCAACAGGCAATCATCAATAAAAGGAGGCTCAAGATGAAATACAAAAAGGCAGCGACAATCATTATATCGGCAATTATTACAGTCTCATCGGTTACATCATGTCTGAACGAAGAAGAGAAGCCCGTTGGTGCAGTCAATATCGATTCTGAAGAGATAGAGATCATAGAGACAATGCAGGAAGAAGGCGCAGGGGAAATAGAGATTACAGAGGCTCTGATTGCATATGAGGATGGTCAGAAGGATCTAAGTGATGAAGATTCGGTAACTGACGGCGGCGATATTGAAACAACCGTGGATGAAGAAGCGGAAACTCCTGCCGAAGATCCTGAAATACCTGAAGATGATACAACAGATTCTGACGTTACAGGCGGTTCTTCTTCGGGTTCAACGATTCCTGGCGGAACAAGCATATCGTCCGCCACACCTTCGAACACACCTGCAACTGAAGAACCCGCTGATTCAGAAGAAACTTATGTTGATGAAGACGAGTATTACGCTGATGATTATGATCCATATATCTATCATTATTCAGAAGACACATTCCTTACAGATGAAGAAAATAAGGTGATTCAATATATAAATGAACTTCGCAAGCAGAGAGCCGTAGAGAATAAGTACACCTGGTATGTGCCTATTGTAAGGTCTGAGTCTGTAACCGAACAGTGTCATACACGTTGTTATGAGATAGTTGATGATTTTTCGCACAGTTCAGCCAGCGGGATTAGTTTGGGTTCTGAATGTATCTACATGGGCAGTGTCACAGATGATATAGCTTATGGAGTATATAACTGCTGGTACAATTCCGCGCCTCATCTTGCCTCGCTCCTAGGCGGATGTACCGGAGGTGATCAGCGTACAGAAAGTATTAATGCTGGAATTGGTATCCTCAGGACAAAAAGCGGTTCTATCTATGCTGTACATGGACATGGCAGTTATAACTTTGGAACACCGCCTTCTTCAGGTTATGAGTTGGCTGAAGGTGAACATATGCATCACTATGACACGTATGTCCGCAGCGAGAGGTACGACACCGCCTGGATGGACATCTATGCCTGTTCCTGTGGTGAAGAGATGGGCTTTCCCGTTGATGTTGATCCGTGTACTAACCATTATGGCGGCGAACATGAGTGGTCCGAAGAATGGGACTGGGATCATTATGCATGGAACGGTGGCATACAATGCTGTGTTTGTCTCAGGTGCGGCGCACATGGTGTTGACTGGGGGACAAACGTTACTCCCGAAATTGATTATGACGCGGATATCGAAGACTGTATCGAGCATTCCTGGGCGTGGGATTACTCTGATGACAATTATGACTACTATTTTTGTGTCGTTTGCGGTGAGACCAGAGTTGTTGAATTTGGAGAGTAATAACTATGGATAATGCTATTGAAACCACTGCCCCTTTTCTTACAAGGTTTTTCCGGGCATGGGCTGAAGATATTGAAGTTCCCGACATAGATAAGCCCGGAACCAAAACTGATGAGCATATCGGATGCCCTTTGTAAGATAAAATAGTCTAAAGAAAAG
Organism: Saccharofermentans sp.; assembly: GCA_024695565.1. Next base: position 7,292 of record JAILHX010000130.1, on the reverse strand, counting down.
TATAATTACTTTGAGGTGACAGTAATGTCGATTAATGGCGGTCCTGACAAAAATGTTTTCGAGCAGTACGCTGAACTCGTAAAAAAGGTAAAGGCAGGTGACGAATCTGCGTTTACCGAGATTTATGAGAAAACTAAGAAGCTCGTATACGTTACATGCTACGGAATCCTGAATAATGAGCAGGATGCCGAGGATGCTATGCAGGAGACATACATCACTTTATATAACAAGATCACCTCTCTTGAAGACGAGCAGTCTTTTATTCCCTGGCTCAAGAAGATGGCAGCCAATAAGGCTCTCGACAAGCGCAAATCCATAAAGGACGAAGACTCATTTGATGATATAGCAGGGTTTGGTGAGGACTTCGAGGAAGACGATAATCTCGAGAATCTTCCCGATGCTTTGATCCTCGAAAAGGATAAGAGGGATACATTTTATAAGATCCTTCGGAAAGAACTGTCTGATGCACAGTTCCAAACCATTCTTCTTTACTATTACGATGAATTGCCGATTGCCGATGTGGCTAAAACAATGGATTGTCCGGTTGAGACCATCAAATCCAGGCTTAAGTCTGCCAGAGTTAAGATCAAGATCGGAATTCAGGATTACGAGAAGAAACACAACATTAAACTTCTCGGCGGTGCAGCTGCAGGAACAGGAACTCTCGGAAACTTCTTCAATGCTTATTATGGTTCGCATAAGATTCCTGCAATCAAGCATTTCCCTGTTAAGATCGCTGCCGCTCCTAAAGGTGCTGTTGCTGCAAAGGCCGTTGCAGGGAAAGCGGTTGCCGGTACCGCCGGAAAGACTGCCGCAGGCGCTTCTCTACCGAAGGTTCTCGGCATTGTCGCTGCTTCTGTTTTGGGCACCGGAGCGATCGGCGGAGGCGTTTTTGTTGCCATGAACGTTCTTAACGATCAGGAAAAAGAGGAAAAGACATATGAAATCTCATATGACGGCCTTTACTGCAATATCGAAAAGAGTGACGGAATCAATAATTGCTTCAGATTTTATCCTGACGGAGATCTGATCTATACCTCTTATACCTTCAATGATGAGGATGAGTGTTTTCCCGCAGGCGATTGGTTTACCGTTGAATCGGGCAACGAAAGTGTTTATACAGGCACCTATGTAGTCGACGGAAACGATCTGAAGATCTCGTTTGACGGCAATGCAGATGATCTTGCGAATGAAGCTGTTATCATGAATAACGCTATCTTCTATAATGACGCAAGGTATAAGTTCTATGAGTTCAGCAGTATCCCGGGATATATCCCCGAATATACACCTGTAGAAACTACGGAAACTTCAGAAACGTTAGAGCCCGATAAGACAGATCCCACAGAGAAGGGTGACCGCATAGTTACTGTTACTGATGGTTACTATAAGGATGAGATATATGAATACTATCCTTATGGAGAATATTTGACTACAGAAGACGAGGTCGAACGTTATCCTTTCCACACCATTATCCCGCAGGTAAATATCAGTGATATTGATATGACTGCGGTTAATGACACTATAATGAATACTGTATATGATCATTATCACATTGATGATTCGTGGAGAGGCTGGGATAACGTAGACAGGGAAGACTTGGCAGAGACGGATTATATGTATTACATCGGCGAAGATGTTGTCTCTGTTGTTGTTCAGTACCGTTATCTGTTCAGAGATGAGCATGAATACTCCGGAGATGATTGGAATTCTTACAGTATCTTTAACATATCAATTGAGACCGGCGAACTCTTGGAATCATCGGATTTTATAAATATCTACGGGCTTACTGATGATGCGTTCTTTGATATTGCTGATGCCTGCTACCTCACAATTCTCTGTACTCCTCATGAAGACTGGGATGAAGTTGATACAGTTAAAGCAAAAGACACATATGAAGCCAACCAGTATAACAGGCTCTCTTATGATGACATCCATCCGTTTATCTCTCCGGAGGGTCATCTCTGTTTTGAAGTTGGATTAATTGAATGGGCTGATGGTGGAGAGTTCTTATGGCATCACCGCCTGATCGATACTGTTACGCAAGATATCTACAATTATTCTGCCGTAACTGGATCTGACACAACGGAACCGGTTACAACTGAAACAACAGTTGGTGAGTTTTCGGTAACTGTTACTGATGCCGTTAACGAGACTTATAGTGCGACGGATCCGATAAGTGGTTATTCTTACAACTATTCTTATGTTGTCCCCAAAGTAAGCATTAGCGGTAAGGATATGGATGCTGTAAATGAAATGATATATGAAAAGGTTGATTCATTTCGCAACTGGGTAACACCGGATCTCCCGGCAGCATCATCTTATATCTATTACATTGATGACCAAGTTGTGTCGATTCTTGTTAGATTCGATCATTTTTCAACAGCAACTATACAAATTGATTACTGTTCATTTAATATTTCGATAGAAACCGGTGAGTTATTATCTCCTACAGAGTTTCTGAATTTGCGAGGCCTTACTGAAGATGAATTCTTTGTTTTGGTTGATGTTATATATCAGGAATCAGCCAGTATTGTTGCAAGCGATGAAGGACACATTGATAGCTATGGATCCTACGAAGCTGCCTATGAAGTGGTTTATAAGATAAATATAGATCGTATGAGTTTTGATTATATTTGTCCATTTGTTTCAGAAGGTGGCCATCTTTGTTTTTCTGGTGATGTTGCGTCCCTTACAGCGTTTGGTACTGAATTCCAACTCTTTGATACAACAAGCAATAGTCGGTTGTATTGGGATGATTTGGCTGAATAAGAAAATGCACTTGCGTTAACGCGCCTATAATATATAATACTGTCGTCTAATTCAGAGGAACATCTAATCAGCCCGATCTTAAGGGCTGTTTACTTTTGGAAAACATCATGATCTATTTTGATAACAGTGCGACAACCTTTGTATCTGACGGCGTAAAGGCCAGGATCAATGAGCTTATGGAGGAGCAGGTTTCTGCAAACCCCGGAGCTCTTCATAAGCTTGGCAACAGGGCAATGGAAGTCTACGAAGGCATCAGGAAGGAGACTGCTGATCTTCTCGGGGCTAAGCCTGAGGAGATATTCTTCACGTCCTGTGCCACCGAGAGCGCCAATACCGCCATCAAAGGCTACATGAGCCGCAATAAGAGGGCGGGCAATGCTGTTATCTCCACAAGAACTGAACATAAGGCAACACTGGAGAGCCTCGAGTATCTGGCTAAGCTCGGATATGAGATCCGCTATGTTAAGGTCGGAAGAGACGGCAAGCCTCTTAAGGACAGTCTTGAAGAAGAACTGGGTAAAGGCGATGTCGCTCTGGCATGCTTTACTCTCGTAAATAACGAGACAGGTTCGGTCCTTCCTTTCGATGACATCGCGAAAACGATCAAGGCAGTATCTCCTGATACCGTAATCTATCTTGACTGTGTCCAGGCGTTAGGTAAGATGCCAATAAATCTGTCTTCTATTGGCGCTGATATGTGTTCGTTCTCAGGACACAAGATCCATTCGGTCAAGGGCAACGGCGTCCTTTATGTCCGCAAAGGCGTAAGGATCGATCCCCTGATCGCAGGCGGCGGGCAGCAGGACGGAATGAGATCCGGAACACAGAGCGCAGTGCTTGCAGGAGCTTTCCTTGAGGCGCTGAAGGAAGTCAGCACCGGTATCGAAGAGGGTATAACTAAGGTATCTGAGATCAATTCTTATCTTAGAAGGGAACTTACGGCCAGAGAGGCAGTTGTTCTGTCTCCTGACGATGCGCTTCCTTATGTGCTCAACGTGTCATTCAAAGGCTTTGAATCCGAGACGATGCTTCATTGTCTTGAGATCTACGATATATACGTTTCAACGGTTTCTGCCTGCTCGGCTAAGACAAAGAAGGTGTCCTATGTCCTTCTCGAGAGCGGAGTTGACAGAAAGACGGCCGCTAACGCTGTAAGACTCAGCTTCTCACGCTATAATACGATGGAAGAAGCAGAAGAGTTCATTAAGTGCGTGGATGAGATCTACGATATGTTTTTGGTGAAGTGAGGATATAAGACATGGCAAATGTCCTTTTGGCAAGAATGGGTGAAGTAACCCTCAAAGGTCTTAACAGAGGATCTTTTGAGATACAGCTCAAGTGCAATCTTAAGTACAGGCTTAAGAGGTTCGGTGACCTGAAGATATATCAGAGCCAGAGCAGGATCTGGATCGAACCAAAGGAGGAGGATAATCCGAACTTCCGGAGCATGGCAGCTGCAGAAGATATCATGAAGGCTGTCTGCCAGGTCTTCGGAATCGTATCCGTAAGCCTTGCCAGGAAATTTGAAGGTGACTTCGAATCCGTTAAGGAGAACGCTTTTAAGTGCGTTGAAGAACTTCTTGAGCGCAACCCTGAATACAAAACATTTAAGGTTGAGAGTAAGAGAGGAAACAAGACTTTCCCGATGACTTCACCTGAGATCTGCGAAGAATTAGGTTACCAGATACTTCAGAAGTTCCCCGAGCTTACGGTTAAGGTCAAGAATCCTGACTTTATATTGAACGTCGAGATCCGTGAATCCAACTACATATATTCAGGCAAGATGATGGCCCACAGAGGACTTCCTGTCGGAACTTGTGCCAAGGGAATGCTTCTTCTCTCGGGCGGTATCGACAGCCCCGTTGCAGGCTTTATGATGGCTTCGCGCGGTATGCCGCTTGATGCCGTATATTTCCATTCGTATCCTTATACAAGCGATATGGCTAAGCAGAAGGTCATAGATCTTGCCAAGATCGTATCAGGCTTTTCCGGACGCATGACGCTTCATGTTGTTAACTTTACGCAGATCCAGCTGGATCTTTATAAGAACTCGCCCCAGGATATGCTGACTGTCACAATGCGCCGCGTAATGCTTCAGATAGCCGAGCGCCTTGCTGAGAAGAACGACTGCAAGTGCCTTATCACGGGCGAGAGCTTAGGTCAGGTTGCATCTCAGACGATGGAGGCTATCGCAGCCACCAACGAAGTCGTAAAGATGCCGATCTTAAGGCCTCTTATCGGTATCGACAAGCAGGCAACATGCGACATCTCGAGGAACATCGGTGCTTTTGAGACATCGATCCTTCCTTATGAGGACTGCTGCACGGTATTTGTTGCTAAGCACCCTAAGACACACCCTCATCCCGAGGATATAATCGAAGCTGAGAAGAATCTTGATATAGAAGAACTGGTTGAAGCCGGTGTAGCCGGAACGGAAGATATAGTTATCGATCCGTTCTGATAACGGCTCAGAGGAGGAAGAGTTGAGGATAGGCAAGCTCACAGACGAGCAGTTGGAATCCCTTGTCTTATCAAGGCTTCCGCAACTGTCGAGCAAGACAGTATCAGGTGCCGGGATCGGTGCTGACTGTGCCTGGTTGAAGACAGGCGAGAATCTGCTCGTAACCTCTTCCGATCCGATCACTGCAGGCGGCAGTGAGTCGGGAACTCTCGCAATCCATGTCTCATGCAATGACATTGCTGCCTGCGGCGTTCAGCCGACGGGCATTCTGATAGTAATAATCGCTCCTCCTGATGCTACGGAGGATGAGATAGTATCCATCGTTGACCAGGCGAGCCGCGAAGCTCAGAAGCTTGGTGTCGACATCGTCGGCGGCCACACGGAAGTGTCTGACTGCGTTAACCGCTTCGTTGTTATCTCGACAGCGTTCGGAGTGGTAGAGAAGGGAAGCCCCGTGCCTTTGGGCCACGCCTTGCCGGGCGATAAGCTCCTTATTACCAAGACAGGCGCAATCGAAGGAAGCTTCATTGCGGCAAATGAGCATGCGGATAAGCTTGAAGGCAAGGTCCCTGCTGAATATATTGCCGAAGCAAAGACTTACAGTGAACTGATCTCGGTTGTTAAGGAGGGCACGATATTGGGTCCTCTGGCATCCGGCATCAGCAGCGTCAGATTTGACGGTTTCCCTAGATCCTGCGTAAATCTCATGCACGACGTAACCGAGGGCGGCGTAGAGGGCGCGGCTTTTGAAATGGCAGACTTTTCAAAGGTTGGCGTAACGCTTGACCAGCGTCTTGTACCTTTTACTGATTGTTCCAAGGCTATTTGCGATGCGCTTAACCTTGATCCTTACAGGCTCATCTCATCCGGTGCTCTGATGATCGCATCCTCTGAACCGGACAGGGTTATTGAGGCTCTGGGCGCACAGGGGATCAAGGCTACGGTTATTGGCGAGTTTACCGATCTTACAGAGGGCGCGAAAACCATCGGCCTCGACGGCACAATCCGACAAATGCCGGCGCCTTCAGCAGACGAAATATATAAAATTTAATGAATCCTTTTTCGCTTGATTGAAAACCTCTATTAATATAAAATATGCGCGTTGATTTATAGTCCAAGGAGGATTTCTATATATGTACGACCACATTAAGGCTGAAGATTCTGAAGTTTACTCCGCAATAATGCAGGAGATCGGACGTCAGAGGAACAAGATCGAGCTTATCGCATCTGAGAACATGGTTTCCGAGGCAGTCCTCGAAGCAGCAGGTTCTCCGCTCACAAACAAGTACGCTGAGGGTTACCCGGGAAAGCGTTATTACGGCGGATGCGAGTATGTGGATATCGTAGAGCAGCTCGCTATCGACAGAGCTAAGCAGCTTTTCGGAGCAGAGCACGTTAATGTTCAGCCTCATTCAGGCGCTCAGGCTAATACAGCAGTTTACTTTGCTATCCTTGAGCCCGGTGACACTATCCTTGGACTTGACCTCTCACACGGCGGTCACTTGACACACGGTATGAAGATCAACGTTTCCGGCAGAACATATCACTCTGAGTTCTATCAGGTAGATGAGAAGACACAGATGCTCGACTATGATGCTATCCGCGCAAAGGCACTCGAGTGCAAGCCGAAGGTTATCGTAGCAGGTGCTTCTGCATATCCGAGGATCATTGATTTCAAGAAGTTCAGAGAGATCGCTGATGAAGTCGGAGCTTACCTCTTCGTAGATATGGCTCACATCGCAGGCCTCGTTGCTGCAGGACTTCACCCCAATCCGGTTCCGTATGCAGACTTCGTAACAACGACAACACACAAGACACTTAGAGGTCCCCGTGGCGGTATCATCATGTGCAAAGAGGAATATGCAAAGAAGATCAATTCCGCGGTTTTCCCCGGACAGCAGGGCGGCCCTCTCATGCACATCATCGCTGCTAAGGCTGTTGCATTCAAGGAAGCACTCTCTCCTGAGTTCAGAGCATATGCAGAGCAGATCGTTAAGAACGCTAAGGCTATGAGCGAAGCTCTTCTTAGCAGAGGAGTTAACCTCGTTTCCGGCGGTACAGA
>JAILHX010000122.1 GCA_024695565.1 Saccharofermentans sp. | reverse complement strand
GGGAACGCACATCATGTCGACTGACCAGTTGGAACCTTCGGGAAGAACAAACTGGAGATCGATGTCGTCGTTGCCGAGTTCTTCAACTCTTTCGAGCATTACGATGTGGTCGCCGGACCATGCGATGGATGCGTCGAGCTCACCTGCTGCCATCTTGTCCTTGAGGTTGTCTACACCGTATGCGGGGTGAAGGGCGCTCTTCTGTGCGATGAGAAGTTCGAGTGCCTGGTCGAGTTCAGCGTCATTCATGGAGTTGATGGAATATCCATAGTAGTTCAGGGCTGTGCCGATAGACTCACGCATTGAGTCATACATGCCGACAGAGTATCCGCTTTCTGTGTTGAAGAGAACGTCCCAGATGACTGCGGGATCTGTTGTGCCTTCGGGAAGTGTGATCTTATTGGCATCGTAAACGAGGCCTACTGTGCAGTACAGATAAGGAACTGCATAATCGAGGACCTGGCCTGAGATCTCAGCATTGTCTGTATACTTAACGTCGTTGAACATGGGATCCATGTACTTCTTTACGTCAGGGAGCTTGTCCCAGTCGAGGGGCTGGATCCAGTCTTCTTCGATGAGACGGCATACCATGTACTCGGAAGGGATGATTACGTCGTAGCCGTTCTCGAGGTTGGGGTACATTGTCTCGTTGGTCTCAAATGTTCTGTAGACAACGTCGTACTGGGGATACTTTGCCTCGAACTTTGCGATCGTGTCTTCTGCGATGTACTCGCCCCAGTTATAGATGACGAGCTGCTGCTTCTTGGAACATGCGCAAGACAGGACAGCGGATCCTGCGATTGCGAGTGCGGCCACGGAAGCCATTACTTTCCTTACGTTCTTGTTCATTTCTTTACTCTCCTTTTATGCTCATTTGATTATTATTTCTTTGTTTTTGCGGGCTTGGCCTTCTTGAATGATGACAGGTTCGAGAGAACCATGAGGATCAATACCGCGCCGAACATCAATGTTGTTAATGCGTTCATCTTCGGGTTAACGCCGAGTTTTGCCATTGAGTAGATCATCATGGGCAGGGTCTGGATCGAGCTGTCAACGTTGAAGTTACTGATAAGGTAGTCGTCGATCGAGAGCGTGAATGTGAGAAGCGCTGATGACAGGATGCCCGGCATGATCTCAGGGATGATGACGAGCCTTAATGTCTGGAATCTCGTTGCACCGAGGTCCATTGCAGCTTCCGTAAGGCTCTTGTCGAGCTGCCTGATCTTGGGGCTTATCGATAAGATCGCGAAAGGCACGCACAAAGCGATGTGTGACATGATCAAGGTAAACTCGCTCTTCTGAACGCCGAGGAACGAGAACAGGAGCATGAACGAGATACCCGTTACGAGATCGGGCATTACGTTCGGCACGTATGTCATCGTCATGGCGAAGCCCTGAAGCTTCTTGTTCAGGTAAGCAAGACCCAATGAACTCAGTACGCCGAACGCAGTCGATACGACTGCTGCGATGGATGCGACCTTAAGTGTCTCAATGAGAGACTCGAGGATGCCCGTACCGTCGGAGCCCTTGAACAGGCTCTTGTAGTTATCGAGCGTGAAGCCGCCCCAGATGAAGGACTTCGGCAATGAGTTGAATGAGTATACGATCAGGACTGCGATAGGCAGGTAGATGAATACCAGAATGATCGCGAGGTAGATGTCGGGAATGAGTCTTTTAATAAATCTCATAATGCCATACCTCCGCTTCCGGCCTCTTTATCCTGGCCGCGTAAGATTCCCATGGTGATGAGAACGAAGATCAGCAGGAGGAGCGATAAAACATTGCCCGCCTGATTGTATGTTGTACTCTCGTTCAGGATGAAGTTCTGAACGGTGTTGCCGATGGTTGTTTTCGAGCCCTCGTTAAGAATATCGGGGATCATGTAGAAAGTCAGTGACGGCATGAAGACCATCTGGATGCCGGAGATAACGCCCGGCAGGGACAGAGGGAACGTGACCTTGACGAAGGTCTGGACCTTCGTCGCACCGAGGTCGTATGCTGCCTCCGACAGGCTGTCATCGAGCTTTACCAGTACTGAATACAGGGGCAGTATCATGAACGGCAGGAAGTCGTTGGTCATGACAAGCTTGGTGATGATGTCTGCGAGGATCTCGTTCTTGAGGAATAAGATGGGCGCGTCGATCATGCCGATCTGCTGAAGGATCGTGTTGAATACGCCGGTCTCGCTGAAGAACGCACGCCATGCATAAGTTCTGAGCATCGTGTTCATCCACATGGGGAGCACGAAAAGCATGAGAAGTCTTGAGCCGCTCTGTCTCTTGAGCTTGGATCTTCTAGCGAGGATGTAGCTCGCGGGATAGCCCAGAAGCAGGCATCCGATCGTTGTCCACAGAGCGTAGTCAAAGCTTCGAAGGAAGATCGAGAAGTATTCCTGAAGCGTGACTTCCGTGCCGTAGAATCTGGTTGTTACTGTCTTGTTCTGGAACAGGACGCCAAAGCCTGCGGTCGTGAACTCATATCCGCCGCCTGCAGCCTTCTTGAAGAAAGCGCGGAAGAGGATAAGGATGAGCGGAAGTATTGTAAAGATCACGATCCATAAGAGATAAGGATAAGCGAAGATCTTGTAGTTCATCTTGAGGTTTAATGCGCCGTAGAGGCAGGCAGCAACGCCGATGCCCAGCACGATGACCATGAGGTTGCCTGCAAATGTCTGTGCGACATAGAGGCTCTGGGGTGTCAGGCCGTTGTCGGTGATCATATGCTCTGAGACCATCTTCGACAATGTGATGACGTGCGCAACTCCGCGTCCTACGAAGAGCGCGAGAACACAAAGATAACCGGTCTTTCTCTTCTTGCTGGAATTGTAGTAGAAGGGATAAGACAGTGAGAGTGTGAGCGCTGCAACTGCGAGCACGATCGTGATGACGAATGCCCATGCAGCAAAGCTCTGGAAGTTCATATCAATGGAGCCGCTCCTGACCCTGGTGTAGACCCTGGGGTTCAGAAGGAGCGTGAACAATGAGTATGTACGGTAAGGCACATACTTAACAAACAACTCGAACATCGGAATAAAGATGCTTATGAACGAGTAGAGTGCCGCAAATATCATGACGAAAGCATGCAGCGGCATAACCTTTATCCTGGCCTTGAGTTCAGTCATCAGTTTCCTGTCTCAACCTCCGCATCCTCTGCTTCGTCTTTCTTGATGTCGCCTTCTTCAACGACGTTCTCGCCGATGGAAGTGTCCTTAACTTCACTTGTTTCCTTGACCCCGGATTCTTGATGCTTGATGCCGAAGCTTCCGAAGTCGGGAGAGAGCTCTGATCTTCTCATGATCTGAATATCGTCTGGATCGACGTAAAGACCTACACGGCTGCCGACCTTGAAGGGGTCGACGTTCTGGACGAGCCACTCGATACCGTCGTCGGACTTAACGATCATCTCGTAGTGAACGCCCTTGAAGATCAATGATTCAACCGTTCCGTTGATCCTGCCTTCAGCTTCTTCGTCGACATAAAAGTCCTCAGGTCTGATTACGACGTCGACGAGATTTGCGATGCCTTCAGTGAACTCCGGGAACAGCGGGTCAACGCACTTGAAAGTGATCCCGCTCGAGAGGACGACCTCGTTATCGGTCTTCATGGTTCCCGCAACGATGTTGGACTCGCCGATGAAGTCCGCAACATACGCATTCTTGGGTTCGTTATAAATATCTATAGGTGTTCCGATCTGCTGGATAACGCCGTCCTTCATAACGATGATGGTATCAGACATCGTCAATGCCTCTTCCTGATCGTCAGTAACGTAGACGAATGTGATGCCTAATTCTCTCTGCATCTCCTTGAGCTCGATCTGCATCTCTTTTCTCATCTTGAGGTCCAGAGCACCCAAAGGCTCGTCAAGAAGAAGGATCTTCGGGCGGTTAACGATGGCTCTCGCGATTGCGACTCTCTGCATCTGGCCGCCTGAGAGCTGGTCGATGTATCTCTCACCGTAGTCGGCAAGACCTACAGTTGCCAGAGCCTTGTTGACTCTTTCCTTTATCTCCTGCTTGCCAACCTTCTTGATCTTAAGTCCGAATGCCACGTTATCGAAAACATTGAGGTGAGGAAACAGAGCGTATCTCTGGAATACGGTGTTGATGTTTCTCTTGTTGGCGGGAACGCTCTTCAAGTCCTTGCCTTCGAAGTTTACGATGCCCGAATCTGCGGTCTCAAAACCTGCGATGATCCTGAGCGTCGTGGACTTGCCGCATCCGGAAGGTCCCAGAAGCGTGATGAATTCGTTGTTCCTTATATAGAAAGTAATATTCTTAAGTACTTTTGTACCGTCGAAGCTCTTGCAGAGGTCCTTGATCTCTATGATGTGCTCGCTGCCGGTATCGTCTTCAAGAATCTGGTTATTTGCCATTTTACTTTATTCCTCCAATATGGTTTTCGAGATCGGGATCAGAAGCTCGGCGGCGACGAGATCCAGATGATCTTCGCCTGACGGCCCGTGTTGTTCTCGATAAAATGCGGCTTGTCGCAGGTGAGGTAGAAGCTCTCGCCCTTCTTGGCCGGATGTCTCTCTTCATCGATAACTATCGTGACGGTGCCTTCGATGACGTAGCCGAACTCTTCACCCTCGTGCGGGTTGTCCGGGTATGTCGAACCGCCGGGTTCGATGGTGACGAGGATCGGTTCCATCTCGTTCTTCTGTGCGTTGGGGATGAGCCAGCAGATCTCGTTCTTAAGATCGGGATCCTGCTTTACGGAGAAATCGTCTTTGCCGAAGACGACCCTGCTGCCGGACTCTTCCTTGAAGAAGTGCGCGAAGTCTGTGCCGAGCGCATTCAGGATATCCTCAAGTGTGGCCATGGAAGGCGACGTCTTATCGCTCTCAAGCAGGGAGATAAATCCCTTGGAGAGTTCGCATCTGTCACCTAACTCTTCCTGTGTGAGACCCTTTAAAAGTCTGAGATTTTTAATCTTTGATCCAATCTCCATAGTCTTCCTTATCCTAAACCTAAAGTTTACTTACACTAAACTGATAACTGCGCAATTATACACGCTACTAAACCCGATGTAAAGTATTTCTAAACAAATATTCCGACTATTTTCCGGAAATCCCGAAAAGCCCTGTTCTCCGATATCACAACCGGATTTTTTGGCCGTAAAAATGTTGCATAGTATATCAAAAACTATTGAAATATATTTTGTGCAAAGTATAATAAATTTATCTATGATAATTAACAAAGTATTTACAAAATCTTGACATTCAGGGGGCACGGGGATGGCAAACATTTTGGGCAACGTATTTAAGGGAAAAGACGGGGTAGGCATCGCTGCACAGGGTGCCGGATCTAATCCGGGCGTAAGACCTGCGAACGCTAACATCGTTAATCTGCAGACTTCCGGAAGACCGGGTGGACAGACCACTCATTCATCATCTTCCAATTCAACAGCTGCACAGCTCGCCAGAGAGCGCGCTGAGGCTGCCAAGGCTCAGATCGAGATGCGTAAGGCTGCAGAGGCAGCCCGTAAGGAAGAGAAGCTTAAGGATAAGTCAGATTCCTCATCCGATAAGAATGACATCACACCTGTAGGACTCAAGCCGCCGATCAAGCGTCCGAAGTCCGCATCTGTTAACCACGCTCAGTATATTGCCGAGCAGATGGAATCCGAATCAGAGGGCAAGCCCGTTGTTGAGCGTGCATCCGCACAGCCTGCAAGAAGCGCAGCCCAGTCCGCATTGGCTGTTGCTCAGTCCGTTGCTTTGAGAGCACAGAACGAAGAGCGCAGAGCTAACCAGAAGGCTAAGGCCGCAGCAGCTAAGGTCGTTGAGTGCAGAAGCGCCGTAACCGCAGCTGAGGAAGCTCTCATCGCAGCACGTAAGGCAGAGGAATCAACCATCGCCAAGGAAGCAGTTGCAAAGCAGGCAACAATCGAGGCTGTTGAGCGCGCTGAGGCAGCACGTGTAGCAGCTACCAAGGCTGAAGAACTCGCACGTATCGCAATCGCCAAGGCTGAAGAAGAAGAGAAGGCAGCAGCCTCCCTCACAGCTGAGGAAGCTAAGCTCACAGAGCGCAGAAAGGCTGATGAGAAGGCCAGGATTGAAGCAGAGAAGATCGAGCAGGAGACCAAGGCTGCAGTTATCTCGGCTACCCAGGAAGAAGAAGTTGCTTCCGCAGAGCTCGAAGCTGCAAGACAGGCACTCGCTAAAGCTCAGAACGATCTCGACTTCGCTAACCAGATGAAGGCTGAAGAAGATGCCAGAGCTCAGGCAGAGAAGGCTGAGAAGGAAGCACGTCTCGCAGCAGAGAAGGCTATCGAAGAAGCACGCATCGCAGCAGCTAAGGCTGAAGAAGCAAGACAGGCTGCTATCCTCGCTGAGGAGAAGGCTAAGGCAGCAGCTGCAAAGGCTGAAGAAGAAGCTAAGATCGCAGCAGCCAAGGCTGAGGAGATCGCAAGACTCAGAGCTGCTAATTCTTCTGCAGCTGCAGCACCTGCAACAGTTGAGACACCCGCTCCCGCAGCAGCACCTGCAGCACCTCAGGCAGCAGCAGAGCCCGCAGTTGAGGCAGCACCCATGAGACCTGCGGCAGCTGCAACAAGACCCGCAGCAGTAAGACCTGCAGCAGAGGCAGCTGAATCCACAGAGACTGCTTAACCGTTCAAGTTAAAACAAACAAAAGAAAAGTCTCATAAGCGGTTTGCCGCTTGTGAGACTTTTTTATGTCCGGTTGATAAGTGGTTCACGTTGGACACATTCCGATGTAGTAAGACGTGCCTTTTTTGTCCGGCAGAATGTACAGGCGTCTATCCGGATTCGATTGATTCCGCCGTGGCTTCTTCCAAACAGCTCCCGGGCAAAATGTTGGCGTTTCTGAAGCGGATTCCGCCCGAAAAACGCCATCTCATGCCGATTTGTACACACACTTGTAACGCACTGCCGTGCTTTTGCTGTACATTCACCCGGAATTCCCCGTTTTGTACACACGTTTGTACAACACCTGCCGTGCTTTTGCTGTACATTCACCCATAAAACCACGCTTTGTACATACACTTGTAACGCACAGCCGTACAAATGTGTGTACACTTCCGCACAGTGAACGGTCAACGACAAAACAAAACTAAAAGGCTGCCTCCGAGATGGAGACAGCCCCTTCGCATTTATGGATCTTTCTTAAGAAGAGGATCAGCCTCTTTCATCAAGAACTTTCTGAACCCTGTCCTCTGCGATCTTGATCACATCGTCAAGACTCTTCTGACCGGAGAAGTATGCGGGCATCTCCTCAATGAGGATGAGGTTGATCGCTGCATCGGTCGAATTCATGGACGTGCAGCTCATGACTATTTCCTCGAGATCATCGATATTCTGCTCGGAGAATGTGATGCGGTTCTGCATAGCGCTGTCATCATATCCGAAGTAGTTCTCGTAGCCTTCACCGTTGAAATAGTCAACGCAAGCCATGCCTGCTTCCCTGAATGCTTCACGGTTAAGAACGAAGTTATCCTTCATCGCAAAGTCTAACTGTACTTCATCAGACAAAAGGAGCTTAACGAACTCGGCGCATGCATCAACATCAAGTGCCTGGGCAGAGACTGCAACGGAGATATAAGGTGTGAGCATGGGGCCTCTTCCGTCTGATGAAGGGAGACCGAGGATCGCATCTGCACCCTGCAATTCCGCCATGGTTGAGAGGTAGTTCGACATGCCGTAGCAGTTCTGGTATCTGGCAGGTCTGGGATCGTCATAGGCCATGTCGCCCTTGAAGACCATAGCGCCTACGCCGGGGCCTGAGTATGTATAATCGTCCACGGGATCGCCGTAAAGTTCATCCCATGACTTGCAGTTCTCGTTGACATTATCCTTAACGAATTCTGCAAGTGCAGCAAATTCGGGGCCTGAGAAGTCTGCTTTGCCGTTCTTGATGAAGTCATCGCCTGAAGCGTTGAAGAGCTTTGCAAAATAGTATGCCTGGCCGGCGTTGATGAGGTCGCTTCCGTTAAGAGTATCCTTAAGGAATTCCTCATATTCTTCTGTGGTAAAACCGACTCCGGACTTGCCTGCGTATTCTGCGAAAGTCTGGATTCCTTCGATCTGGAAGCAGACAGGAAGGTTAAAGAGCGCTCCGTCTGTCTTGGCAGCTTCAACAATGTTGGTGAAGTACTTGTCGGAATCGAGCGTGCCGATGTAAGGCGTGAGATCCGTAAGATAGTTGGAATTGTTAAGCTGGCCGTAATAGCTGGCATTCATGAGAATGTCGGGGCCTTCGCCGTTCATGATATCCATTGCCAGCTGATTGCTCATGTTGGCATCAGATTCAAGTGCGACCTGCTGATAATCGTCATCCGTCTCAGCGTCCGAATAATCTGAATCATCAAGTGAAGTATAACGGTCATCGACTTCGATGAAGTAATCGCTGCTGCTCTCGTTGAACTTCAGGATGGCATCACCGATCTTATCTTCGGTATATCCGTAAGGCGAATAGAGTTCAAGGATCGTCTTGCCTGCATGCGGGTTTGAATCTGCTCTTGTGAATTCGGCAATGCAGAAATCAGTGCCGTCTTCTGTTCCGCCGTAACCGCTCCATTTATAGTTTGAACCGCAGAGAATTATCGAGTCTTCTGTGACCTCGGCGATCTCCAGATAAGCCAAAACGCTTCTGTTTACACTGCACCAGCTGTAGTTAAAGAATAATTCTGTTGTCTTATTCTCAAAATCGAACTTTGAGACGCCAAGAGGCGTTGTGAAATAAACATTGCCGTCAGCACCGTTAAATGATGAATAGCAGTTATCGAGATCGATCCAGTCATATTCATGCTCCTCAGCTTCAGTGACCTCGAGACTTTCCATGTCTAACTCGAAGAATATATACTCGCCGTCAACACTCATGGGTACAAGCGCCTTGCTGCCGCCCAAACTGAAGATAATGGGAATGTCATTATAGTCCTCACCGTCTTTCTTCAGTACGACTTTATTACTGTCGCCTGAAGGGTCAGTAACATAGAGGTTATAGTAGGTGTTTATGTCTTCCCACAAATACTCTGTGTCGATCTTGTAATCGCCGACCTGGAATGTGTTCTCGATGTTGCCCTGGCTGCTTTCACACTCACGGACATCAGAAACCTCACCTGTTGAAACATCGATATCCATTTCCTTGTACATCATCTCGTATGTTATCGGATCGTAAGTGCTGAGTCTTGCTGTTACGGTTCCATTCTCATAGGTGAATGCCTCGGGGTAATCCTCGGATTCGAGAGAATCATTAAGATCGATTGTCTTAACGGTCTTGTTTGTTGCCTTGTCGATTACTGCCAGGGTGTTTATCGAATATGCACTGAAGTCGAAGGTATCCCACTCGGAATCTGATACCTCAGGCATCTTGTAGTAACCGGTTGTCATAACGACGATGTAGTTGTCGTCAGTGCCGACCAGGCGCTGATATGAATAATCCAACTCCTTGCTCTTATCGAGTCCGACGTCGTCAACGCTTAAAACTTCGCCGTTAAACCACGGCATGTCTTCTGTGATCTTTTTTCCGCTGTGGCTTGTCTCATCTGCGCCGGCACCGGATCCTGATCCGCCCTTCTTACTGCATGCCGCGATCGAAAACAACATCGAGCACGCAAGTACGGCAGATACTGCCTTTACTGGAATCTGTTTCATAAGTTTATCTCCTTTTTTATCCCCATTAGGTTTTAAACTAGACTGATTGTAGGACCCTCCAATATCCATTCAGCATCTAAATATCGGCAAAACTTGGGTAAAGATATTTCATTGGTATTTCTTTTCGAAGCGCGCGAAAAAAGACCTGCAGGCATTGCGCCTGCAGGCCTTTGTTAATCAGTGTTAAGAGATTTTATTTTCTCTCGTTAAGGATCGTCTGGATCTTGTCCTGCATGATCTTAATGACGTCATCAAGATCCTTCTGGCCGGAGAAGTATGCGGGCATCTCCTCGACAAGGATCAATGTGATCGCCGCATCAGAAGTATTCATAGCAGAGCAGCTCTCTATTACTCCTTCAAGATCGTCAAGCATATCTTCCGAGACAATCTCTCTCTGGGCGTCTTCAACTCCGTCGAATCCATAGTAATATCCGTAGAGCTCGTCCTTACCGTCGCCGTTATAGTATTCAACTGCGGTCTCACCGATCTCTCTGAAGATATCGCGGTTAACAACGAAGTTGTCCTGGAGACCGAGCTTGCGCTGGACGTTGTCTCCCAAGAGGAGCTTGACGAACTCACCGCATGCATCGATATCGTATGCCTGTGAAGATACTGCAACGGAGATGCCGGGTGAGAACAAAGGTCCGCGTCCGTCAGCAGAAGGAAGTCCGAGGATCGTCGAAGCACCCTGGAACTCAGATGCATTGTAGAAGTATGAACTGAATCCGTAGCATACGGTGTAAGCAGCTACCTGAGCATCTTCCATGTCGCCCATGCCGTAGTAGTAATCTTCTTCGGGATACATCTCTTCATAGGTCTTGGCTGCCTCACGGACATTGTCTTTGACGTACTCGGCAAGTTCTTCGAACTCAGGACCCGAGAAATCAACTTTGCCGTTAACAATGAATTTCTCGCTCATGTTGGTAAAGAGCTTGGCAAAATAGAGTGCCTGACCTGAAGGGATGACGTCATCACCGTTCAGTGTGTTATTGAGGAAGTCCTCATATTCTTCCGTCGTAAATCCGACGCCTGAAGCGCCTGCATAAGATGCATCAGTCTGAATTCCCTCAATGGTGAAGGTTACGGGAACCTGATAAAGCTTGCCGTCGATCCTTGCACCGTCAATGATGTTCATGAAGTAATTGCCGGAATCAAGTTCGCCTACATACTTGGAAAGGTCAGCAAGATAAGTATCATCATTGAGCTGGCCGTATGTGCTTACATTCATGAGAATGTCCGGACCTTCGCCGTTCATGATATCCATAGCCAGGTCGTTACTCATTGCTGCCGTGGCATCGAGGTCGATCTTCTGCCAGTCGTCATCGCTGTTGATCTCATCAGTATCGTAATCTTCGTAGTAATCGTCTTCTGAATAACGGTCTGTTACTTCTATGAAGTACTTTCCGTTATTCTCGTTGAATTCAAGAATGGCATCAGCCGTAACTTCATCAAGATATCCGTAAGGTGTGTAAAGCTCGAGGATGTCCTTGCCTGCGTGAGGGTTGGAATCAGCCTTATTGAATTCAATAAGAATGAACTCGCCGACACTGTATCTTCCGGCAGAGAACGCTTCGTTCGAATAATAAGATCCGCAGAGTGTGAATGAATCCTCTGAACTGTCAACAACAGAGAGGTTCGAGAGCATACTTCTGTTGACGTCGCACCAGCTGAAATTAAAGTATTGCTCGACTGACTTCTCTTCTACGTTGAGTCTTGATATGCCCGTTGAATCCGTAAAGTAGATCAATCCGTCAGAACCGGTGGTCGCACTGTACATCTCAACGTCATTGAGCCATTCGTAATCTTCATCATCAACCTTTGTAGCCTTGCAGGTCGTAAGATCGATCTCATAGTAGAGGTCATTGTCACTTGTGCTGCAGGGTACGAGTGCTGTCGTGTCTGAAAGCGCGAGGATCATGGCAATGTCATAGATGTCAGTACCTGACTCTTGGAGAGTGATCTTCTCTTTGTCGCCATCGGGACCTGTGATGTAGAGGTTATAGTACTCGTTGGCAGACTCACCCCATACGTACTCTGTATCGATCCTGTATTCACCGACCTTGAAAGTACGCTCTATGCTGCTCTCTTCTGCCTCGAGCTCGCGGGTATCCACAACCTCACCAGTCGCAGGATCGACATCTATTTCCTTTGTTATGGATTCATATGTGATCGGATCCCAGGAACTTGCCAGGAGCGTAATCATTCCACCGTTATAGACTGCACTGTTCGCATAATCGTTCTCAGTCAGCATGGTGCTCAGATCGATCGAACTTACAGTATCCTTTGTCTCCTTGTCGATGACGGAAACAAAGTTGATCGCATAATCGTTGTAATTATATGTATTCCAATCAATGTTATCGTAATCGATATAGTAACTGCCTGTAGTGAAGACGACCATGTAATCCTCATCACCGCCGGCGTACTGCGAATACAGATAATCGATTTTCTTACTGTCGTCTACACCCAGTTCCAGGTCGATTTGCTCGGCAGTGAACCAGGGAGTGTCGTCAGTGATCTTCTTGCGATTGCCTGACTTCTTGCATGCTGCAACCGGCAATGCCACGGAAATGGCAAGGATCACAGATACAATTCTAAGAGCTTTTTTGTTCATAAATCTTTCTCCTTCTAACCCCTAAGCGGTCTGATAATGATAGATTATTTTTCGGTGATATCAAATAGGCATCAATAATATGGCAAATAACGGTTAAGCGCGTTTCAAACGCGTTACACCGTTAATTATCACACTTATTGGGATTTACTTACGTTCCCGAAAACCGGAGCGGCAAGAAGCGCCATGACATCTATTCCTTTCATTCCCTATCCTGTTTCTCCCCATATTTGCGGCCCATATCCACTAATATACTAAATCCCAAATACATACAAACGGCATCAAACAAATGACAATTCAATTTGAGGTCTCATTTTCGCCTGCTTATTTTCGCAGGGCAAAGGAAAGAGGTTGCCTCAAATGAGACAACCTCTTCGAATTAACAATAAGTTAAGTTCAGTTCTTAATCGAAATTACTCGATGATTGTAGAAACTGTACCAGCGCCTACTGTGTGACCACCCTCACGGATAGCGAACTTAAGACCCTGCTCCATAGCGATAGGAGTGATGAGGTCTGCTTCGATTGTTACGTGGTCACCAGGCATGCACATGTCTGTTCCATCAGGAAGCTTGATAACGCCTGTAACGTCTGTTGTTCTGAAGTAGAACTGAGGACGGTAGCCTGTGAAGAAAGCCTTATGACGTCCACCCTCTTCCTTTGTAAGAACGTAAACTTGGCCTGTGAACTTTGTGTGAGGAGTTGTTGTGCCGGGCTTAGCGATAACCTGACCTCT
>JAILHX010000077.1 GCA_024695565.1 Saccharofermentans sp. | reverse complement strand
GAAGCCTGCGAAAAAATGACTCGCAGGCTTCATTAATTTAGGGTTGTTTTACAGTGGAAGATCATCAATACACATGTAATAGACACCTAGTCTCTTGATCCGCTCCGTCTCATCATGCTTGATGCGGGTCACCTCATAAGGCTTCCTTCTTAGTTTGGCCAGGAGAAAGTCAGTGTTCCTCCCCATACTATAATCATATCGCTCGGCTTATCCATAAATCTTAACAAATTCTTTTATAGTAGCTTCGTTGTAGGCTTTGAGATCATTTTCGAATTTGTTCTCGAATTCCTTTTTAGCTAAAACTGAAAGGTGTAAAAATAGATGTAAAGATGTAAGCGTGTGTTTGTCTTTATACCGGCCTTCCCCATGTCTCCCCCGCCGTAAAACTTCCTAAAGCCAGATATGATAAAATTGATATCGCAAAGAGACTGATCGTGATAACATTCGACAACTTCCTTTGTACATTGATAGGCGGGAGATATGACTTGAATATGCGCAAAGCTTTAGTGAGTGCGGCTGCAATATTGATGGCAGGATTACTGTCGTTTTCGGCATTCCCAAAAACACTACGCGCTGAATCCGGCAATAGTGATGGTTCCGGCAAAGCGATCAGGTACGGAACGGCCCATATTCAGGGCGCGATGGAAAGTAATATATATTTCGGAAACTACTGGCAGTCCGTCACGAGTAAAGATGCGACAGACAGCAACATGGAGCCCGTCAAGTGGAGAGTTCTTGCAAACGGCGGCAGTCTTTTTGTCGTGTCAGATCAGAACCTTGATTGCCGCGCATATGATCCGTCAGGTGAGACAGTCACCTGGGAAGAGTGTGCCTTGAGAGCTTGGCTCAACAACGAATTCCTTGACATTGCCTTTACCGCGCAGGAGCAGGGCGCTGTCCTTGAATCCCTCGTTGTGAATGAGGACGGAGCGAAGGGCTCTGAAGCAGGTTCCGATACCTATGACAAGGTTTATCTCTTATCCGTTTATGAAGTGATCGATCCGGAGCTGGGATTTCCAACTGACTGGAAGGATAAGGGCGGCACGCGCGTCGCGCTTAACACCGAATACACGAAGAGCAAGGGGGCCTTGACGTCCGCCGACATGTCGGGCGCGTGGTGGCTGAGGAGCCCCGGTGACGCCCATAATGCGGCGAACGTTTTTAATGAGGGCAACGTCTTCGTAAGAGGCGGCAATGTTTTCAACTTGATTTACGCAGTGCGTCCCGCGATGAATATCGACACTTCAAAAGTGCTTTTCGCATCGCCTGCCGAGGACGGAAAAACATCAGGTGAGCCCGGTGCAGACGCAATGACGGAAGTCGGTTCTTATGTCGGCAGCGATTGGAAGTTCACGATAAAGGACGATACAAGACCTGTTTTCGAAGCTTCCGTATCAGGCTCGAAAACCATCCTCAAAGACGGCGCGGTAATGATCGAATACAATGGCGCTTTGTCAGGCGCGAATGAATATGTCTCGGCGATCATCGAGGATGCGGAAGGCAACATTCTTTACTACGGAAATATCGTCGACAACACCTCTGCAGATGCGGTGGCTTCAGGCAAAGCAGCACTCAATGTTCCGGCAGGTCTGGCGCCCGGAAACTACGTGATCAAGGTATTTTCCGAACAGTGTAACGGCAGCTTTAGGACGGATCTGGCAAGCAACATGGTAACGCTCGACATCACCATCTCGAAGTATAAGACATCGGACATGATCCTCTTTGCCGGGATCGGCGCAGCAATTGCAGCAGCAACATGCGTTGTTGTGGTTCTCGCTGTCAGGAAAAAGAAGCGCGCTTAAGGCCTGTAAAGAATGATGGATATAAAGCTGAATGAACAATCACAGAAAGAATTTGATCCGGCTCTGATCAATGAGATCGTGCCTGATACCGGCTATCCGATATGGACAAAGAAAGATCCGTTTGGAAGAACGTATTTTGGAACAGGAAACTTTTGTGGTATGGACAGAAATATCAATGAAGATACGGATCTTTCCTGGCTGGAATGGGATGGAAATGAAGTATATATTTCGAATACTGACAAGATTCTTCTTTTCAAAAAAGCAATTGGAATTATGAAAGGCTGGCGAGATCAGTTAGTTGAGAATTATCCGGATGACAGATTTGCAGTATTTGCTTCTTTCGATGATGGCAGTGCCATGGTCGAAGAATGCGAAAGAGAAATGTCTTTTACACTTCGTTTTTGGAAAAAACGTGATGGACTGGGACTTGATGAAAACATGGAATACAATCAGCCTGTAATCAGGTGGAGCAATTAATCAATTAAATAGACTATGAGAGTTATGAAGACACCATGATGATGTCAGCTTTTGACCATGCTATTCTCAGATGTCTTAAAAAGGACAAGCCGTTCTTCCTTATGGAGAGTGCTCCTGCTCATGTGAACCGGATGGTTTACAACAGACTGAAGCTTCCTCATGTTCACGATCAATTCTCATGCCAGACGATCGCAAGCGGATCTGATTCTATTCAGTACTTTCAGTGGAGAAGATCCCGAGGCGGTGCAACGATCCTTCCTAAGAGATATATTATTATAAAAGGCAGATCGCAAGATAAATGTTAAAGGAGCAGCGTTATGAAATTAGAGGAGTTTGTTTGGACAAGAGAGCCTGAACACTATGTAATTGATGGTGATATTCTTAGAGTCACCACGTCGCCGAATACGGATCTTTGGCAGAGAACATACTATCATTTCCGTAATGATAATGCTCCTGTTTTCCAGGTGGAGACAGAAGAAAAGTATTTCAGTTTTATTGTGAAAACATCGTTTGAAGAAAGCCATCACAGATTTGACCAGTGCGGAATAGTTATATATCTGGATGGTGATAACTGGCTTAAAGGCTCCGTAGAATATGAGAATGAGGATTTTCAGCATCTTGGAAGCGTTGTGACAAATCACGGATACTCGGATTGGGCTACTACTGAAATCCCTGCAAATGTAAAAAGTATGTGGTACCGCTTGAGCCGCAGAGAAGATGATTACTGCATAGAATGCTCGGACGACGGTGACAGGTGGAGACAGATGCGCTTATGTCATATGCATGAAGGAGCAGGAAAAATAAGATTCGGAGTATATGCATGCTCCCCTGAGGATTCATCATTTACTGCTGAATTCAGCAATTTCCGGTTTGATGAATGTGCCTGGAAAGCCCATGACGGACAGCAACCGGATTAAGTATCGGCAATATAAATCGGAATTGGATTTATGAATACAAAACCTGAAGATCCGTTCCTTATCGTTGACAAAGGTACTACAGTAAATTTCGAGACATAAGTTGATTACGGTCGGTGTTTTCGATATTCAGAAATTATATATTGATATTCGATAAATTTTAATTGCATTTCAATATTTGCTGTGCTATTATTGTCTCAGCAGAAGAACGCCAAAAACCACATCTGAATTATTAGGAATGGACATTTACTTATGAACGACAACTACATTGATCAGTTTGGCAGTAACAAGAAGTATTCAAGCCCCAGGGATTCCAACTCCAGGTACGTCCCTCTTGCCATGACCGTACTTTCGTTTATTTGTTTTGCGGTTTACCTGCTGAGTGCGTTTGGCAGCAGAAGTGTGGTTATGTGTGTTATCTACTTTGTGCCGATCTTCTCGATAATAGGTTTGGTTTTCTCATTTACCACAAGAGACTCAAGATATGATCACCCGAAGATTTGGCTTGCTGGACTGATCGGTTGTGCGCTTTGTATGTTTTTGATGGTTCTCTTCTTCTTTGGCACGATGGCAGCTTTGGCTCAAGACTAAATTACATCTCCCTGATGTATTTGGTCGTACGGTCATTCAGGTACATAATCACATCGTCAAGCGTACGGTCACCTGCGTAGTACGGGGCGAGTTCTTCAAGCGTGAACTGTACGATCGTGTAATCCTCGTAATAGTAGATGGAGATCGTTCCCAGGCTTTCTATGAAACTCTCGCGCATGTCATCTGTCGAATGCTTGTCTCCGGTTGCCTTATCAAGTCCTGCAACAGGTCTGAATACCCCGCTCTGAACAGAGCCTAAGTAACGGTCATAAGCCTCGTTGTTGACAACGGTCAGATTCTCGATGTCTTTGCTCATGATCTCCTTATTAGTAACTATCTGCCTGAATGTATAGTCATCGGTATAAAGATGCGAACCCGAGAACAGGTAATTTATAAACTTCTTGCAGCCGTCCTCTACATCTGTTGTTGCTGATACGGATATGGTCTCAAGAGCTTTGAATCTCGGACCTGTGGCATCTACAGAAGGAGTTCCTATGATCCTATAACTGTTCTTTTCTTTATTGCACGCGTGCACATAATCAAGATAATCGTCGATCTTTGTGTAATAGCACTCACCTCTGTATCTGCTGAAGTCATACTGGTATTCTGACGTTATTTCTGTCTCGTCGGCGAACTCAAAGTTGTCTCTGGCATATTCGGCTGCGGCGCGGAACTGCTCAGTTCCGAAATCAATTGTCTCACCTTCGATGGCACTCTTCGTGTCTATGCATGACAGGAAGAATGTCCGTCTGTTATATACTGTGGCACCGGGATAATCGTAAGGTGAGAACCCGTCCATATCTTCATTTATCAGTTTG
>JAILHX010000069.1 GCA_024695565.1 Saccharofermentans sp. | reverse complement strand
CTTGGGAGTAGAGAAGAAAGAATCCAAAAAGCACGGTGCTTCCAGACCTCGTAAGATGAGCGAGTACGGAATGCAGCTTAAGGAAAAGCAGAAGGCTAAGTTCATTTACGGCGTTCTTGAGAAGCCCTTCAGAAACTATTTTGAGAAGGCACAGAAGCTCAAGTACGGTACAACCGGTGAGAACCTTATGATCCTTCTTGAGACAAGACTTGATAACGTTTTATTCAGAATGCGTCTCGCCCGTACAAGAGATGAGGCCAGACAGATCGTAAGCCACAGAGAAGTTAAGGTTAACGGCAAGATCGTTAACATCCCTTCTTATGCGGTTAAGGTTGGCGATGTAATCGAGATCAAGGAGAAGGCTAAGTCTTCCCAGAGATTCAAGGACATCGTTGAAGTAACAGGCAACAGAGCTAATCCTTCTTGGGTAGAGTCTGACATCGATAAGCTTAGCGGCAAGATCCTTGCAGTACCTACAAGAGATCAGATCGAAGTACCTGTAAACGAAGTTGCTATCGTCGAGTTGTATTCCAAGTAATAACACCGGATAACAAGATTAGAATTATTCTCAGGAGGATTAAACATGATGGAAATCAGCCAGCCGACAGTTAAGTGCGTTGAGACCAACGAGGATAAGTCATACGGCAAATATACCATCGCCCCGCTCGAGCGCGGATTCGGCACAACACTCGGAAATTCTCTCCGCAGAGTGCTTTTGTCTTCGCTTTCCGGCGCGGCAGTAACATCTATCAAGATCGAAAAGATCAAGCATGAGTTCTCCACTGTTCCGGGTATTATTGAGGATATGACCGAGATCATCCTTAATATCAAGGGTATCCGTGCAAAGCTTCACAACGAGTCTAATATCGTAAGCATCAGCGTCGCTAAGGGCAGAACCGGCGAGCTCACAGCTGGTGACATCGTTCACGGACCTGAAGTTGAGATCATGAACCCTGAGCACGTTATCGCTCACCTCAACGGTTCTGATGACGTATTCATGGAATTCACTCTCAGCAAGGGCAGAGGATACAACACAGCAGAACAGAACAAGCCCGCTAAGCAGGTTATCGGTGTAATCCCGATCGATTCCATCTTCACACCTGTAAAGAAGGCTAACTATAAGGTTGAGAACACCCGTGTAGGCGCTCGTACAGACTACGACAGCCTTACACTCGAGGTTTGGACCGACGGAACAATTGATGTTGATGAGGCCCTCTCTTCAGCAGCAAATTGCTTGATCGAGCACCTCAAATTCTTCACAGCTCTTGCTGATACAGATTCAGCACCGAGCTTCAAGAACATCGAAGAGAGCGGCGAGCACGATTCAAAGCTTTCCGGTGTTATCGAAGATTTGGATTTCTCAGTACGTACATACAACTGTCTCAAGAGAGCACAGATCAACACAGTTGGTGATCTCGTAGCTCGTTCAATGGACGAGATGATCAAGGTCAGAAACCTTGGTAAGAAGTCCCTCGAAGAGATCATCGAGAAGCTTGATGACATGGGTTTGTCCTTGAGAGAACTTGAAGATTAAGCTTATATTAGCAGGAGGATATATTAGAAATGCCTAACAGAAAATTCGGCCGTGCTTCAGATCAGCGCGCTGCTATTCTGAAGAATCAGGTCACAGCATTGATTATAAACGGTAAGATCGAGACAACCGTTGCCCGCGCTAAGGACATCAGCGCAATCGTAGAGAAGCTCGTTGCTTCCGCAGTTAAGGAGCAGGAGAACTACACAACAAAGGAGATCACAGTATCTTCTGCAAAGCTCGACGGTAAGGGCAAGAAGGTCTTGAAGACAAAGACAGCTAAGAACGGCGCTAAGTACGAAGTAGTTGACCGTGAAGTTAAGACAAAGACAGTTCAGGTTGATGCTCCTTCACGTCTCGCTGCAAGAAAAGCCATGATCAAGTGGGTCAACAAGAGCCACGATGCAGAGGGCAACATCGTAAATCCCGTTAATATGGTTTTCGATGAGATCGCACCCAGATATGCAGGCAGAAACGGTGGTTACACAAGAATCATCCGTTTGGGCGCAAGACGTGGTGACGGCGCAGAGATGGCTATCCTGGAGTTCGTGTAATATTACACAAACAAAGACAATAAATTGAATTGTTAATCAGTTACGGGGAAAGGTTTACATCTTTCCCCGTTCTCTTTAAAATGTTTCTACCAATATTGATGAGGGGTATAAGGATTTGCCCGGAGACCTTAACAGGATCGAAGTTACAGATGTAAGTTTCTCGTACGATATCGCAGAAGAAACTGAAGGTAAGGCGCCAAGACTGGCGCTTGACGGCATTTCTGTCTCTATTGAGAAGGGTTCTTATACCGCCATCTTAGGCAGCAACGGCTCAGGCAAGTCAACGCTTGCCAAGATCATAGACATATTGGAAGTTCCCGACAAAGGCAAAGTCGTTATCTTCGGCAAGGATGCTTCAGACGACGATCTGTTCTGGGATATCAGATCTCACTGTTGCTGCGTTTTCCAGAATCCTGACAACCAGATAGTCGGAACAATGGTCGAAGAAGACGTGGCTTTCGGCCCCGAGAACCTGGGTGTCCCCAATCCCGAATTAAGAGAAAGAGTTGACCAGGCATTAAAAGATGTCGGTCTTTATGAATTTAGACACAGGGAGACAACGGCTCTCTCGGGCGGTCAGAAGCAGAAGCTTGCGATTGCAGGAGCTCTTGCTATGCGCCCTGATATCCTGATCTTAGACGAGGCAACAGCGATGCTCGATCCGTCGAGCAGAGACGACTTTCTGACCCTGGTCGAGAAGATGCGCGAGGAGAAGGGCTTAACACTAATCACCATCACGCACGACATGACCGAAGCATTAAGATGCGACAAGATCGTCATCGTCAACAAGGGCAAGGCCGTCATCGAGGGCAGACCCGAAGAGATATTCTTAAGAGAAGACCTATGGAATTACGGACTTAAGAGACCCGTAAAGTTTAACTATGCTTTTGAGATCGCAAGACTTACGGGAAATAAGCTCGGGAAAGAAGATCTCACCTCTGACGAGGCTTTGATCAGAAGACTTGTCAGCATGCTCTCAAAGCCCGGCATTAAGACTCCGGAATTTAAGACGGAAGCAAAGCCGGAGATAAAAGAACAAGAGATAATAATGTCCGTTAAGAACCTGACCTATACCTATGACGGCAGCGACGTTAAGGCGATAGATAACATCAACCTTGATATCAGGAAGGGTGAGGTATTGGGCATCGTAGGTGAGAGCGGATGCGGCAAGACGACGCTCATCTCCCACATGAATGCCATCTTCAGACCTCATGAAGGTGACGTTGTCATTCATACGGAAGAAGGCGATCTTTCCTGCAGGAACAAGAAAGACACCATGAAGATCAGACAGAATGTCGGTCTTGTTTTCCAGTATCCGGAATATCAGCTGTTCGAAGAAACGGTCTATAAAGATATCTGCTACGGCCTTAATAAAATGAATGTCCCCAAGGAAGACATGAAAGCTCTTGTCATGGAAGCGGCTTCCAAAGTGGGCCTTACCGAGAGAGAACTTAACTCCAGTCCCTTTGAATTATCAGGCGGTCAGAAGAGACGTGCTGCCATGGCAGGGATTCTTGTTATGAATCCGAAGATCCTCGTTCTCGATGAACCCGCATCAGGTCTTGACCCGAAGGGCAGGCAGGAGATGTTCGGCATCATCAAGAGCTTAAGGGAGAGCGGCACCACGATCATCCTCGTATCACACAATATGGATGAAGCTGCTGTAAACTGCGACCGCATCTGCATTATCGACGGCGGAAAGATAAGAGCTCTCGGAAAACCTTCAGAGTTATTCCTCCGCAAACGTTCAGAAGAATTAGGGATCCAGAGACCCAGGATCACGAGGTTTTCGAGCGTTCTTAAGACAGAACTTAAGAAGGTATATCCCGGAATCGAATTCAAAAAGAGATTCTTCGATCCTGAGATGGAAGCAGCGGCAGTAGTCGAGACCATAAGCAAGGCAGGTGGCGCCGGTGTTAAGTAAGATCAGCCTCGGCAGATACTATCCTGCTCATTCATTCCTGCACGAGACGGACCCGAGAGTAAAAACGGTCCTCTACGCGATCTATCTTGTCGCGATCTTCATGATCAAAGAACCCGTAACGATCGGCGTTCTTACGGGAGTGATCATCCTGCAGCTGATACTGGGCAAGATTACGCCCTCGATCCTCTGGTCAACGGTAAAGCCGATGCTGCCGCTGGCGCTGTTCATTTTCGTGATCAACATATTTACCATCAGGGACGGAGACGTCTTATTCTCCTGGAAGATAATCACGATAACTTCGTACGGCATCAGCCGCGCCGCGATCATGTCTATCAGACTTATAATGCTCATCATATCAACGAGCATCTTACTGACACTCACGACTACTCCGCTCAAGATGAGCGATGCGCTGGAGAGCCTTTTTAAACCACTGGAGCTTATCAAAGTTCCGGTCCACGAGATGGCCATGATGATGTCCATCGCATTGAGGTTCATCCCTACACTCGCACTTGAGACAGACAAGATCATGAAGGCCCAGCAGTCCAGAGGCGCAGATTACGATACGGGCAGCTTTATCAACAAGGTAAAGGGTTACATCACGGTCCTCATTCCTTTGTTCGTATCGAGCTTCAGAAGAGCAGACGAACTCGCGGTCGCGATGGACGCCAGATGTTACAAAGGCGGCAAGGGCCGGACCAAGCTCAATCCCCTGAAACTGAAGCTTCGGGACATTCTCACGGGAATCATGTTCACACTGCTTGCAGTGCTTGTTGTTCTTATAGATTTTGCTTTGAGATAAGATAAGCGCTGTGATAGAATTCTAGTGCTACTAATTAGCGAAAGGTTGGATTATTTTCAATGAGTTATTATTGCGGAATCGACTTAGGCGGTACAAATATCAAGGCCGGTATAGTTGACGGAGAAGGCAAGCTTCTCAACAAGCTCTCTATCAAGACAAACGCTGACAGATCAATGGAAGAGATCATCCACGACATGGGTCAGCTCGCAGCAGATGCCATCAAGGATGCAGGTCTTGAGGTCAAGGATATCGAGTGCATCGGTATCGGTTCTCCCGGAACTCCCGATAATGACGAAGGACTTCTCGTATATTCGAGCAACCTTCCGTTCAACAAGGCACCTATGAGAAAGCTCATCAGGGAAGTCGTCGACCTCCCCGTTTATATCGACAACGACGCCAACTGTGCAGCCATGGCCGAAGCAGTTGCAGGCGCAGCTAAGGGCGCAAAGGACTCCGTTACCATCACACTCGGCACAGGTGTCGGCGCAGGCGTTATCGTTAACGGCAGGATCTTCTCAGGATTCAACCAGGCAGGTTCCGAGTTCGGTCACACCGTTCTCGTATCCGGCGGCGTTCAGTGCGGATGCGGCCGCAAGGGCTGCTTTGAGCAGTATGCATCAGCTACGGCTCTCTCAAGAATGACCAGAGAAGCAGCCGAGGCAAATCCCGATTCTCTTCTTAACAAGGTCAAGGAAGACTTCGGCGAGTGGAATGCCCAGATCGCTTTCGTCGCTATGCGCGAAGGCGACAAGGTTGCCGCAGATGTCGTTGACAGCTACACATCTTATCTTGCTGACGGTCTCGCAAATGCCATCAACGCATTCATGCCTGAGGTACTCGTTGTAGGCGGCGGTGTATGCAACGAAGGCGATCCGCTCCTCATCCCCATGCGTGAGAAGACCATGTCACGTCCTTACTTCGGACCCGGCGTTGCCAAGACACGCATTGAGCTCGCTCAGATGGGCAACGATGCCGGCATCGTAGGCGCTGCCATGATGGGCAAGTCCTGCGTTGACGACGGCAAGAACGGCAAGTAATCAGAAGCCATGCCCAGAATAGCCTTCATCACCGAGTTTGACGGCACCGGTTTTGCAGGATTCCAGTCACAGGAAAATGCAAGGGCTGTTCAGGATGTGCTCGAAAAGGCGCTGGCCGGCTTATACAAAACAGATATCAGACTTACGGGGTGCTCCAGAACCGACGCAGGTGTCCATGCCAGATGCCACCTGAGCCACGCGGACGTCCCGTTTGTTATTCCTGAAGACAAGTTTCCGCTCGCGATGAATGCCCTGCTGCCTGACGACGTGGCTGTGAAGAAGTCCTTTTATGTTGCAGATAACTTCTCTGCCCGCTTCGACATCAAGGGCAAGCGTTACATCTACCGCATCTATTCATCACCGACCAGAAGCCCGCTTCTGGACCGCAACGCATACTATTGTCCCGTTAAGCCTGACATCTCCCGGATGTCTTCTGCCGCTGAACATTTTGCCGGCGAGCATGATTTCTCTGCCTTTTGTGCTGCGGGCGGCTCGCAGAAGACTACGGTAAGAAGGCTCTTCGGAGTCAAGGTCAACGCATCAGGCGAAGATCCTCTGCTGATCGAGATCGAAGTATCCGGTGAGGCATTTCTCTACAACATGGTCCGCATCATTGCAGGGACTTTGCTCTACGTCGGTCAGGGTAAGATCGAACCTGCCGAAGTGAAGGATATTATCGATAGCTGCGACAGGACCCGTGCGGGCAAGACGCTTCCCGCAAAAGGTCTGACGCTGGAAGAAGTGTTTATCTGATAAGCCCGCGGGAGTTGTTATTTTCGAGCTTGGGGAAGGCATGAAGGCAATATTACCGTGCTCTCTAAAAACCCAATACTCAAAAGTGTAATCGGTCCCAATATTATTAATAACCTCAACCAAAGATGATATAATTACTTAAATGCGGGCCGGAATACCCGCATTAATTTAAAAAGGGAGGATTTAAGAAAATGATTAGCTGGTGGGTTGTATGGCTCGTCATAGCGATCATAATGCTCGTTATCGAAGTGGTGACCACCGGACTTGCGACGCTCTGGTTCGCGGTCGGTGCGCTCGTCGCAATGGTAATGGACCTTTGCGGTGCACCGCTTGTAGCGCAGATAGCAGTGATGGCTGGCGTATCCATAATTTGTTTTGTGCTCTGCATGATCTGGATAAAACCCAAGCTTGAATCACTTCGCAAGAAGAACATTCAGCGGACTAATGCAGACAGGCTCATCGGAAGGGATGGCATCGTGATCGTGCCGCTTAACCGTACGGAGGGCAAAGGACAGGTCAAGATCGACGGACAGGTCTGGAGCGCGAAGGCCGATACGGATATTGCCGAAGGCATTAAGGTCACAGTCAAGGCAATCGAAGGTGTTAAGCTCGTAGTCGAGATCGCACCGTAAAATATGGAGGATAAACTTATGTTAACAATCGTAGGATCAACAACAGGTACAATCATCGGTATTGCAATCGCACTTATCGTCGTAATCGCACTTATCGTGCCGAATATCAAGATCGTTCCCCAGGCAACGACATTCATCATCGAGCGTCTCGGAACATACAGAACAACATGGGAGACAGGTTTCCACATCAAGGTTCCTTTTATCGACCGTGTTGCAAAGAAGATCTCATTGAAGGAGAAGGTCGCAGACTTTGCACCTCAGGCCGTTATCACGAAGGATAACGTTACAATGCAGATCGATACAGTCCTTTTCTATCAGATCGTAGACCCTAAGCTCTATACATACGGAATCGAGCGTCCTATCGTTGCTATCGAGAATCTCTCGGCAACAACACTCCGTAACATCATCGGTGACCTGGAACTCGACCAGACACTCACATCAAGAGACATCATCAACACGAGAATGAGAGAGATCCTTGATGAAGCTACAGACCCTTGGGGAATCAAGGTAAACCGCGTTGAGCTCAAGAACATCATCCCGCCTAAGGAGATCCAGGCTGCGATGGAGAAGCAGATGAAGGCTGAGCGTGAGAAGAGAGAGAAGATCCTTATCGCCGAAGGTGAGAAGGAATCTGCGATCAGAGTAGCAGAGGGTGAGAAGGAAGCAGCTATCCTCAGAGCTGAGGCTAAGAAGCAGGCAGCTATCAGAGAGGCTGAAGGTCAGGCCCAGGCTATCCTCGCAGTACAGGAAGCTACGGCAAAGGGTCTCCAGATGGTTAAGGATGTCGGCGCTGACGACGGACTTATCGCGATCAAGGGTCTCGAAGCACTTGAGAAGGTCGGACAGGGTGCATCCACAAAGATCATCATCCCTTCAGATCTTCAAGGTATCGCAGGACTTACAACTACAATTAAAGAGATAGCAAAATCATAATAAAGACTAACTCTTTGGGAGGAATATCTAATGGATTACGGTATGTGGAATGACAGAACCAACATGAGTATGCTCACGGACTTCTATGAGCTCACCATGGCTAACGGTTATCTGAACAGCGGGAACAGGGACAAGATCGTTTACTTCGATATGTTCTTCAGAAACATTCCCGAGAACGGCGGATATGCCGTCATGGCAGGACTTGAGCAGGTCATCGATTATCTCTCGAGCCTTAAGTTCTCAGAAGACGATCTGACTTTCCTCAAGGATAACTATCATTTCAATGATGAGTTTATCAATTACTTAAGAGGATTCGAGTTTACTTGTGACGTCTGGGCAATTCCGGAAGGAACTGTTGTATTCCCTAAAGAACCCCTCGTTAAGGTAAGAGGTCCGATCATTCAGGCACAGCTCCTTGAGACAGCGCTCCTCTGCACGATCAATCACCAGACTCTTATCGCAACTAAGACTGCCAGGATCGTAAGAGCAGCCGAGGGCAGACCCGTTATGGAATTCGGCGCTCGCCGTGCCCAGGGTTTTGACGCTTCTGTATTGGGCGCAAGAGCTGCTTATATCGCAGGCGCTGCAGGCACGTCCTGCACGATCTGCGGACAGCAGTTCAACATCCCGCTCTCAGGAACGATGGCTCACTCGTGGGTAATGCTTTTCGACAACGAGTTCGAAGCATTCAAGGCATATTCACTCGCTTATCCTGACGGAGCACTTCTGCTCGTTGATACTTACGACGTTCTCCGTTCCGGTATTCCGAATGCGATCAAGTGCGCCAAGGAAGTCTTAGAGCCCATGGGCAAGAGACTCAAGGGTATCAGGATCGACTCCGGCGACCTTACATACATGACACAGAGCGCCCGTAAGATGCTTGATGAGGCAGGACTTACAGATTGTAAGATCACTGTATCCAATGCTCTTGACGAGTACCTCATCCGTGACCTCATCAGTCAGGGTGCGTGCATCGATTCTTTCGGCGTAGGCGAGAGACTTATCACTTCCAAGGCTGAGCCTGTTTTCGGAGGCGTTTATAAGATCGCTGCCGTTGAAGCTGAAGACGGAACGATCATCCCGAAGATGAAGATCTCCGATTCCATCGGCAAGGTCACAAATCCCTGCAGCAAGAAGATCGTAAGATTCTACGACAACGCTACGGGCAAGGCATTGGCTGACGTTGTCTTGGTTGCTGACGAGGAGATCCCAAATGGCGAGCCTTATGAGATCTTCGATCCTGACAATACATGGAAGTCCAAAGTTCTCGAAAACTACACGGCAAGAGAGCTCCTCGTTCAGATCTTCAAGGATGGCAAGCTCGTTTACGACAAGCCGTCGATCGCTGAGATCAGGGCTTACTGCACCAAGGAGCTCGATTCACTCTGGGATTCCGTTAAGAGATTCGAGAATCCTCATAACTATTATGTCGACCTGTCACCCAAGCTCTGGAAGATCAAGGACGACATCTTAAGATCTTACAGAAGAAGATAAGGAGAAATATTTTTATGGGAAATCCTATCGTTACTATCCAGATGAAAAACGGCGGCACAATGAAGGCCGAGCTTTATCCTGAGATCGCACCCGAGACAGTAAAGAACTTCGTAGATCTCGCTTCACAGGGATTCTACAACGGTCTGATCTTCCACAGAGTCATCTCCGGATTCATGATCCAGGGCGGCGACCCCGAGGGAACAGGCATGGGCGGTCCGGGCTACTGCATCAAGGGTGAGTTCTCTGCTAACGGCTTCAGAAATGACCTAAAGCACACAAGAGGCGTTCTTTCTATGGCACGTGCTACAGATCCTAACTCAGCCGGTTCCCAGTTCTTCATCATGCACGCGGATTCTCCGTTTCTTGACGGACAGTATGCTGCATTCGGTAAGCTCATCGAAGGTATCGAAGTCGTCGACCGGATCGCATCCGTTAAGACGGACTATAATGACAGACCGTATGAGGAACAGCAGATCGAGTTCATGACCGTTCAGCTCTGATAAGTCTTTAAGACGGTAATTACTTAAGACAGTGGGGATCAGGAAGGATAATGAAGGAAGTAAAGCAGATAGGGGATTCTTCTAAGACCAGGAAGAAGGCCGTGGCTCAGCCAAAGCCTTCCCGTGAGAACAGAAGCATCGAGATACCTTATCCGTGGCTCTTCACTTCAGTTGTCCTTTTCCTGACGGTCCCGCTGTTTATGTTTTTCTTGGGGTATCTCCGCCTCGTGGTGGCAATCCCTCTGGTACTGATCTTCGCGGGAATGGTCTTCTACAGCGTTTCCGACTGCCTCAATGATCCCGACGGCAGGAAGATCTCTGTATCTGATAACAACCTGAAGATCCCGCTTAAGTACCTGATCGGGTTTGCCGTAACGGCGCTCCTGGTATCTTTTATATCCGGTGCGGGCGAGTACATCTATACGCTTCAGGACCACGCATACAGGCGCGCGATCTTAAGAGATCTCATCAATTACGACTGGCCCGTCATCTACGACTATAAGACGCAGACGAACCCTGAAGTGATCGAAGTCTTCGGCATCGCTTCAGGAACGCGCGCGTTCTCATATTACTTCATCTATTGGATGCCCGCGGCACTAATAGGTAAGATGTTCGGTTTTGAAGCAGGCAATTTTGCGCTGTTCCTATGGAATGCACTGGGAATCTTCCTGTGCTTCCTTGCAACCGGCGCTGTAATAAAAAAAGCGACCGCTGCAATACCCTTCATGTTCGTATTCTTCTCCGGACTTGATGCGCTCCCCAACCTCGTTTATCTGTTCACCGGTTATAACGGCTGGCGCTGGTTCGAAGGCTGGGTTCCCGCCATGAGCTATATCAGCAACTTCAGGGAACTCGCGAGCGTCTTTAACCAGATGATCCCGTGCTTCCTGATCGTCGCACTGATGATGATGGCGCACAACACAAGATCTACAGGACTTACCGCGGGAATTCTTTTCGCATACTCGCCATGGGCAGTATTCGGAATAATCCCCATGGTCATTGCCTTCCTGTTTGGCAGGAAGCAGAGAGCTGACAAGATCTCGAAGACCCTGCTCAACACATTCAGCCCGGTCAATATCGCATCTTCAGTTTTACTGCTTGCCGTATTCGGCAGTTACTATATGTCTAATTCCGGAGCAGTCAGTGTCAGGAACTTCGCATGGGAATGCTTCCAGAACCCGGCACTGTTCGCACCTGCGCTCATTTTGTTTTTTGCTATCGAAGTCCTTCCGTTCGTGCTGATGCTCTACAAGCAGGAAAAGAGCAGCGCGGTATTCTGGGCAGCTATCGGAACGCTCGCTCTCATCCCGTTCTACCAGATCACGGACATGAACGACTTCAACATGCGAGGCTCGATGCCCGCACTGTTCTACTTCTGCATCCTGATGAGCGGATATGTCGCCGAAGTAATGGACAAGAAGAACACCCCTGTGACAAAGAAAGGGTGGCTTAAGTCTGCTGCCGTCATGCTCACAGTGATGATCATGACATTAACGACGCTCATGAACTTCTTCGTCATCTTCGGTTCAATGATAAACGGCGACAAGAGCGACAAGGAAGACATCGGTTCGTTCGGCAACATCAACCGGTCCGAGCACGCGGCCGAATATGCCGTAACCATCGATGAGCAGTTCTTCGCCGAGGGCTATGAGGACAGCTTCTTCTTCAGGTATTTTGCCAAGAAGTGATTCTGCTTCGGCGGCTTCTGGCAAAATCCTGTCAAAAATAGTGCGATATTTGCCCGAAAAAAAGTAAATCCCACTCAATTTACTCAAATCCTGTCAAAATCAGGGCCGTTTTTGCCCGGAAAAAAGTAAACCCGACTCGGCTAGTTCAGTCTGGGCAGATTCCGGGCGGATTCTGCCCGAAAAACGCCCGGATTCTCGCCATTTTGAGCCAATTTGAATTTTTTCGGGCGTTTTTTGCTCCAAACACGCCCGGTTTTTCGCCGAACGCTGATGGGGGCTCAAAAAACGGCGCCCGTTAAGGCGCCGCCGTTTTCCAATTGTTTAAGCAATCAGTCCTTCGATTCTTCAGAGGGGATGTAGATCGGTCTGCCCTTTGTCTCGATGTAGGTTCTGCCGATGTATTCGCCCAAGATGCCGAGTGCCATCAGGATAAGGCCTCCGATGAAGAGGATGAAGCACAGGAGTGAAGGATAACCCGGAACGTCGTTATAGATCTGAAGGATGATCGCGCGGATGAAGTAGTAGATGAGGTATGCAAATCCTGCGAACGCGAATCCGAAGCCGGCGTATGTGGCAAAACGCAAGGGTGCCGTGGTGAATGCGACGATTCCGTCGATCGCATAACTGAAGAGCTTCCAGAAGCTCCACTTGGTCTCGCCTGCGACACGTTCAACATTCTCGTGTTCGACCCACTTGGTCCTGAATCCGACCCATGCGAAGATACCCTTCGAGAAGCGCTGGCGCTCGGCAAGGCTTAAGATCGCATCGACGACTTTACGTCTCATGAGTCTGAAGTCTCTGGCGCCGTCTGCGATCTCGACGTCGCACATACGGTTGATGAGCTTGTAGAAACAGCGCGCGAAAAAGCTTCTGATCTTGGGTTCGCCCTTACGGGTAACACGCCTGGCGGCGATGATGTCTGCTTCGTCGTTATCAAGAGCCTTGATCATGCTCGGGATGAGCGACGGGGGATCCTGCATGTCGGCATCAAGGATAGCGATGTAATCGCCCTTTGCTTTCTGCATTCCCGCGTACATGGCGGCTTCCTTGCCGAAATTTCTGGAGAAGAAAACATACTTGACGCAAGCGTCGTCCTCAGCAAGAGACTTGATGATCTCGGCGGTCTTGTCGCGGCTGCCGTCGTTTACGAAGATGAATTCATAATCTCTGCCGGCATCGTCGCCGTCGCGGACACCGCACAACGCCTCATAGAGGATCGGCAACGATCCTTCTTCGTTATAGCAGGGAACTATAAGACTGATCAGCAAGGCTTTTCTCCTTTATCTTAAATCCGGCACCATCTGCAGTGCTGCCGCTAATGCCGCAAATAGATTAAATAACTTATTTGTATTATAATCAAAAAGTATTGCTAATGACAATAAAATGCCGAAGAAAGGGCGTATGAACAATGAAGGAACTCACGAGCCTCGAAGGCGGTTCTGCGAAGAAAACAGCAGCCAAACCCGCAGTCAAGCCCGCATTGAAAACAGCCGGTAAGCGCGACCTGCGTCCGATATATGCGTTCGGCATTGCACTGGTACTCTATGTTATAGCAGCTTTCCTGTGCCAGAAGTATCCTTTGGGCCAGTATTCGTTCCTGCAGAGCGATCTAAAGGCACAGTATGCGCCTTTCCTTGCTTTGCTCAGGAACAAGATATTTGACTTCGGCAGCGTGCCGAAGGATCACGTGGGATCTTACCTCACATATTCGTTTGAATTAGGACTTGGCAAGAACTTCATGAGTTCTTTCGGATATTATCTTGCGAGCCCTTTTAACCTTATATATCTTTTTATCGACGAAGCCCAGATCGATGCGGCAGTGCTTCTCATCGTCACGCTCAAGATGAGCCTTGCTTCAGCATTCATGTGCCTTTTTATCGGACACAGGATCGAGAACAAGAAGTCACTCTGGCCGGTTCTCATGGGAGTCTGCTATGTATTCTCGCTTTATTCCCAGGCTTACCTTTTCCAGATCATGTGGCTCGACGGATTCATGCTCCTGCCCCTGATCCTCTACTTCACGGAGAAGTTCATCAAGGAACAGAAGTATTTAGGTCTCGTTATCTCACTGCTCGTATTGTTCGTATCGAACTACTACATTGCATACATGGCAGGAATCTCCTGCTTCTTATACCTGCTCGTCAGGATGTTCGCAGAAAAAGTCCAGATCAAGAAGGCTGCCGGCATAGCCGTAAGATATCTTCTTACCGCAGGCTTTACGGGTCTCATGACTGCAGTAATGCTGGTTCCCGTCGGACTTGATACGATCAGGAATTCCGATCAGACGATAACTGACAGAGGCGAGGAGCTCATCAGCTATTCACCCCTTACACTTGTTCACATGCTGCTTGAGGGAGAGTCTGCCGAGTTCTCGGATATGATGATGGGCGGCTATCCGTTCATATTCATCTGTCTGCCGGTAACCATTCTGACATTGGTCTATTTCTTAAGCCCCGTGTTCAAGGGAAGAGAGAGAAAGGTGCACGCTGTATGTCTCCTCGGCGTTCTCCTCTCCACGATCTTATATCCTCTTGATAAGGCATGGCAGGTTTTCGATGACCCGAACTGGTTCTGGCACAGACAGACATTCGTCTTCCTGCCGCTGTTCCTGATCATTACGGTCAAGGTGCTGTTAAAGCTTAAGGAAGTTGCGAGAAAAGACATCACCAAGGCAATGCTCGTCGTTATCGGCCTGCTCCTGATAGACTTCTCGATTGGATCGCTTAAGGGCGACGGCAAGGCATTCCTGTTTAATATCGCGCTCATAACCGCTTACTCGCTGCTCATGATGGGCTTTGGCATTGAGAAATGGCCCGAGCAGCTTCACGATATGCCGAAGATGTTAGCTCCGATCATGACGGGAATCATCGGATTCGAGCTGGTCTTTGTCGGACCGATGCTCAATTCGAGTATTGAGGCCATGACACTTTTCGGAGGCCCGGCAGAAGAATACAGCGAGTCAGTCAGAGCTGTAAGCGAGTTCGGCGAATATGCCAGGAAGAACAACGCAGCTACGGGCGCATTCAGAGCCGAAGGCGAGGGTGTCCCCGAATATACGACGAAGTTTTACGTTGAAGAGGGCGAGGCGTTCTACGGTCACTACAACGGACTGTCTTTCTTCAATTCCAATTCGAACAAGAAGATGCAGCGCTTCATGAAGCAGCTCGGCATGGCTACGAACTATAACTACTTCGCAGTCGGTCATTCGTATGCCTGCCCTACGGTTGACAGCTTCTTCTCGATCGATTCGCTCGCAGTAAGAAGAGATCTGGCATTCTACCGCTTAGACGGCGAGGATTCTTATGATTCCGGACTGAAGTTCTATGCCAATGAGAACGTCCTGGAGCTCGGCTTTGCAGCTGACAAGGGCGCGATGGACTTCGATTACTACAGGCTCGAGCGCGATACCACGGAGAAGAACTATTTTGCTCTTCAGAACGACTGGTACCGTTCGCTTTTCCCTGAGGCTTACACGGAAGATTTCTTCAACGAGATCGATGAGTCCGTAACAGGCAGCCCTGTCATCACCAACGGCGTGTTCTTCGATACGGGCGATTACATGACGAATGAAGACTTTATCGTTAAGAACGATCCTGAAACTGAAGAAGAGAAGCTCATCGAGGACCCGCTCGGATATGAGGGTGACGTTTACTATGCGATCCAGGAGAACCTTACCAAGATCTACAGGGCAAACGAGAAGATCCCGATCGCCATCGAGTACAACTTCAAGGCTCCCACGACAGATGAGCTCTACTGCACGATCGTAACAGGAAGAATCCTGAGCGGTACTAACGTTTACGTCAACAATATCCTGATCGACAGTTTTACGTCCAATGCCTATTATTCGAAAATGATCAGACTCGGCAGCTTTGCTGAAGGCGAGGACGTTAAGGTCACGTTCCTGTCCGAAGAGAGCAGCTGGACATATCTTAATATCAGATTTGCAAGCTTCGATAACGGGGCATTCCAGAACCAGTTTGCAAACGTTGACCGTTCAAAGGTCAGCACGGCTGAAGTCTACGACGGTTATGCAAAGTTCAATATCAGCAATCTCGGCAGCAACGAGATGGTCATTACTACGATCCCTGCCGAGGACGGCTGGAAACTCTATATCGATGGCGAGCTTACTGATTACGAGATCTACCAGAATGCGTTTATCGCATTCGATCCGGGTGCGGGTAACCACACTGCCGAACTCGTGTTCATGGCTCCGGGACTTAAGCTCGGCGTGGCAGTTACGGCCTTCGGCATAATAGGTCTTGCGGCATTTATAGTTATTGATAAAAATCTCTCGAAAAAGAAGAAAAACGATTCCGATTCGGGTATTGTATAAAAGAATCAGTGCTTTGGAGGTTTAACAGTATGGAAGATTTTATGAAGGCATATGAATTATGGTCAACAGACCCCTACTTTGATGAGGGTACGAGGAACGAACTTCTCGCCATCAAGGACGATACAAAAGAGATCGAAGACAGATTCTACAGAGATCTCGAGTTCGGTACTGCAGGTTTAAGAGGCGTTCTCGGTGCAGGTACCAACAGAATGAATGTCTATACGGTAGCAAAGGCATCCGAGGGACTTGCCAAGTATATCCTCTCTGAGGGAGAAGAGGCAGTAAAAAGAGGCGTCGTTATCTCATACGACTCGAGGCACTTCTCACCCGAGTTCGCGCAGATCACGGCTCAGGTACTAGCTGCCAACGGAATCCCGAGCAGATTATCTGATGAATTAAGACCTGTTCCGGTGCTCTCATTCTCAGTCAGATACTTCAAGGCATTTGCAGGTGTCATGATCACCGCTTCACACAATCCTTCCAAGTACAACGGATACAAGGTTTACGGTGAAGACGGCGGACAGGTGCCGCCTGAAGCAGCAGATGCAGTACTCGCAAATATCAGTGCGATCTCTGATATCAGAGCCGTAAAGCTCATGGACTTCGAAGAAGCAAAGGCTAAAGGCCTCGTTACTTCATTCGGTCCTGAGATCGACGAAGCATTTACGAACATGCTCACAAAGCTCGTTGTCGACCAGGAAGCTATCAACAAGCAGGCTGACATGAGCATCGTTTATACTCCTCTTCACGGATCAGGCAACAAGCCCGTCAGAAGGATCCTTGAGGCAGTAGGATTCAAGAACATCCACATCGTTAAGGAACAGGAATTGCCGGACGGAGCTTTCCCGACTGTAAGCCTTCCTAACCCCGAGAACCCTGAGGCTCTCTCAATGGCTATCGAGCTTGCCAAGAAGACGGATGCTTCCCTGGTATTCGGTACAGACCCTGACTCAGACAGGATCGGTGCTGCAGCAAAGGTAGTTGAGAACGGTGAAGTTAAGTATAAGTGCTTCTCCGGCAACCAGATGGGTCTCATGCTATTAGACTATATCCTCGATGCCAAGAAGAACCTCGGAACACTTCCCGATAATTCATTTGCAGTAACGACCATCGTGTCTTCCAAGCTTGTTAAGAGCATCTGCGATTACTACGGAGTAGAGCTCCAGGAGACCCTCACGGGCTTCAAGTTCATCGGCGAGAGGATCAAGCTCGACGACGAGTTCGGCAACAAGCACTTCCAGTTCGGCTTCGAAGAGAGCTACGGTTATCTCTCAGGCGTTGATGTCCGCGACAAGGATGCAGTCGTAGCAGCAATGCTCATCTGCAACATGGCGGCAGCTTCCTTTGAGAAGGGCGAGACTTTAGCAGACAGACTCGATCACCTCTACGAGAAGTACGGCTATGGTATCGAGCAGACGATCAGCTGCACATTGGAAGGCAAGGAAGGCATCGAGAAAATCGGCAAGTGCATGGCAGATCTAAGAAACGAGCTTGCCGGCTGCAAGAATCTTGCTGAAGCAAAGAACCTTCTTGGCGGCGCTACGGTTACTGCCGTCCGCGACTACAAGGAATCCAAGCGTTACGATTTCACTGAAGACGGCGTAAAGGTATCCGATATCACTCTGCCCAAGTCCAACGTTCTCCTTTATGAGCTTGGCGGCAACAAGGGAATCGACTGGGCATGCGCAAGACCTTCAGGCACAGAGCCCAAGCTCAAGATCTACATGGGCGTTTATGATTCTGATAAGGTAAAGGCAGAGCAGTCCTTCGAGACTATAAAAGGACAGGTGGAAGGATACGTTAAGTCAAAGCTTAACTGAACGAATTCACCAACGGAATAACGTATTCATAGACAGCCTTGGCAAAGCCGAGGCTGTCATAATCTGCGGTGATATATTGGGCTGCTGCCTTGCAGGCGTCAGTGGCATTGCCCATGGCGATGCCGTAAGCGGCGTCTTCGATCATGGACAGGTCGTTATCGCTGTCGCCGATCGCAAATGTCTGTGAAGCCGGGATATCAAGGTGATCTGCAAGGCTTAACAGGGCATTGCCCTTGGTTACTCCGCTGCACATGACATCGAAAAGATTGGGAGCCGATGATATGACCTCGAGCTCCGGGTCTGCCGAGAGTGTGTTTATCAGGTCATCGTCGGCGCTGATCAGAAGGATCTTGTTGAAGTCCGGGATCTTCTCCTGATCCGGGAAATCAGGGCCGATATCTATTATCGGAGACTGCTTTGCCGGTTCAACGCCCTCATTGTAGCCTTCGACAAAGTATTTTCTGGAGGAGCAGGGGCAGAAGAATATGCCCTCATCGGAATACAGGGTGGCATCTGCCGATCTGTCCATGAGGAACTTAAGAAGGCTCCGGATCTTGGCGTCTTCAAAATCCCTGGAGGCAAACTGTTTTCGAGTTTTGGCATCGAAAAGCGAACCACCGTTGCTCGTCAGTATTGGAACGTCGATCCCTAAAGATTCGGCGAATTTGCCGACCAGAAATGAAGATCTGCCGGTGGCTATGGTAAATGCCACACCGGCTTCTCTTAACGCCTTTATCGCTTCTCTATTGCCTTCGGGGACGTCCTTGCCGGGGCTAAGCAACGTAAAATCCATATCCGCGGCAAGCAGTGCCTTATATTTTCCGTTCATAGTTCAAAAAACTCCAAAGAGGATTATAAACGATTTTACAATAAGGACGTGATAAATATATTTTATTTTCTGACATAATGTACTACTTCGGCGGTTGAAGTTTACCTATACAATGTTTATTATTATTTAGGATTTAGACTACACTTACGGATAAGTGAAGAGGGGTTTGATTAGTTATGAAGAAGAAAGCCGGCCAGGCTCCGAATATAGACAGAAGTTCCATGGTAAGGGACACTTCCAAGCTGCCAGCAACAGGCATGTATTACGGTGCCCAGGCAGAAGAGGACGAGGTCCAGAATTACGGACTTGAGTCTTATGCAAATTCCAGAGCAAAGAAGAGACCGGGAACCGCCAAGGCTCCCGCCAGGAGCACAAAGAGCGCTCCCAAGATGGCCGAGACCAAGAAGGAAGCTCCCAAGAAGGCTAAGCCCGCAGCTTCCAAGTCTGCTAAATCCGCACCCAAGAAGGCCGCTAAGAAGGCTAAGGCTGAAAAGAAGAAGCGTATTGCTCATCCCGCACTTGTTGTAGTATTCGTGCTTGTCTGCCTTATCGGCGCAGTTACTGCAGTCCTCTACTATATGGGTTTCTTCAAGCTCAAAGTTGAAGTTACACTGGCTGACGGCACAGTTCAGGAGATGAATGCCGAGGACGCATATGCAGAACTCAAGACCGACACATTCTTCCAGGGAACCGTTATTGACGGCATCGAAGTAGGCGGCATGACTCTTGAACAGGCAGTCGCTGCAGTATCTGCCGTTCAGCCCGAGAAGCCGATGGAAGTACACGTAAGCCTTGATCTTGAAGGCATGTTCATCCCGATCGATTTCTCTGACACAGGTTTCGATTACAACACCAGAGAAGTCTGTGAGACTGCATTTAACAAGTTCAGACCCTCTGCTGAGAACAATCTCTACGAGATCACCGAGTGCTATAACGGCATGCAGGCTCTCAAGAATACTCCCCAGACTTATGAGACAGCTTATACGGTTAAGATCGAGAACGTCTCACAGAAGATCCATGCAGCATTGGATCCTCTCTATGACGAGTATGCAAGAGTCGATGAAGCTACCATCCTTGGTTTTGACACCGAGAATAAGCAGTTCGAGATCTCTCCTGATAAGACCGGTTACATAATGGATATCGACGGCACAGCTGATGCAGTTAAGGACATGTTCGA
Organism: Saccharofermentans sp.; assembly: GCA_024695565.1. Next base: position 1,171 of record JAILHX010000069.1, on the reverse strand, counting down.
TTCCAAGGATTACACCGGAACAGTCAAGGTTATTACCACTGTTGTTGAGCCTACCGTCACAGTTGAGATGATCAACGAAGAGTTCGGTCTTATCGGCGAATGTTCAACAAAGACTTCCAACAATTACAACCGTAACAACAATATCTCCAAGGCTTGTGAGTACATGAACGGTACGATCCTCGAACCCGGCGCTGAGTTCTCATTCAACGGTGTAGTAGGACAGCGTACTTCTGACAGGGGCTTCAAGGAAGCAACAGTTATTCAGGGCGGTCAGTACGAGCAGGGCTTGGGCGGCGGAATCTGCCAGGTAAGCACAACGCTCTATAACGCAGTTCTTAAGTCAAACCTTAAGGTTACTTCACGTACAGGTCACGCATGGCCTTCAGACTATGTTCCCGTAGGACTTGATGCTACGGTTGACTGGCCTTCATTGGACTTCAAGTTCGAGAACTCAACTGACTACCAGATCGTTGTTGTTGCATGGTGGGATTCATCTGACAGCTATGTTCACTGCCAGATCTATGGTCACAAACTTCCTGAAGGTCAGTACATCGAGCTCGAGACCGAGACTCTCAGCACTGTATCTGCAGGCGCTCCCGAATATGTCGAGGACAGAGAACTTCCCGCCGGACAGAGAAAGAGCCTCAGAGCTGCTCACAACGGTTATACAGTAAGAATTTACCAGGTTTGGTATGACGCAGACGGCAACGAGATCGACCGCGTTGACTATGGTACGACATCTTACAGGTCATTCGGTGAACGTATCGCAGTAGGTACGCTTCTCCCGGATGGAACCTACGCACAATTTGACGCTTCAACGGGCGAGGTAATAACCCCGACGCCGACTCCGGATCCGACAGATACGTTAGTTACTGATCCGACCGGTGGTGAAGGCGGCGGCGGTGAAGTCCAGCCGACCGATCCCCAGCCGACTGATCCCCAGCCGACAGATCCTCAGCCGACAGATCCTCAGCCTACTGATCCTCCGCCGGAGAATACAGAAACACCCCCGACCTGACGTCAGATCAATATAAAGATCAACAAGAGCTCTCTTCGATTTCCGGAGGGAGCTCTTTTAATAAAAAATAAATACTAATTTTGTTTCATTTATGCCCCCACTTGTGCTTTGAATGGTTTATAATTATTCAGTCATTATTAGAGGACTCTCTTT
>JAILHX010000018.1 GCA_024695565.1 Saccharofermentans sp. | reverse complement strand
AGTGTTCTTATTTTCTGTTAGGCGTTCTAAAATGTCAACCAATTTATGAACGTCCGCAACGTGCAGACCCGTGGTGGGTTCATCTAATACATATATCGTTTTTCCGGTCGATCTTCTCGACAATTCCGAGGCAAGTTTGATCCTTTGTGCCTCACCGCCGGAGAGTGTCGTAGAGGGCTGGCCGAGCTTGATATAGCCCAGACCCACGTCCTGAAGCGTCCTGACCTTCTTGTAGATCGCAGGGTGGTTCTTGAAGAACTCGCAGGCATCGTCAACGCTCATCTCGAGAACGTCTGATATGTTCTTGCCGTTATATCTGACCTCAAGAGTCTCACGGTTATATCTCTTACCCTTACAGACGTCGCATGTGACATAGATATCAGGCAGGAAGTGCATCTCGATCTTATTAACACCGTCGCCCGAGCAGGCTTCGCATCTGCCGCCCTTGGTGTTGAATGAGAATCTTCCGGCCTTATAACCGCGCTGCTTGGCGTCAGGTGTCTCGGCATATAGTTTTCGAATAAGATCGAAAAGACCTATGTACGTAGCAGGATTACTTCTCGGCGTCCTTCCGATAGGGCTCTGGTCAATGCAGATGATCTTATCGAGGTTGGAATAACCCGTGATTCTGTCGCACTTGACTCTCGTCTTCCTCGCACCGTTGAGCTCATGGTTGAGGTAAGGAACGAGCGTCGAATTGATGAGCGAAGATTTGCCTGAGCCTGATACGCCTGTGATTACCGTGAAAAGACCGATCGGAATATCAACGTTGATATTCTTGAGGTTATTTACATGGGCACCCTGGATCTTCAGGAGCTTCTTTGAATCAACCTTACGTCTGTTCGCAGGTACGGGAATGAACTTTTTTCCTGACAGATACTGGCCTGTTACAGACGCTTCGACATTGATGATGTCATCAATAGTGCCCTGGGCTACCACCTGACCTCCGAACGAACCGGCACCGGGACCGATATCAATGATGTGATCAGCAGATCTCATTGTATCTTCATCGTGCTCAACTACAAGGATCGAGTTGCCGAGGTCCCTTAACTTGAAGAGAGTCTTAATGAGCTTATCGTTATCTCTCTGGTGAAGACCGATGGAAGGCTCGTCAAGAACGTATAAAACGCCCTGAAGGCCTGCGCCGATCTGTGTGGCAAGCCTGATCCTCTGAGCTTCACCGCCGGACAGTGTGGAAGACGATCTGGAGAGCGTCATGTAATCAAGACCTACGTCATAGAGGAACTCGATCCTCGCTTTGACTTCCCTTAAGATAGGCGCAGCGATCTCAGCATTCTTGCCCTTGAGCTTGAGATCAGAGAAGAACTCACGCATAGCCTTAACGGACATATTCGTAAGCTCGCTTATATTAAGACCGCCTACCTTAACAGACAGGCTGTTCTTATTAAGTCTTGCACCGTTACAGACGGGACAGATGTCGACACTGAAATACTTCTCATAAGAGAGCTTCGCCTCTTCGCTGTAAGCCTCTCTCCAGCGTCTCATAACGCTCGGAACAACACCTTCCCATGCTGAGTAATAATCTCCTTCCCTGGGGAACGTGGAGTTTCTGGTGTCGATCTTAAGCTTCTCGCCGCCGTTGCCGTAGAGGATGAGATTCTTGATGTCATCCGGAAGCTTATAGTAAGGAACGTCTAATGAGAACTTATATCTCTCAGACAATGCTTCGATAAAGCATCTGCCCCAGCTCTTGGGATCATCAAAATTCCATCCTGCAGTCCTTACCGCGCCCTCATTGATGCTGAGCTTGGGATTCGTAATGCAGAGCTCGGGATCGACCGCTGTGAGCGTTCCAAGACCTGAACAGTTAGAACATGCGCCCTCGGGACTGTTAAATGAGAAACTTCTCGTATTGATCTCACCGAAAGATATTCCGCAGTCAGGACAAGCCAGATGCTGCGAGAAGAACTCTTCCTGGGATTCATATGTCTTATCGCCGTTCTCATCTGTCGTTGCAGTCTGAAGCTCAACGGACAAGAGTCCGTCAGCGAGCTTTAGAGCTGTCTCACAAGAATCGTAAAGTCTTGTTGTATTAGCTTCCTTTATGACAAGTCTGTCGACTACGACTGAGATCTCATGCTTAACGTTCTTGTTGAGTTCGATCTCTTCGTCGAGTTCGTATGTTATTCCGTCGACCTTGACCCTGGCATATCCTGACTTCCTGAAGCCCTCGAAAAGCTTGCTGAACTCACCCTTCTTGCCCCTTACCATTGGTGCATAGATGATCGCTCTCGTGCCTTCGGGATATACCTTAAGCTTATCGATTATCTGGTCGATACCCTGAGACTTGATCTTCTTGCCGCAGTTCGGACAGAAAGGCTCTCCGACTCTCGCATAAAGGAGTCTGAAGTAGTCGTATATCTCGGTAACCGTACCTACAGTAGATCTCGGATTGCTTACAGTGGATTTCTGGTCTATGGAGATTGCAGGAGACAATCCCTCGATGCTGTCCAAGTCAGGCTTATCGAGCTGGCCTAAGAACATCCTCGCATAAGAAGAGAGCGATTCAACATATCTTCTCTGGCCTTCTGCATAGATGGTATCGAAAGCAAGCGAAGATTTGCCCGAACCGGAAAGACCCGTCAGAACGACCATCTTCCTTCTCGGGATGTCTATATCGATATTCTTGAGGTTATGCTCTCTGGCGCCTCTGATCTTGATAAATTTATTCTCTTCCATAGCCTCTAAACTCTTTATAGTTAAAAAAGACGGACATCTGATCAAGATGTTCGTCCTTCCTTCTAATTCTGGTGACCCCAAGCGGATTCGAACCGCTGATTGCGCCGTGAGAGGGCGCCGTCTTAACCACTTGACCATGGGGCCTTGTTCGTTTGCCCGAGTATATTACCACAGGTTAATGACCTGTGCAAGTATGCCGGGCAGTTAATTACCGCTTCTGACAAAGTTGTCCTATTATCAGATGATATCTGTCCTCTTATCAGAAGGGATATACGGTCTGCGCTTGTTGACACACTTAAATGCCGGTCTCATGATCCTTCCGCCTGAGACGATCTCTTCGATCCTGTGTGCGCTCCAGCCTGCGATCCTTCCGCATGCGAAAAGAGGCGTATAGAGTTCTGAAGGAATGCCGAGCATCGAATAAACGAGACCAGCATAGAAATCCACGTTAGCACAAACGAGCTTATCCGAATTCTTAACTTCGTGAAAGACTTCGGGTGCGAGTTTCTCGACAAGAAGATAGAGATTATAAAGATCCATATTGCCCTTCTCTTTTGCGAGGAGCTCAGCATACTTTCTGATAACAACAGTTCTCGGGTCAGAGAGCGTATAAACCGCATGACCGATACCGTAGATAAGACCGGACTTATCGAATGCCTTCTTGTTGATGATGTCAGCTAAGTATTGTCTTATAGCCTTCTCGTCTGTCCAGTCGCTTACATGCTCACGGAGGTCCTTCATCATGGCATAAGCCTTGTTAGAAGCACCGCCGTGCTGAGGACCCTTAAGTGATCCTACTGCAGAAGCGATAACCGAATATGTATCAGAACCTGTTGAAGATACGGCATGAGTAACGAATGTGGAGTTGTTACCGCCGCCGTGCTCAGCGTGAAGAACGAGCATGAGGTCTAAGATCCTTGCTTCCAATTCAGTGAACTTACCGTCAGGTCTGATAAGGTGCAGGATGTTCTGGGCGGTATTGTATTCGGCAACAGGAGCATGGATGAAAAGGTCTCTGTGTTCAATATAGTGTCTTCTTGCCATATAGCCGTAAGAGATGAGCACAGGGAATCTTGCGATAAGTTCCGTGCACTGTCTTACGACATTTGAGATCTCTGTTGAATCAGGATTATCGTCATAGGAATAAAGAGCAAGAACAGATCTTGCAAGCTTGTTCATGACATCAGGCGAAGGTGCCTTCATGATCATGTCCTCTGTGAAATCCTTAGGAAGAGGTCTTACGCTGCATAAGAGCTGATTGAATTCATCCAACTCGCTCTTAGTCGGAAGTTCGCCTGTAAGGAGAAGAAATGCAGTCTCTTCATATCCGTATCTGCCTTCTGAGAAGAATCCTTCAACGATGTCCTTAACCTCATAACCCTGATAGAAGAGCTTACCCTCGACGGGAATGCGGTCAGCATCGTCAACGATATAACTCATGACCTCGCCGACTTCGGTAAGTCCTACAAGAACGCCCGTGCCGTCGTTGTTACGAAGACCGCGCTTAACGTTGTACTTGGAGTACAAATCAGTGTTGATGTGCGATTTAACTTTTGCAACTTCTGCAAGCTGGTTGATCAGCTGATCTTTCTTCTCAAAATCCATTTCCGTCTGACTTCCTGCCATTCAATTAGACTAACGCCTATAATAACAGATATTATAGAACTTTTCTCTTAAGAGATTATCTTCTCTGTTATACGAAGAATAAGTAAATACAAGACTTTTCCTTGTTTAGTCCGTGCAAAAAGGACTTTTTTCAGATGAGCTTTGAGAGCTCGTAACCGATAACCGATGCTGCGACTGCCGCATTAAGAGATTCTGCTTTGCCCTTCATCGGGATCTTAATGAGTTTTTTGCATCTTGCCGTAGTCTCATCAGTAAGTCCGTCACCCTCGTTGCCGATAAAATAAGCGCACGGGAGCTTTAATTCACTTGCGTTAAGTTCATTGCCCTTAAGATGCATTGCGAGAGTATCGATATTATTCTTAGCAAAGAATTCGAAACACTCATCCATCGTCTTTCTTACGATCGGGATATGCCATACAGAACCCATAGTTGCCCTGATGACCTTATCGTTATAAGGATCGCATGTCGTGGGACTTACGATGACCGCAGTAAGACCAAATGCATCAGCCATCCTGATGATGGTGCCGAGATTGCCCGGATCCTGAGTGTTTTCGAGCACGACATATATGTCTTTTCCATCTTCACTTCGGGGTATATCAGAAGATATCGAAGGCTCTCTGATAATGAGCGCTACGCCCTGCGGATTGACTGTCTGGGATATCTTTTTGAATACATCCTTAGTCAGCACCAGAGGCTCTGTTCCGGGCACAAATTCAGATGCCCAGCCTGTCCTGTCCTCGGAGACGATAACTTCGACCGGAGTCTGACCGCTTGCTAAAGCTTCTTCGCAAAGTCTGGTGCCTTCAAGATAGATAACGCCTTCAGATCTGGCATTATCTCTCTTGGTAAGCTTTGCGATGCGCTTCACGTTCGGATTGTCGCGGCTGGTGATGATCAAGCGTAAAATCTCCTTTTCGATATGCAAAAACATTATATATTTATTGAGGCGCAAGTTCCATTTACTAAGATTAAAAAAGCCGGCTGTCAAAAGCCGGCTTGATTAATTTCAGCTGATCAGTATATTAGAGAGCTGCCTTTGCCTTCTCAACGAGAGAAGTGAAACCTGCTGCATCATTAACAGCGATATCAGCGAGGATCTTACGATCGAGCTCGATGCCGGCCTTCTTAAGACCGTCCATGAATCTGGAGTAGCTCATGTCGTTAAGACGGCAAGCTGCGTTGATACGAACGATCCAGAGTCTTCTGAATGTTCTCTTCTTGTTTCTTCTGTCTCTGTAAGCATAGTTACCGGACTTTAATACCTGCTGGTTAGCAACCTTGAAGAGCTTGCTCTTGTGGCCCCAGTAACCCTTAGCCTGCTTGATGATCTTATGGTGACGCGCTCTTACGCGGATTCCTCTTTTAACTCTTGACATATCTTTGTCCTCCTAATTCTCTCTAATTATGCGTAAGGGATCATCTTCTTGACGATCTTTGCATTCTGATCCGAGCATACCTGGCTGTGTCTTAAGTGTCTCATTCTCTTAGTAGGTCTCTTGCTCAGGATGTGGCTTCTGAAGGACTGCTTATGAAGAACCTTACCGGTACCTGTTACTTTGAATCTCTTCTTTGATGAGCTGTGTGTCTTCTGCTTAGGCATTTGTCTTATCCTCCTAATTA
>JAILHX010000078.1 GCA_024695565.1 Saccharofermentans sp. | reverse complement strand
TCCGCATATCGGACATTGCTATTCGACTCTCGCATGCGATGCTATCGCGAGAATGAAGCGAATGCAGGGCTATGATGTAATGTTCTCCACAGGTACAGACGAGCACGGTCAGAAGATCGAGAAGAAGGCTCAGGAGATGGGCATCACTCCTAAGGCCTATGTTGACGAGATCGTTGCCAACTTCAAAAAGCTCTGGTCCACACTCGGAATCAAGTACGACAGATTCGTCAGAACTACTGACGATTACCATATCAAGACTGTTCAGAACATGTTCGAGAAGCTCTACAACGACGGTTACATCTACAAGGGCGCTTATACAGGCAAGTACTGCACACCCTGCGAGTCTTTCTGGACAGAGAGCCAGCTCGTTGACGGCAAGTGCCCTGACTGCGGAAGAGAAGTAACAGAGGCTTCAGAAGAGGCTTACTTCTTCAAGCTCTCAGAGTTCGGCCCGAGGCTTAAAGAGCTCCTCCTGGATCCTGAGAAGAACTTCCTCGAGCCCAAGTCCAGAGTCAATGAGATGATCAACAACTTCATTGAGCCGGGCCTTCAGGACCTCTGCGTTTCCAGAACGAGCGTTAAGTGGGGCATCCCGGTTACCATCGATGAAGGTCACTATATTTATGTATGGATGGACGCTCTTACGAACTATATCTCGCTCCTGGGCTTCATGAATGATACTTACGATGATTATGAGAAGTACTGGCCTGCTGATGCGCACGTCATGGCCAAGGAGATCGTAAGATTCCACTCACTCATATGGCCTGCATTCCTCATGGCATTGGGTGAGCCCCTTCCCAAGAAGGTATATGGCCACGGCTGGATCACATTTGACGGCGGCAAGATGAGTAAGTCCAAGGGCAATGTCATCGATCCTTTCGTACTCTGTGAGAGATACGGCGTTGATGCCCTGAGATATCACCTCTTAAGAGAGATGGTATTCGGTTCTGACTGCCCTTATTCCAATGAGCAGATGTTCGCCAGGATCAATGCTGACCTTGCAAATGATCTGGGAAACCTTGTATCCAGGACCGTTGCGATGGCTATCAAGTATTTTGACGGCACGCTCCCTGAAGAAAAGGAATTCACTGATGCCGATAACGACCTGCTCGAGCAGTTGGACAGCCTGCCGGACTTCGTATCCGAGACATTCGAGACGATGCGTTTCTCTGAAGGCCTTGCAAAGATCTTCAGCGTTATCGCTAGAGCTAACAAGTATATCGATGAGAACGAGCCCTGGAAGCTTGCAAAGGATGAGACAGCCAAGCCTAGACTTGCTGCAGTTCTTTATAATCTGCTTGACGCTATCAGACGCGTTTCTATTCTCTTGGAACCCGTTATGCCTCATACATCACCTAAGATCTTCGAACAGATCGGTGCTGACGAGTCCAATACAACATGGGATTCCACAAAGGTAAGACATGCTCTTGCTGCTGACGTAACAGTTAAGAAGGGCGACGTTCTCTTCCCGAGAATTGACATCGACAAGGAGATCGACGAGCTCAACAAGCTTTTCCCTGCAGAAGAAGAGAAGGGTAAGGACTTAGAGCCCTTAAAGCCTCTTACGAAGTTCGATAACTTCGCCGCTCTTGACTTGAGAGCTGTTAAGGTACTCTCATGCGAGAAGGTCGAAAAGTCTGACAAGCTCTTGAAGTTCAAGGTTGACGACGGCTTCGGCGAGAGGCAGGTCCTCTCCGGCATCGCTAAGTACTATAAGCCGGAAGATCTTATCGGCAAGACACTTGCGATGATCGTAAACCTCGAGCCCAGGAAGATGATGGGTCTTGAGAGCAACGGCATGATCCTCTCCGTTAAGTACGGTGACGGTTACCGTGTAGTCGAGTTCGACGATTCGGTACTGCCGGGTTCTGATATCTCATAAGAACCACGTGAGAGATCCCGTTTACTACAGCGGAAGTGCGAAGTTTTTCGATACTCACGCACATATCTACGACAGGAAATTCGAAGACTCCGGTATTTGCGCGGAAGATATTTTGCAGCATTGCAAAGCTTCCGGCATAACCGCTGTGCTCATTCCCGCTGACAGCGAAGAGACATCCAGGATAGCCGTTGATATGGCAAATAAGTACGACGGCGCCAACGGCGTCGCTCTGTACGCCTCTGTGGGCGTTCATCCGCACGAGGCAAAAACATACACGGAAGATACTGAGAAGTACTTAAGAAGCGCTCTGGAGGCCCGCAGAGGGCAAAAGATAATGGCTATAGGCGAGATAGGTCTCGATTATTACTATGACCTGTCCGAGAGGTCTGTCCAGCGCGAAGTTTTCGAAAAGCAGCTCGCGCTCGCTTATGAATACGATATTCCGATAATCCTTCACGAGAGGGATGCGACGGGTGACTGCCTGGATATCCTGAGGCGCTTTTATAAGGAGGGCAGGCTAAGGGATATAGCAGGTGTGTGTCACTGCTGCTCATGCTCGCCTGAGGCCGCAAAAGAGCTCGTTAAGATGGGGTTCTATATCGGCTTTGACGGACCGCTGACGTTTAAGAACAATAAAAAGACGCCGGAAGTGGCGCTCAATACGCCGTGGGACCGTATCGTGATCGAGACGGATAGCCCGTATCTGACGCCGGAACCTAATCGGGGACTTATAAACGAGCCTTGCCATGTGGCCTTCGTATGTGCGAAGATCGCCGAGATCAAGGGCGTAACTATTGATGAAGCTGCGCAAATAACCTATGATAACGGCAAGATATTATTTGGAGTGAATTGAGATGAAGAATAAGAGAGACATTATTCTGATAGTAATTACCGTAATTCTGGTCGGCGTTCTTATCGGCGGTTTTATCTATGACAGGAACGATGCCCTGATCGCCAGGACCAACCATGTGGCGATATCAGGCGACGAGAATCTTGAGATCGTCAGTATGAATAAGGTCGGTTTCTTATATGCCAGAGCTGCTTATGAAGCCAAGCTTCATGTTAAGGAGAGTAATTACGATACCTGGAGCCAGTATATTATCCGAATAGCCGAGACATATGGCGGCGAAGGCCAGATATTTGACTATAACCAGTATAAGCAGTATGAGGCTGATGCCCTGAATTCGGTCTCGATCAAGCCGGATCCCAGACAGGACTCGTTTATCTGGGTCTTGGGAGTTCCGCTTAACGAAGAAACAACGGAAAACATCGTTTACATTGTTACCGTAGAGGGCGAAGATGCCCAGGTTTACATATATTTGTACTATTCCAGAAGCGGCAGCAAATAAAGCAGAAAATAAAATCATATTATTTTAAAAATCGTTGTTGACATATCTTCGGTATTTGTTTTATAATTCATTCGCGCTTTGAATAAAGGTGTGGCTAACGGAAGCTTAGCTCAGCTGGGAGAGCATCTGCCTTACAAGCAGAGGGTCACAGGTTCGAGCCCTGTAGTTTCCACCAATGG
>JAILHX010000101.1 GCA_024695565.1 Saccharofermentans sp. | reverse complement strand
GCAACAACATCTTCATGACTTGCATCGCTCATACCGAACTTGATATTGTTCTCGATCGTATCAGCGAAAAGATAGACATTCTGGAATACCACGCTTATCCGGGACATAAGGCTCTCAAGCGTATATTCTCGTACATCTCTTCCTCCGATGGAGATACTTCCTCCGTTAACATCCCAGAAACGGGCTATAAGCATAGCCAGAGTCGTTTTTCCGGCACCTGAAGGACCTACAAAGGCAGTCATGGTATTCTCGGGTATCTCAAGGCTTACGTCATTTAAGATCTCATTATCACCATAGGCAAAAGATACGTTCTTAAGCGCAATTCCGTAATTATCCGGTGCATAGTCCTTTCCGTTCTCGTCCATTACAGGAAGAAGATTTACCTTGTCTGCCTCTTCGATAGAACTTGATACTACTCTGAGTACTGTAAGTCCAGCACCTGTCTGTTCGATATCCGCAAAGATCTGGAAAGATAAGATTATCGTAATCAATGCATATGTAATCGTCATGTTTCCTGCAATAAACATTGCAATACCGAAAAGCATGATCAAAACCTTAAAGGCTCCCAACACAATGCCCTGGATCCTGGCATAAGGAATAAAGAGTCTCTCCATGGCCATGTTGCTGTCACGGTTACCATCGATTGCTTTATTTAAAGCTTCATCGCCCTTTCCTGTCAGGTTGAACGATTTGATGACACTCATTCCCTGAAGGCTCTCAAGTACTTTGGATACAAGAGCTGCCTGATTCTTCTGTCTGATAGGAGACAATGAACGGCTCTTCTTTTCCATTGACGATGTGATGATCATATAGATCGTCATTCCGGCAAATACGATCAGGCCCAGTCTCCAGTCGAAGAACAATACGCAGAATAAGAATACAACTGCATTCATAAGGCCGCTCAGGATAAGCACAAGAACATTGGCGCCCTGGTTTTCTACAACATCGAGGACCGTTGTGGCTATGCCTGTAATCTGCTCAAGATTGTTGTCATTGAAATATCCCATAGGGACTTTCTTAAGTCTTTCAGCTATCTCTAGACGCTTATAAGCGCTCATGAAGTAGCCTGCGTGAACCGACTGGAGGTCAGCTATCATCTTTAGGAAGAATTGTCCTAATATGCTTATTCCTAAGAGGATAAGGGCTGTCCATGCCGGCTGCATTGTCTTATCGCCCTGCTCAAATGCCAACAGCACAAAATAGATTGCTGCCATTCTGAACATCGAAAACAATGATTTAAAGAAAGCTATTATTATCGCCCTATATATCCTGACCTTTTCCGGTCCGGAAAAAGCTATGATCTTTTTAATTGCTTCGAACATTATGCTGCACCCCCTTCGCTTATATGTGCCTGCCACATTGATCTGTAGAGCTCGCTCTTCTCCAGAAGTTCGCTATGGGTTCCGGCACACTCAACAGTACCGTCATTTACAAGGATCACCTGATCGGCATCGATGATCGTGGAAAGCCTGTGTGCAATGATGATTACGGTCTTATCTTTTATCAGACCTGTAAGGGCTCTCTGGATCAGAGCTTCATTCTCGGGATCGATATATGCAGTTGCTTCATCCAGAATAACGATAGGAGCATTCTTGAGCATTGCTCTGGCAATAGCGATCCTCTGACGTTCACCGCCTGAGAGATGCGTTCCGCCGCTTCCTACCTTGGTCTCGTAGCCCTGAGGAAGTGCTCTGATAAATTCATCACAGCCGGATGCTTTGGCGACTTCACGGACCTGTTCATCAGAAGCAGATGTGTTTCCCATACGGATGTTATTCATTATCGTGTCATCGAAGAGCCAGTTATCCTGTGATACATATGCAACCTGGTCATAAAGCTGCTCAAGAGGAATGGATTTGAGATCTTTTCCGTCCAGCTTAATAACACCTTCCGATACATCCCAGAATCCGCCGATAAGCTTGGCAATGGTGGATTTACCGCTTCCCGAAGGACCTACAAGCGCCGTAAAGCTCTTCTCGGGAATTGCAAGGCTCACGTTATGAAGAACCTCTTCGCCTTCGTGATACGAGTAAGTAACATCACAAAGCTCGATATTATGTGTTGAGAACTCAACAGGTGTTTCAGCGTGATCCTGTTCTTCACCTGAGAGTAGCTCATCTACGGTCGCAACCGTCGTTGCAAGTTTTGCAGAAGAATCAGTAAACTGGATCGCAGCGATTATCGGTCCGACAATACACATCGAGAGCATTATCGAAGTCATGAAGACATCTGCTGTGATGTTGCCGGAGACATACATGTACCAACCAATAGGTAATACAGTAATCAAGGTGCAGGGCGCAATCGTATAACAAAGGCCCTGACAGACTTCCGTCTTCTTCATCCAGTAATAGTAAAATGACGCATTGGCAAACACCTTATCTTTAAACTTCTGATAAGATGTTTTGCTCTGGTTATATGCTTTGATAACTTCGATACCGTGAACGTATTCAACAATACTCGCATTCATATCCTGTGTGATCTCAACGGACTTCTTATAATCCTCGCCATAACTTGCTGCGATGAATCCGAAGAACATCAGACCTACAGGAACAGAGATAAGACATATGAGGCCCATTCTCCAGTCAACGATCATCATGTATACCCAAACAGCTAAAGCTCCGATGATGTTGGAAGTCAATTCAGGGATCATGTGCGCCAGGGGACGCTCCATACACTCAACTTCATCAACGATTATCTGCTTCAGTTTACCGCTGGAAGTATCAATGATCGTACCAAGAGGCATACGCGGAAGCTTGGCAAATATCTGTTTCCTTATTTCTCCTAAAATGGAGAACGCAGCTTTATGGCTGACACTGAGTCCCAAAGCATACAAAATAGTTTTCATAGCAAAACCGGCAAA
>JAILHX010000067.1 GCA_024695565.1 Saccharofermentans sp. | reverse complement strand
AGTATCACTTTCTTTTACGAGTTCAACGAAAGCCTTGACTGCAAATGAATAGTGTTGGGTCGATACTCCGAATTTCTTCTTGATATTTTTCGCATTTCCGAAGTGCTCGGAAAGTTCGGTATAGTCGTTTATTACCTGTCTTGCATAGAGGATAAAGTCAGAACCCTCGGGTGTTAAGGTAACCCCGCGTCCGCTTCGGATGAAGATCGTTATGCCGAGTTCTTTCTCGAGTTCTTTGATAGATTCAGTAAGTGAAGGCTGTGATACATAGAGTAACTCAGAAGCCTTGTTGATAGAGCCGGCTTCCGCGATGGTAATGGCATAATTGAGCTGTTGAAGTGTCATAGTTTTTCACCCTGAAAATTTATTGAGACGAATATAACACATTTTATTCAAAAAACCTATCAAATTGATATGATAATAGAACCCTTTTGTTTACGGCAGTTCAGCCTCTGACAGAGTTTAAATTGACCGGACCGGAAGTGCGCCTGTTTTTCTTTACCGCACAGATATGATATATAAAAAGAGTATTAGGAATTAAAATAGTTAATCAGGGTAAAGTGCATTTCTTTTTTCGGGGGATTACATGAGCAAGAATGTGTTGATTTCTATTTTGGCTGTGCTGGTAGTAGTGGTGGTAATACTGGCATCTGTTTTGTACATCAGAACGACTCCTGAGTACAAATACAATCAGGCGGTAAGACTAATGGAGTCAGGCGATTATGCCGGCGCCATAAATGGATTTGAAGAGCTGGACGGTTATAAGGACAGCTTAGCTCTCATCAGAGAAGCAAATGCCGGCCTTCTCTGCACTCGTAAACTTAACGTCGGAGACACCATCGAATTCGGCGATTATAACGGCAATACGACCTGGCGCGTCCTCGAAGTCCGCGGGTCTGAAGTTATGCTTGTAAGCGAGACTTTTGTCGACAAGCGTATTTTCCACGGCAGTTCAAATAACTGGGACGCAAGCGATCTGAGATATTGGCTTAACGGCGAGTATATCGATGAAGCGTTCATCAAATCAGAGCGCGATATGATCGTTAATAAAGGTGATGAAGTAACACTTCTGACCGTAGAGGAAGCCGACAAGTATTTCTCGGGCCCTGAAGACAGGATCGTTCCCGGCGTTGATAAGTACGGATGGTGGCTACGAGATCCCGGTGTCAGAAGTGATAAGGCAGCCATGGTGATCGGCAGTTCCGAGAACCAGTACATTGAGTCTGACGGCATCATCTACCAGAACGGTGATATTTTCGAGTACGGCGGAGACGTCTTCAATAAGCGCGGTGTGCGCCCCGTTATATGGATAAGCCTCGCGTGATAACGGATGTGATCAGATGACCGGAGCTTCAAATGCTCCGGTTTTTTTATCGGAAGTGGAAAAGGTATTCTCCCCCGTCTATAATGTTATTGGGAAATAGGAGAATTAATATGGATTATGCTTACATCACATTAAGGGAGAGACCCGAACTTAAGGACACCGCTGCAGAGTGGTTCCACCGTCATTGGGGTGTGCCTACCGAAGCTTATTCGGGATGCATGACTGATTACTTAAACGGTGTTACCGAATACGGTTGGTACTTGTGCTTAGACGGAGATAAGATCGTCGGAGGTCTGGGTGTTATCGAGAACGATTTCCACGACCGCAAAGACTTATCTCCCAACGTCTGCGCAGTTTATACCGACGAAGAATACCGCACCCAGGGAATCGCCGGAAATCTTCTTAATCTCGTTGTTAACGACATGAAGTCCAAGGGCATCTCGCCGCTCTATCTCGTAACCGATCACGAGAGATTCTACGAGCGTTACGGCTGGGAGTTCTGCTGCATGGCACAGGGCGACGGCGAACCTGAAAAGACCAGACTTTATATTCACAGATAATCTTCTAAGAAAACTCTTGAAAAGATTTTTTAATCATATTAGCCTCTTAACCGGACGTCCTGATCTTGATTAAGAGGAGACTTAGAATGAACAAAAAAGAACTGCATGAATTAATAGCCGGAAGTACAGGCAACGAGAGCAACATCTGTCAGATACATGCCATCAGAAACGGCGAGACCGTATATGAAGACTGCTGGCACGGATTTACTCCTTCAGACAACGTTAACGTAATGTCCGTTACCAAAGGCGTAATGTCTCTGATCACAGGAATTGCAATCGATAAGGGATTCATTAAAAGTGTCGATCAGAAGGTTATAGATTTCTTCCCGGATTATCAGGTCAAGCGAGGCGAAAAGACGATATACGATGTCACCTTAAAAGACCTTCTTACCATGACCGCACCCTATAAGTACCGTTCAGAACCCTGGACAAAAGTATGCACATCTCCTGACTGGACAGTCGCTGCATTAGACCTTCTCGGCGGCCGTTCCGGTATCACAGGCGAATTCAAATATGCTACGCTCGGCATACAGATCCTCGCCGGGATCATCGAAAATTCAACAGGCGGGAAGTGCATCGATTTTGCAAATAAGAATCTGTTTGCACCATTGGGAATAACCGCGCGGAGGATCCACGGCGCCAGTTCAAAAGAAGACCAGTTTGAGTATCTGATGAGCAAGAACCCGAGAGATCCTGAATGGTTTTCTGATCCACAGGATACGGTCACTGCAGGCTGGGGATTATGCTTGTCTGCCGGTGACCTGGCAAAGCTTGGGAATCTCGTGTTAACAGGCGGCATGGCAGGAAAGAAAAGGCTCATATCAGAAGAATACTTAAGTGATATGACAGCCCCGCATCTGAAACTCGGCGAGCGCTTCGGCTTCATGAACTACGGATACCTGTGGTATAAGCCTTTTGATGACAGACCTGTTTTCGCAGCCATCGGAGACGGCGGAAACATCATTTACGTAAACAAAGATAAGAATGTGGCAGTCGGAATCACAGGCACCTTCAAGCCGCTGATTTTCGACCGTGTCGAATTCATCGAGAACAAGGTGCTTCCGGCGATTGATTAAGTACTTGGAAGGGGCTGCGTCGTGAGAGCTGTTCCGCTTGTGAGGCGCCGTGATTTTTGTCTGATTGGAAGACTTCTTTGTGTCTGACCGGAAGCCGATTCCGCATGGTACGAAAAAGTGATGAAATTCAAAGAAATCGTGTCGCCTACGTGCATTTTTGCGGTGTTTTGCACGAAATTGTGATGAAAACAGCTCATTTCATCACTTTTTCGTACCTGTGTAAATCTGAAAGTGACGTAGGAATGCGAAAAGCACCTGTTTTCGTGAATATTTCGTCACTGACTTCTCGCGCCGTCCGATCACACATTCTTCAGTGCTTCCAGAGGACACGTTCCGGGGTTCAAAACGTGTCCCTTTTTGACAATAATCCGGATATTGCCAAAATCGGACACGATATCACCTTTGTTTCGTGTCCTTTTTCAGCACTGACTGAGCAGCGCTCTCACCGCCGGGCAAGCAGCCCTGCCTGAGAAGGGGGGGGGGAAGCAAGAACCAAGCAGCAAAAAGGGGCAGCTCAGATCTTAAAAACTGCCCCTTCTGCGGTTGTGAAGTGAACGTCAGGCGTTTTTGTCTGACTTCCCGGGTTCACTTCATTGGGAAAATATGGAAGATAATAGGTTACTGATTCCCGCGGGTCTTGTTCATGTGTGCTTCGTCGAGCTTTCTGGTGATTGCTTCACCGGCCTTCTGGGCACCCTTGTAGAGGGCGTTCTCGATGCCTCTGATGATGAGGAAGCAGACTACTGAAGCGACGATTGCTGCGATGATTCCGACGACCAGATTGCTTGATACTGCCCATGCTGCGATTCCCAAGATGATACCGATCGTGATTCCGTTGTAAGCGTAAGTTTTTCTCATTTTTCTTTCCTCCTATTTGTATCTGTTTTTAAGGTCTTCTGTTGTTGGTTTTTCCGTGGCGCGTCTTCTTGCGTTCTGTGCGCTCGAGTGTGCATCCTGTATGAGCTTGTAAATGAATCTGCAGATGAACATCAGTATGGCGACGACGCCGAACATTATCAGCAGGTACTGCATAGGCTCCTCCTTAGAACAGGCTGTGCTTGACCTTGCGGTCAACGTATTCTGTCTTAACCTTGACGTTGGGATCGATCCCGAGGAAGACCTTCTCAACTGATGTGTAGAGCACATTGAGACTCAGCTCGTTGGGCGAAGAGTGCTTTGTCTTGTACTGGTTGATCAGAAGTGTGAATGTGTTAATCCCGTCGGCTGATGAGACCAGGCTCAATGTTCCCGCGAAGCTCTCTTCATATCCGTTGTGAACGAATACGATCCTGTTTTTGTCGCGCTGGAGTTCATAGCCGCCCATGTATTTTTTGAGGTCTTCGGAAGGAAGTTTATGGAATATATCTTCCAGAGTGGCTCCTGCAACTGAGAATGTCTCAGACTTGTCCCAGAATTTCGGTTCTCTCTGGATGAGCTTGCCCTCGTCCATAAGATTGTTTCTCTGCTTTCTGGCAACAACGCATGCCGCGATTACGATTCCGATTACGGCGAGGAGAATGACTGCTCCGAGTGGTGTGATAAATGCTTTTAAGATCATGTTCTGCTCCTTTCTCTTACCTCAGGTAAGATTTGTTCCGGGCCGCTGTCATGTGGCCCCCTTGCTTGATGGCCAGAGGATAGCAGGAACACTTTCCAAAGTGGTTCCAGAGATATTCCAAGATTTTCCAAAGATTATCCGAGCCTTATTTTTCAAGGGGTTTGGGGATTATTTGGATTTCTCACAAAAAAGATTGTGATAGAATATGAGTCATGAAAAACGAGCAGCGGATAACCTGGGTGAGCGGTCCTGCGACCGGATTCTTCATCGATTTTGAGAATCAGACAATAGGATATTCTGATAAAGAGGAGAGCATAAATCGACTCCAGACCAGACTCCTGTTTTTTATGCTGTCCAGTCCGGGAGGATTCGTGACCGACAAAGAGATCGCCATGGATCCGGAGATCTTCTCGATCAGTCTTTCGAGATATATTTCCGATATCAAGAAGAAGATAGTATCCTTATTCAGATCTTCAGGTGAAGAAGGTCAGGCCGATCTGGTTTTCGAGCAGATCATAGAGAAGAGGAAGACATACGGCAACACAGGTTACCGGCTCCGTACCGAACTTACAGACATATTAGATGAGGTTACGAGTGAGACACCGGGCACTGCTACGCTTGAAGCCGTCAAAGATGAATCCGTATCTGATCCTATGCCGCTCGGCTTTAGGCGCTATCTCAAATACAACTGGCTGCCGCTGTTCTTATATTTCTTCCTGGTATTGGGAGTAATACTGCTTCTTGATTCACTTCATATATCTGCTGAATCACTACTGGCGAAGATCACCGGGATACCGTTCGGATTTACTTTCATGATACTGGCTGTCCTGGCATCACTTCCTGTTATAGGAGGCGTTCTCATCGATGTGCCGATGGCGGTTAAGGAATACGAGAGGAAGAAGGGAATCAAGCGGAAAGACCTCGATGCCAATGCCATCCATGAGATCGCAATGCGCATTGTCCCCAGATTCGATAACTCAAAAGAGCACGTGATATTCTTCCTTATCTGCAATCTCACGGGAGCTTTTGCGGCCGCGTCAGTCCTGCTCTATAACAAGAGTATTCCGGGGCTTCCCGAATATCTGTCAACTGCCGGCCGCGACTATGCTTACATAATCGTCTATGTCGCAGGATGCCTGGTCGCCCTGTTTAATAACTACAGCCTTCAGACTTCAGACAGCCCCACGAGGTGTGCCGATGACTTCATCCTTACGAGGGCGCACGCATTCCTGAACCTGATCTATCTGTCTGTCTGCCTGGCTCTGGGCGGTTCATTGATATACACGTTCCTGTCATACAGGTTCTTCTATAACAACGGCGCGGTAGTGATCACGCCTGCTTATATCGTAATGATACTCTCGGCTTATTGTTATCTGTGGTTCTCATCTGATTCGCCGTCGGCGAGGAAGATCGATTCCATCAGTAAGAACAACTTCATCACGGGCCTTCCGATCGCAGCTGCCATTACGACAGTTTATACGGTGCTTTGCTTTACGCCAAACCTGATCTGCGTGCTCTCGCTTCTGACAGCACCGGTATTTTTGATCCTGTGGCTTGTATGTTTCTTAAGAAGGCGAAAAGAAAACACCTTGAAGCTCTATTACTTTGTATCTTCATTCTTCAGCGTAATGGCGATATCCGTTATCGTCATGCTGATCCTTAATTTCTGGTGGTAAACGTGGAGAATAGCGGCTGTCTTCAAAACGATCCCGGATCAGTAAGATTCAGAAGGAATTCCAATACACTCACCATCCTGGGAGCGGGCGTCAGCATCTACGGATTCTGGGGAATCATCAAGCTGTTTACCCAGATCGCACTTGGCATACGTATATTTGATGAAGCTGATGAGGAGATGCTGGGTGATATCGGCATGATCATCGCTATGGCCGTCCTGGTCATACTCATGGCTTTTGATGTCCTTCTAAGGCTCTTTGTAGGACTTCGTGCGCGACGCGAGGGACAGGGCAGGAAGGTCGGCATATCTTATCTCATCTTTGACGTGTGGCTCATGACCGGATCGGTTGCATCGGTTTATCTTGTCATTTCTGCGATCCTTGACGGAAGCGGTGATTTCTTTGATAACTATGTCGCTCTGTTCATGGAACTCTCGTCGCTTGTAGTCTGTCTGGAAGTGTTTATTGCAGCTATAAGTGTCAGGCGGTACAGATCGAAAATGAAGAAGGGAAGTAATTAGTTTGCAGGCGGATTTTCACTATTACGCAACTTACTGTGCGGCATATCTGGCAGGCTACTCCCACGGGGAGGCGCTTGCTCTGTGCTATAGTGACCAGTTTGTAGACTGCTGCACCAAGACGTTCCTTAAGTCGGTCTCGGCAAGTGTCCATGCTGCCACATCGCAGACGCAGGCAGAACTCGTCGATATGAGATCCGACGTGATCGGACTTCAGGATATTACAAGGATCTGGGCTTCGTTCCACTTCCTGCCCAGGGATCTTAATGCGGCAACGCCGCGTGCAACAAAGGATTACAAGAATAAATACAGACTGATCTGCGGACCTGACGGAAGTCTTGTTGCAGATACCGTTGAACTTGCCAAGGGAAGGAGCATTCAGGCAGCGGGTATTGCCATGCACGTTCTGTCAGACACCTGGGCGCACCGTAATTTTGCGGGCACGCCTTCACTTGTCATAAACAATACCGATAACAGTTTCTATGAGATAATGCCTGACGGAACGGCCCGGAAGATCGCATTCAAGCACAGTCCCGGCGCTTCCGATGACATCGAAAACAATGTCTATAACAGCACCGTTTTCAACACCAGTGAGAATTCGATCCTGAACTTGGGACACGGTCATGCGGGTCATCTTCCGGATTACAGCTTCATCCGTTATAAGTACATGCCTGCATGGGATAACTACAGGGAATGCCTGAAGGACAATCCGTCTGATTACTACAATGCATTCTGCCAGATGGTTTTCGCGATGAGATACTTAAGAGGACAGGTGGAATCATTTAAGACCGGGATCTACGATGAGGAAACCGTTAAACCCTATAAAGACAGGATAATGGAGATCCTCACGAGGAGACAGGAAGATGCATCTCTTGACTGGAAGGCATTGGGGCTGGAATTGTCAGGAGAGGATATCCCTGATTTTGATGTCTTAACTTATGTAGAAGAATATAAGAATGCACCGCCTGAAGAGCGTGACGATACATTCCTCGGCAGGTTCATTCTGGCTGCACTCTCCCAGAAGAGCATGGTCACGAATAAGATCTATACTTCGGGCAATCTTCTTGCCGGCTTCTCCATTGATTACAACACCAAAGGATTTGCCGGGATAATGGACTACTTAAAACTCGTTAAGGAAAGAATGAGACAGGATCTATGAGCAAGACCAGAAGGGTATTTAACATAATAACTGCCGTTCTCACGATCCAGGGTGCCCTGGTCCTCATGCTTGTGCCTGCGGCCGCATTCCAGCTGATCTCGGTGTGCGTAGGTCTCGTCCTCGGTTATTACGGCTTGAGATATATCGTTTACTATCTTACCCATGCCCAGCACATGGTCGGAGGCAAATGGATATTCCTGGTCGGTCTTATCATGTTCGACATGGGCGTTTTCGCGACGACGCTGTATGAGCAGGCGCAGGCGATACTTATCATTTATGTGGTAGCTGCCCATCTTGTTGCGGCCGTCCTGAATATCGTCCGTGCCGTCGGAAACAAGAAGGACAATAATCCCGGATGGAAGATCGATCTGGCTCAGGGTATAGGCAATATCGCCCAGGTCGTGCTTTGTCTGGTGTTCATTAACTACGTGGAGATCCCGGTGTTCATATACTGTGGCGGAGTTATCTATTCGGCTGTGCTGCGGATAATTCAGTCCTTCAAGAAAACGGCAATCGTTTATGTTCAGTAATGCGTATTAAAAAAGTTGTGATAACATTGTGGGGATAGAAAAAGCAAAGGTAATTAGGGATAGATATGAAAAGAGGATTGGTATTGGAAGGCGGAGCCATGCGCGGACTTTTTACAGCAGGCGTCATGGATGTTTTCATGGAGAATGGCATTGAGTTTGAAGGCTGTGTCGGAGTATCTGCCGGTGCCGCGTTCGGATGCAATTACAAGTCCGGGCAGATAGGCAGAGTTGTCCGCTACACGAAGCGCTACTGCAACTACTGGAAGTTCTGCAGCTTCAGATCGTGGTTCGTGACAGGCGATGTTTTCGGTGCGGAATTCTGCTACTACGAGCTTCCTGCAAAGCACGATATCTTTGACGAAGAGACGTTCCGCAGCAATCCCATGGAATTCATCGTCGTAGTAACCGATATTAATACCGGTGAAACCGTCTATCACAAGATGGACGACTGCGACAGATCCCACATGGAATGGCTCAGGGCATCAGCGTCACAGCCCATCATATCAAGAATGGTCAAGATCGGCGATTCAGCTTATCTGGACGGCGGAATGACGGATTCCATTCCTCTCGAATATATGCAGAAGAGAGGCTACGAGAAGAATATCGTAGTCCTCACCCAGCCTGAAGGCTTTGTAAAAAAACAGATGAAGGTCATGCCCCTGGTAAAGCTCTTTACGTTAAACCATCCCTACATAGCCAAAACGCTTTATGAGCGTCCTGCGATGTATAACGAGCAGACAGCGTACGTTAGGTCGTGTGAAGAGAAGGGTAATACTCTGGTCATAAGACCTTCCGCGCCTCTGAATCTTAAGACGGTGGTGCACGATCCCGACGAGCTGCAGCGGGTGTACGATCTCGGAAGACAGGCAGCGCTCGAACGATTAGATGAAGTTAAAAGCTTCATGGCTACCTAAAGGTTCTCGAAAATGAATACTTACAACATAACAAAAGCTGAATTAGAAGACCTCAAAGAGATATTGGATCTTCAGTATCTTGCATATCAGAGCGAAGCAGAGTTATTCGGAAATAAAGATATCCCTCCGCTCAAGCAGACTCTCGATGAAGTGATTGAAGAGTTTAACTCAGGAACCATCCTGAAGATGACCGGTGATGACAGCATCATCATTGGCTCTGTACGCGCGCATGAGAGCGGCGGAACGGTTTATATAGGTAAGTTAATGGTCCATCCTGACTACCGCCGCAGAGGCTGCGGAAAGCGCCTGTTAAGCGAGATAGAGAAGTATTATCCTAATAAGCGCTACGAGCTCTTTACTAGCACCAGAAGCAGGGATAACATCCGCCTCTATGAATCTGCCGGATATAAAGAGTTCGATCAGAAGGCGGTTGATAGCGAGCTGGTTTTCGTATACATGGAGAAGATCTGATGAATAATCCGTGGAAAGACATATCATTAAGTGACTATGAAAATCACATGAGCCTTGATTCTGTCCATCAGCTGCAGGCAATGAACCTGATAATGAAGGATCAGTTTGAGGCTTATCCCGTTGATACTGCAATGGTACTTGGTATTGCAGGCGGTAACGGTCTTGAGCATGTGCGCTGTGATAAGTATAAGACAGTCTATGGTGTTGATATCAACGAAGATTATCTTAAGGCAGTGTCTGAGCGATACAGCAGCCTTAACGGTGTTTTGGAATGCCTTCAGATCGATCTTATCAACGAATGCGATAAGCTCCCTGAAGCAGATCTTGTTATTGCAAATCTTCTCATTGAATACATCGGCTACGAAGCTTTTGCCAAAGCCATGATGCGGGTGCGCCCGCAGTATATCTCATGTGTTATCCAGATAAATATAGATGAAGATCAATGGGTTTCAGACTCTCCTTATCTTCATGCATTTGACAGACTAGATGAAGTCCATCACCAGATGGAAGAGCAGGCCCTGACGGATGTTGTGGAAGAGGCCGGCTATAAAAAGATATTGGTTCAGTCCAATCCTCTTCCCAACGGAAAGGCGCTGCTCAGAATCGATTTTGAGAGGAATCAAAATGTTTGAGAGCGAATATGCAAAAAGTGAATATATAGAAAAAGATAATGTGGTCTTCCATGTGTGGAAGAAGGAAGCCCACTTTGACGACTACCGCGATCCCGTAAAAGCGTCTCTTGAGATGCTAAGAGAACACAAGAACAGCATCTTTATAGTCGATGCCCGAAACGGCTTCGAAGACGTTAAGGAAGATGTCGAATGGGGCTTTGAATGGTTCCTTCCCGAGCTTAAGAAGACCGGCTGTAAGATATGGGGTTTTATCCTTCCCGAAGTATCTGATATCGAAGGTGAGATCGATCTGTGGACAAGTGAGATCGAGAAGAACTTTATAGTTATCCGTGCTGAATCTTATGAGAAGATCGTTGCTTCTGCCAAGACTTGCGGGCTGAATATAAGAAGGTTCGAAGACACTGATGCGGAAGCTGTGTCAGCGCTTATCAGAAAGACGATCAGCTTCTCCAATAAGAAAGATTATCCCGAAGATCTGATGGATCAGCTGATTGAGATCGAGACGCCCGAGCATGTTTTGCAGAGAGCTTCGTGGACGCACTTCTATGTTGTTACTGACGGCGATGCGGTAATCGGCTGCGGTGCCATCGGACCTTACTGGGGTAAGGAAGATGAGAGCAGTCTTTTTACTATCTTCGTTGACCCGGAATATCAGGGCAGGGGAGTTGGCCGCAAGATAATCAATACACTCGAGAATGATGAATTCTTCCTTCGTGCAAATCGTATCGAGATACCGGCTTCGGTCACTGGTGTGCCGTTTTATCAGAAGATGGGATACCACTTCAAGGACGGTATCAGCGAACCTGATGAAGAGCATCTGATAAGGATGGAGAAGAACAGGTAATTTGCTTTTTGGGGCATCAGCCCCCGAATAAGAAATCAGTCTTTCTCTCTATACAGCAATCCGAATGTGCCTTCACCGCTGTTAACTGCGATGGCAGGGGATGCCTGAGTGAAGTAGATCTCGTCGAACTTCATCTTCTTCTCGATCTGTGCCTTGATCCATTCGCACTCGTTCTTGGTAACGCCTACGTAAGTGACAAAGAGGATCCTTCTGTCGATAGAGCCTGAAGACAGGACTGTGTTGATGTAACTTCTCCATGCATTCTCACGTGAGCCGAAGTAGGTCATGCCGAGTCCCATCTTACCCTTCTTGAGCTTGAGGACCGGTCTTCCCATGAGTGACTTGACGATGTTGGCAGTGCCGTTTCCAACCTGACCCGCACGGGCGAGGAAGTCGAGATTATCGACAATGAAGCTTGTGTGGATCTTTTTCTTTACATGCTCTAATGCTTCGACGATCTGCTCTGCACTCTTGCCTTCTTCTGCCAGGCGGCATGCTTCGATTACCATCAGACCCTGACCGCTGGAGAGGTGCGCTGAGTCTACGATGAATACGTTGTCGAAAGACTTGGCCGCTTCGGAAGCGGGAACATAACCGCTGTTCTCGACCTTGCTCGAGATCGAGATGTGAATGATGTTATTTGCGTTGGCCAGCTGCTTTGCAAAGAAATCCTCGGCTTCCTTTATGGTAGGTCCCAGAGGTTTTACCGTGTGATTGATATCTTCCATGTATTTCAGGACGCCCTGGGTCTCGATCTCCTTGCCGTCCTTGAAAACGCCTTCGGCTGTTATTACCTTATGAGGCAGAACTGCAATGCCGTACTTCTCAATTAGTTCCGGAGGCAGATCGGCAACGCTCTCTGTTGTGATGACTACGCTTCTTCGCTTTTTGCTTGCGTTCATCCAGGAGATTGTCTCTTCAGCGAGGTCGGTCCTGTTGCCGGTGATGTGGACAAGTTCCTTGGGAAGGAATGTGTAGAGCTCGTTTTCGAGTTCTTCGCCGCTTACAGGCTTAGGAAGATAACCGTCGAAGTTCTCACGTGCGTAGAGTGCTCTGTTCTCTGCATCTGCATTTGCCGTGAGGATGATGATTCTGGTATCTCTGCATTTGCCGCCGGTCTGTTCCTTGATCTTACTGCGGCATTCGATACCGTCCATCTCAGGCATGAGATGATCCATGAAGATAACATCATACTTGATGTTGAGAGTCTTCTTGAGCGCATCGGAACCGCTTGAGGCAGTATCGATCCTTACTCTTGTGCTCCGCAGGAGTTTGGATACGACCATGAGGTTTGCTTCGTTATCGTCGACAACGAGAATCCTGGCCTCAGGAGCTTCAAACTTCGGAGCATAAACGTCTTTCTTGCCCGATCCTGTTTTGGTGAAGTCATATTCGCCGACATGGCCTTCTCTCTCAACTCTCTGGGGGATCTCGATGATGAATGTCGAACCCTTTGTATAGACGCTGTTGACCGTGATCTTTCCGCCCATGAGATCAACTAGTTGCTTGACGATGGAAAGGCCGAGTCCTGTACCTTCGATGTGACGGTTGGCGGTCTCATCCACACGCTTGAATGCAGAGAAGAGGTAAGGGATATCTTCCGTCTTGATGCCGATACCTGTATCTGTGACCGTATAGATCATATTGCAGAGTTTGTCTTCTTTCATCTCGCACTGAACGGACAGGGATACGGTTCCTTCCTTGGTGTACTTGATGGCGTTGTTGATCACGTTTATGAGGATCTGCTTAACTCTGACTTCGTCTCCTACGAGCTCTGCAGGGATCTCGGGCGATACGTCGATATGGAATTCGAGTTTCTTTTCCTTAGCTTTTATCCACAGCATGCCTACGATGTCTGAGAGCATGTCGCCAGTGTGATAGGGAGCATAGAGAAGCTGCATTCTTCCTGACTGGAACTTCGACATGTCCAGGATGTCGTTGATGAGGTTAAGAAGGAGCTTGCCCGCAGCCTTGATGTTTGCGGCATCTTCGATTACTTCATCGCTTACGTCTTCTCTTAAGATCATCTCGTTAAGACCTATGATGGTGTTGATAGGTGTTCTGATCTCGTGGCTCATGTTGGAGAAGAAACTGTTCTGCGCCTTGTTGAGCATCTCGATCTTTTCGTGTTGTTTTGCAGCTGTCTCAAGCTGTTCATGGAGACGGTATTTTGTGTAAAGGATCGTCACACCCATTGCGAGCTGGAAAACGGCAAAGATGGACAGGTTGACAACTCCTGCCTGATCCGTAGTGATGCCTGTTGCATATGCATGGTACTGGAAAATGAGCATAGTCAGATTTGAGACCAGCGAGATGCCGAGGAATTCAAGAGGATTAGTGTAGATACAAAGCGGAACGAGCATTGATACCATCATGTAGAGCGTAGCGTCTGTCCTGCCGAGGATCGTTATGTTGAAGTATGCAAGTACTATGACTAATGCGAAAAGCAGTAATTCGGTAAAAGCATTCATAAAGCGGATGACTTTATATCTGTTGTCGAAATCTTTAGCTGCCGCATAAGCTGCAATACTCCACATAAGTCCGATAAGGAACAGCGCAGTATAGCATGCGCGGTGATGGTAGAGTGTCGCTCCGAACAAGTCAGGCATGATGAAACTCAGAAAGAGGAAACCCAGGCTTACGAGGATTCCCAAAGTCATCATGAGATGAGCAGGCCTGAGTGAAGCGCTGTATGCTGATTTGACCGCATCACGGCTGATCCTGGAGGGCCTGAAAAGATAATTCAAAACTTCTCTCATGATTCAGATCCTCCATTGCCGTCATCATTTTCAGGAGCAAATTCCAGAACATCATCATCAGTGACGGAACCCTCTCTGAATTGATCCTTAATGTCGGCTGCCACTCTCGAATACTGCTTTATGACTTCTTCGTGGTGTTCGACGATGTATTCTTCTTTCTTTTCTTTCGCGGCCATTTCAAGAGCCCTGGCCTTTTCGGACAATTCCATAAGGCCTATCATCTTTGACGTGCTCTTCAGTGCATGTACGAGTATCTCGTAATTGTGCCAGTCGTGTCCGCCGAAGAACTTCTTGAGGGATGGTATCTTCTCGTCAGATTCGCCGGCAAACTGGATAAGGAGCGACTTGTAGAATTCTTCGTCACCTACGCAGTATTTAAGACCTGCATCAGTATCTATTCCCATCTTCTTTAATTTGGCAAGGTCATCGCTGACGGACTTAACCTCTGCAGGTTTTTCAGCAGGCTTATCATCTTCATCATCCGGCGCTTCGGCATATCCGTCTGCATAAGTGATGGCAGACTTAGGAAGAACGTGCTTAAGTGCACGTTCAAGTTCTTCTATTTCTATTGGCTTGCTGACGAATCCGTCAAAGCCTTCCGCAAGGAACATCTGCTTGGCAGAACTCATCGCGTTTGCAGTAAGCGCAATGACCGGGATAGAGCCGTTTAATCCGGCGACATCTGTCCTGATCCTCTTCATGGCTTCGACACCGTCCATGCCGCCCATCATGTGGTCCATGAAGATGATATCGAAAACTCTTTCCCGGCAGATATCGATCGATTCCTGACCGGAAGATGCAGTCCAGATCTTCATGCCGTAACGCTTGAAGATGCTCTTGGCAACAACGAGGTTCATCGCTTCGTCATCTACAACGAGAGCTCTGATGCCGTCGCAGCGCATCTTCTTTACCGCTGTCTCAGTTTTATCGTCAACATTTGAATTGAGGATGGATACGACAGGGAAACAGTAGAACGGTTTCTCGAGGATCCTTACTCTGGAGTTCGCCGGAACAACAAAACCGTCATTGGCTACAACGGCAACGACCATATCTTTTGCGAGTTCTTCGATAAAGTCTCTGTTATCGATATATTCTTCCTCTGCGATGAACAGATGAGTCATCTTAATAGTGTCACGCAGAAGCCTTAAGTTGTCTGCATTGTTAACTCTGTGCATCTGAATGCCGAGTCCCTTAACGATATTAAGGACCATTGAATTGTAGTAATCCCTGACGGAGGGGTTGGGGTATTTGTCGAAGTTAAGGTAAGCACCGAGGCAGAGCAGGTCAGGATTATTGACTGACATGCAGCTTGTGTTATCGACAACTTTCTGGGGGAGACTTACGTGAACGGTCGTACCGGCATCGGGTTTGCTGTTGATGGTCATGAAGCCGCCTAAGAGCGATACGAATCCGGAAACGATCGCAAGACCCAAGCCTAAGCCGCCGCCCATTCTCGCACGGCCTGAGTCAGCCTGATAGAAGCTGTCATAAACACGCTCGAGCTCGTAATCCGACATGCCGATACCTGTATCTGTAACCTCGATGCAGAGGTTAACGCCATAATCCTGTTCTTCTGATGTGATCCTTACATATACGCCGCCTTTTTGTGTGTACTTAAGACCGTTGGTAATAAGCGCTTTAAGGATCTTCTTGATCTTGGCGACGTCTGAATTCATTACGGCAGGGATCGCCGGATCGACGTCAATGATGAGTTCGACTTTATCGGTCTTATACTGCTTTAAGTCAGTGACAAGGTCATGGAGAACGGATGAGAGCATGTAGTCCTCATTGTTTCTTACCGCCTTTTTACGATCGATCTCTGAATAGTCGAGAATGTCGCTGATCTGCTCAGCCACCTTGCGGCCTGCGCTTCTGACGTTGATCATCTCGTCTGTTATTTCTTTATCCACTGACTTCTCGATACAGATACTTGTAAGACCGATGATCGCATTTACCGGTGTCCTGATCTCGTGTGATACGTTTGCGAGGAAATCATTGAGACGGTCTGTAGCTTCAGTAAGCTGAATGACTTCGTCTTCTGACCTCGTGAGCACCTGCATCCATGTATCGATGATCTTCTTGGAGAACTGGCCCACAAACAATACCATGAAGTAGTGAAGGACTGTCCTGCTTATTACCAGGGCATCGAAAACTTCCCCGTGTATTACCATCATCACTATCTCGTAAGTCATTGTAATAACGAACGCGAACTGGCACAAAGTGATAAGGCTCTTTTTGCCGGTCATAGTATAGATCAGAATGACGGCTGACATGACTAGCGCGAGATCAAATGTGCTCGTCGCATGTGTTCCGTAGAAGAAATATGTGCACATCATCAGTATGGAATATATCCATACTCTTACATTGGCAGGCGTGTTATGTCTGACGTGCAGTATCCAGCAGATGATGTTGCTCGCCAGGATAAGGATAAGCACCCAGAGTTCCCATCTCATCAGCAGTGACTCTGCGATAAGAACTGCAGAGAAAACAGTGTAACTGATCAGAAGAGTAAGATGTGATGATTCGAATAATTCGTCCCGCTCTTTGGAAATCGTCATGAATTATGTACCTCGTAGTGAAGCTGCTTCTTTAATGTGAGTAAGTCGATCAAGTGATTTACCCGTAGCAGAAGAACTTCCGGTACGAAGGGTTTGCGAATATAATCGAGTGCACCTAAAGACATGCCTTCTGCATCAGAAGCATCGTTCTCATCGGCTGTAAGGAATATAACGGGAAGACGTGCTGCGGGAGTATCCTTCGTGCGCAGCCTCTTCATCGTCTCATAGCCGTCGAGCCCCGGCATCTTGAGATCAAGAAGGACAAGATCGGGAAGTGTTATGTCTTTTTCCAGATAATCGAGAAGGGCTTCGCCGGATTTAAGAGCTGTGACCTTAATTCCTCCGGAACCTAATATCTTCTCTGCGATCTGAAGGTTGGTATCTTCATCATCAACGATAATGATGTTCTTTTCTTTGTTGATCTGATAGTACTTGGAGTTGCCGCGGACAAATTCGGTCGTATAGGTGATCTTCAGCGTGCCCTTGTTTGCGGCTTCCCAATTCTCGATAATGTGGTGAGCAACTTTCTCGTATGAGTCCTCTCTGATGTCAGCGAGTAATACGAAGTACTGCTTCTTGTTGTTTCTCATGTAGAAATCAGACTTGCGCAGTGAACTCCTTATCCCGGTTCCGAATTCATCAACATAATCAGCGTATTCGCCGTACGTGATCCCTTCGACGGGATTAAGAGTAAAGAGGACTTTGCAGAAGTTGATGTTATGTCTTAATGCATATCTGATCACATAACGGTATACGTTTGCGAATGCTTCTTTGTCGAGCTGCAGTGCGGAGTTCTGAATCGAACGCTCACCTAAGATCTCGGATATTGCCTGGATGTCGAGTTCGGTGTTATCGCTCTCATCGAAAGTCTCTTCGGTATAGAGCTCATAATCGTGCTTGCCGTTCTTCTTTACTGTGTAAAGGAACTTATCTGCAAGTTTTAACAACGTGTTGAAATCGTTGCCGTATCTGGGAACGTAGATGGCACCTATCGAAGTTCCGAGCGGAATGCCCATGTCGTCGCCTATTAATTCCTTAGCTTTAGCAACGAGACCGTCATTTAGTATTATTGTGATCTCCTTAACTTTATCTTCGGTCGTAACACCCATTGCAAAGGCAGCAAACTCATCGCCGCCGATACGGCCGCAAACGCTTCCTTCAGGCATTGCGCTGCGCATGAGATCCGAGAACGCGATGAGAACCCGATCTCCCATCTCGTGGCCGTATATATCATTAACGAGTTTGAATGAGTCAAGGTCGATCATCATGAGACAGCCAATGGACTGTGAGCATACTCTTGATAACTCGGCTTCGGCTGCAGCCTTATTGAGGAGGCTTGTTAGCTTATCGATGGAAGCTTCACTCTTAAGGTCCTGCATCTCCTGGCTGTTGGACATGATGTTATTGATACGCTTCAGGAGAACTTCAGGATTAAATGGCTTGCGGATAAAGTCTGATACGCCGACCTCGAATCCGCGGGTCTCGGTATCAACATCTTCATCAGCTGTAAGGAAGATTACGGGTGTCTTCATCAGGCCCTTGCCGGATTCCAGTTCGCGCAGTCTGTTCAGCGTCTCGAATCCGTCGATGTCCGGCATCATAATGTCCAGCAGAACGAGATCGGGCAGACCGTTCTTGTCCACATATTCCAAAAATGAATTTCCGGATTTGAGAGCAGTAACACGGTAGTTGTTCTTGCTCAGGATATGACCAGCGATCTTAAGGTTAGCCGTGTCATCGTCAACGACAATTATCCATTTAGCCATATGACCCTCCCTTCCCGATTAACAGCACTTACTGTATTTTACCATATAAGAAAAAATAATTACGCGCACACGTCTTTTTGTGTCTGATAAAATACATACAGATGTCCAATACTTAAAAGGCATAGGGAGAAGATCTTATGAAACGTGAATTGGGAATTGCAAGATGCGGTCTGGCCTGCTGCCTCTGCTCCGAAAATGTTGAGTGCAAAGGCTGCAGAAAAGACGGCTTTATGGAACTGTCCTGGTGCAAGGATGCCGACTTCTGCGAGAACAGAAGATGCGGCATAGAAAAAGGTGTCAGCGGATGTTTTGAGTGCAGTCCCGCAGAATGCACCAAGGGACTCTATGCTGAGAAGATCAAGGCAAGAGCTTTTGCCGAATTCGCAAAAAGATACGGAACAGAAGAACTTTTGGACTGCCTTGAGCGCAACGAGAAGGCAGGCATCATTTATCACCGTGAAGGCATCATGGGTGATTACGATGAGTTTGATGATCTTGAAGAACTTATCAGTTTTATAAGAACGGGTGTCAGGAAATGAATGCTATTGAAGCAATCAATTCAAGAAGAAGTTACCGCGGCAGGTTTAAGGATACGCCTGTTCCGAGAGAGCATTTAGAGACGATAATGTCAGCAGGACTTGCTGCTCCATCCGGATGCAACAAGCAGACTACAAGTTTAATAGCAATTGATGATCCTGAAGTCTTAAACAGACTCAAAGGCGTTATCGATCCGCCTGTAGCGCAGACAGCACCTGCTGCGATATGTGTCTTAACTCAGCGCATCAATGCATACCGTGACAGATGCTTTGCGGTGCAGGATTATTCGGCGGCTATCGAGAATATGCTTCTTGCGATAGTTGAACTCGGTTATGCAAGCTGCTGGTACGAAGGCCACATCACTGATGACGATGACATTGCTTCACACATGGCAGATATACTGGGTGTTCCGGCAGGTTTCGATCTGGTATGTTTTCTTCCTGTAGGAATTCCTGAGGAAGAAGTGAAGGAACTTAGGAAGAAGCCTTTCGAAGCCAGGGCATGGTTTAATTCATTCCCTAAAGAGTAAGACTGAAGGCCAACAGATTTATTACAAGAAGATCAGGCCTTGCGGCTCCGCTTTTTGCTGCCTGTGAGGTCACGAAGGATCCCGATGTATTCCGATGTCAGATGAGACGGATGTATGGAGTTGGGAAGTATGTATCCTATTTCCATGTAATCGTCGACTTTAAGTTTCTTCGCGATTATGTTGGGACCGTTTAATTCTTCGTTGATGACGCCGCTGCAGATCGTATAACCGTTAAGACCTATCAGCATGTTAAACAGTGTCGCGCGGTCTAACACGACAAGTTCCTTATCGCAGTCAACGGTGCTTAAGATCTCTTCCGAGAAGTAGAAGGAGTTGTGGCTTCCCTGTTCGTAAGAGAGACGGGGATAGGATCTGAGGTCTTCAAGTGTCAGTGACTTCTTTTTTGCGAGCGGAGAATTCTTCCCGATGAACACGTGCGGTTCGGCTCTGAACAGGGGAGTATATGACAGGTTGTTATCACGGAGAGTTTTAGTGATAACTTCTTCATTGAACTTGTTCAGATACAGTATTCCGATCTCGCTTCGAAGGTGTGATACGTCATCTATGATGTTGAACGTCTGAGTCTCGCGCATGTGAAATTCATACTTATCTGCGCCGCTTCTTTTCAGCAGTTCTACGAATGCTTCAACTGCGAATGAATAATGCTGGGCTGAGACGTAGAACTTGAGCTTGCCCGTATTTTTGCCCTTATAGCGCTCTTCGATAAGTGTCGTCTGATCTAAGACCTGTCTTGCATAACCTAAGAATTCTTCGCCTTCGGATGTCAGCTTAACGCCTTTGTTGGAGCGCATGAAGATGGTGATGTTATATTCTTCTTCAAGTTCTCTTATCGCAGACGTGAGACTCGGCTGTGCGACAAAGAGTTTCTTGGCAGCACTTGTGATGTTGCCTTCTTCTGCCACGGTAACCACGTATTGAAGCTGTTTGTATGTCATGAGCAAGACCCCGCTTTCACATAGATTGCACCTACAGTTTATCACTTGCAATAGATTTTATCTATGGATAGGCAAGTTTTAATGTATTTTACCTACTTAGCCGGTGGGCATATACTCGCTATCAATTAATTACTGCATTTGGAGGCACATCAATATGAATACATCAGTTATCGGTTATCCGAGAATCGGCAAAGACAGGGAGCTCAAGTTTGCATCTGAAAAGTTCTTCAATGGTGAACTTGATGAAGCAGGACTTCTGGAAGCTGCAAAGCAGATCAGAAAAGAAGATCTGCTTAAGCAGAAGGAAGCAGGCATCACTTATATATCTTCAAATGATTTCTCCTTCTACGACAACGTTCTTGATACGGCATTCCTGTTCAACGTTATCCCTCAGAGATATAAGGATCTGGGTCTTACTGAGCTTGAGACATACTTCGCGCTTGCAAGAGGTTATCAGGGCGAGAAGGGCAACGTTAAGGCTCTCGCAATGAAGAAATGGTTCAACACGAACTACCACTATCTCGTTCCCGAGATCGATGACGACACTGAGATAAAGCTCGTCGGAACAAAGCCCATAGATGAATACAGGGAAGCAAGAGATCTCGGCGTCGATACAAAAGTTGCTCTGATCGGTCCCTTCACGTTCTTAAAGCTTGCGAAGTTCACAGGCACTAAGAAAATCTCTGACGTATCCGGCGCGCTTACTGAAGAATATGTAAAGCTCGTATCAGTTCTTGCGTCCAAGGGTGTGGAGATAATCGAATTCGATGAGCCCTATCTCGTAAGAGATCTGGACAGCGCTGACATCGAACTTTTCAAGGCTGTTTATTCTTCGGTCCTCGAAAACAAGAACGGCGCGAAGATCTTACTCCAGACTTATTTCGGTGATATCAGAGATATCTATAGTGAAGTTATCGGTCTTGAATTCGATCTTATCGGTATCGATTTTGTTGAAGGAAGAAAGTCACTGGAACTCGTTAAGACAAACGGATTTCCTTCTGACAAGATCCTCGTTGCAGGACTTGTCTGCGGTAAGAACATCTGGAGAAACGACTATAAGAAGACTCTTTCCACACTTAAGGAAATCGGCATAGAAAATGTTGTTCTCGGAACATCATGCTCACTCCTTCACGTTCCTTACACGCTCGCAAATGAGACAAAGCTCTCAGAAGATTACAAGAAGCATTTTGCATTCGCAGAAGAAAAGCTCGCTGAGCTATCTGACCTCTCCAAGCTCGCAGGAACAGACTTTGAGAGCAGCGATGTTTATAAGAAGAACCAGAGCCTTTTCAAAGGCCGCGTAAACAGCGAGGATAAGGAAGTTCAGGCAAAGGTTGCTGCAATTACAGAGAACGACTATGTAAGGCTTCCTGTTTTCGAAGAGCGCGAGAAGATCCAGAAAGAGATCCTGGGCCTTCCTTTGTTCCCGACAACAACGATCGGTTCTTTCCCCCAGACATCAGACGTCAGAAAGAACAGACAGGAATTCAAAAAAGGCCTTAAGTCAAAGGAAGAATATGTTGAATTCAACAAGCAGAAGATCGCTGAGTGCATCAGGCTCCAGGAAGAGATCGGACTTGATGTGATCGTACACGGCGAGTTCGAGAGAAACGACATGGTCGAGTACTTCGGCGAGCACTTGAACGGTTATGTATTCACGGAGAAGGCCTGGGTCCAGTCTTACGGTACAAGAAACGTTAAGCCGCCGATCATCTGGGGTGATGTCTCAAGAAGAGAAGCTATCACAGTCGAGTGGTCAAAGTTTGCCAAGTCATGCACAAACAAGCCTGTTAAGGGAATGCTCACAGGTCCTGTTACGATCCTTAACTGGTCATTCCCCAGAGAAGACATCTCCATCAAGGAGAGCATTCTCCAGATCGCTCTTGCAATCAGAGATGAAGTTCTTGATCTCGAAGCAAACGGCATCAACATCATCCAGATCGACGAAGCAGCTCTTAGAGAAAAGCTCCCCTTAAGAAAGTCTGACTGGTACAGCGAGTATCTCGATTTTGCGATCCCCGCATTCAGACTCGTTCACAGCAAGGTTAAGCCACAGACTCAGATCCATACTCATATGTGCTACAGCGAGTTTACGGACATCATTCCCGCAATCGATGCGATGGATGCTGACGTAATCACATTCGAGGCATCAAGATCTGACCTCCAGATCCTCGATTCACTGAAGGAGAATAACTTCAAGACTGAAGTAGGTCCGGGCGTATACGATATCCACAGCCCCCGCGTTCCGTCAGTTGAAGAGATCGTTAATGCACTTACAAAGATGAGAGCAAAGATCGAAGACTCCAAGCTCTGGGTAAACCCCGACTGCGGACTTAAGACAAGAGGCAACGAGGAGACAGTTAAGAGCCTTACAAATCTCGTTGCGGCAGCAAAACAGATCAGAGGATAAGACATGAAGGTATCACAGGTTTACAACACAAAAAGAAGTCTCTCTTTTGAGATCTTTCCGCCTAAGAAGGACACGGAACTCAACAACATCGATGAGACTTTGGAGGTCTTGGCTGAACTTAAGCCTGACTTCATAAGTGTTACGTTTGGTGCGGGAGGATCATCCAACTGCAACAGGACGATCGAGCTTGCAAAGAAGATCAAGTACGAGTACAAGATCGAGCCTGTGGTACACCTTACATGCCTTCACTACGACAAACATGAGATCGATGAGTTTGCCCATGTGCTGAAGGGAGAAGGGATCGAGAACATTCTTGCCCTTCGCGGTGACCCGAACCCCAATGCAGCAGCCAAGGATGATTTCAGGCATTCTTCAGATCTCATCTCTTACTTAAAGCAGGATAACGATTTCTGCTTTCTCGGTGCATGTTATCCCGAGTGCCATCCTGAATCACCGAGCACGGTATCTGAGATAAAAAGTCTCAAGAAGAAGGTGGATGCAGGCGCGGAAGTACTGCTGTCTCAGCTCTTCTTTGATAACGATATATTCTACCGCTTCCACGAGGAGTGCGAGATCGCAGGGATCGAAGTGCCCGTAATACCCGGCGTCATGCCCGTTATCAACGCGGCGCAGATAAAGAGAATGGTGTCATTATGCAATGCTTCATTTCCGAAAAGATTCCAGAGGATAATATCACGTTATGAAGACAACAAAGAAGCGCTCTTCGATGCCGGCATGTCTTATTGTTTAAGTCAGATAATCGACCTTCTCGTAAGCGATATCAAAGGCATCCATCTCTATACGATGAACAACCCGATGGTTGCAAGAAGGATCTGCGAAGGAATCAAAAACATCGTCTGATTTATGCGGATCTGAACCGGATTAAGTCTCTGACCGGATTGAAGTTGTGTTATATAATGAAGTCACAACAAATTCGGAAAGAGACTTTTTATATGAGACTTGAAACAGAACGATTAATAATCACGGAATTCACACCTGACATGGCACCGGCCGTGCATGAGAATTCACTGGATGAAGATACCAGGAGATTTGTTCCTGACGAAGTATTTGAGACCGAGGAAGAAGCAAAAGAGACAGTTGAGTTTCTGATGTCCTGTTATGGCGGAGACGAAGGTCCGTTCGTATACCCCCTGATCACAAGAGAAGATAACCTCAATATCGGTTATGTACAGCTGGTTCCCGTTGACGACGGCAGCTGGGAGATCGGCTATCACGTGGCAAAGAAATACACAGGCAGAGGTTATGCAACTGAAGCGGTCAAGGCATTTCTGCCTTATATGACAAAGCAGAACAACGTAAGTGAAGTATACGGTATCTGCCTTAGCGAGAACGTCGCTTCGATAAGGGTCTTAAGCAAGTGCGGTTTTAAAGTCGTGTTTGAAGGCTGCGGCGACTATCAGGGCGAGAAGCGGGCAATATTCAAGAGCGTTTGGAAGGCAGGTGGAAACATAGATGCAGATGAATATGTTGAAGATCCTGATCTGGGATACATAATGAATCTGCGTAAGATAGTGGGACACCGTCCGCTCATAATGCCCGGTGCAGGCGTCTTTGTCGTGAATGGCAAGGGCGAGATCCTGCTTGAGAAGAGGGCGGACAACGGCCTTTGGGATTATCCTGCAGGTGCGATGGAACTCGGCGAGAGTTTTGAAGACTGCGCCAGAAGAGAAGTATTCGAAGAGACCGGACTTAAGTGCGGCAAACTGGAATTCTTTACGATCGTTTCAGGCAAGGAATACTACTACGTTTATCCGAACGGCGATCAGGCATACTATTGCGGTGTCAAGTATATCTGCCGTGATTACGAAGGCGAATTGAAGATGCAGACATCAGAAGTCACGGAGCTTAAGTTCTTCGGTGTTGACGATCTGCCCAAGGAGATGAAGCCTTCCTGTGTTGAGATGTTTAAGAAGGTATCGGAGTATATAAAAGCTGACAGCTGATATGCTGACGAGGTAACGCTTATGGGAATCAAAGCTGCTTACATGGTGCCGCATCCGCCGCTTATAGTTCCGGCAGTCGGAAGGGGTGGAGAGAAGGATATCGCCGAGACTACGAGAGCTTACGAGCGCGTTGCAGAAGAGATTGCAAACATCGCGCCTGACACGATCGTCATCACCAGTCCTCACTCGGTCATGTATGCTGACTATTTCCATATCTCTCCGGGAGATTCTGCATATGGTGATTTCGGCAGGTTCGGTGCATCCAAAGTATCGTTTGAAGAAGACTACGACAAAGAGTTTGCATTAGAACTTGAGTCGCTCCTTTTTGCCGAAGATTTTCCGGGCGGCACGGTAGGTGAGCGCGATAAGGATTTAGATCACGGAACAATGGTCCCGCTGTATTTCATCAGGAAGTATTATCACGGCGGCAGGATCGTCAGGATAGGCCTCTCGGGTCTTCCTCTTGCAGATCACTATAAGCTCGGAACTTACATAAAAAGGGTCTCTGAGATCCTCGGAAGAAACACCGTGATCGTTGCGAGCGGAGATCTGTCCCACAAGCTTCAGAAGTACGGTCCTTACGGATTCGATCCCGCAGGTCCCGTTTACGATGAGAAGATAATGGAAGCTGCGAAGAACTGTGACTTCGGCGGCATGCTCGAATTCGACGAAGACCTTCTTGATAAAGCTGCCGAATGCGGACACAGATCGTTCTGCATCATGGCGGGCTGCTTTGACGGTATGGATGTTAAGTCTGAAGTGCTTTCCCATCAGGATGTAACAGGAGTAGGTTACGGGATAAGTATTTTCGAGCCCGTGAAAGAGAATAAGGACAGATGCTTTCTTGCGGTCCTGGCAAATAAAGTAAAGGATCAGGCGGATAAGTCTTCTGCATATGTAAGACTTGCAAGAACTGCAATTGAAACTTTTGTAAGATCCCATAAGCGCCTGGAGTTCCCAAGAGATGTTCCGCAGGAGATATTAGATGCCCTTCCTGAAGAAGCGTCTTCAAGAAGAGCCGGCGCATTCGTATCGGTTCACAAGAACGGAATGCTGAGAGGCTGTATCGGTACCATAGGACCTGTCCAGAGCTGCATTGCAGAGGAGATAATCAGCAACGGCATAAGCGCGGTATCAAGAGATCCGAGATTTGACAGAGTAAGAGAGGGCGAACTGGATCTCCTCGAGATCAATGTCGATATCTTAGGCAAGCCTGAAGATATTGACGGACCTGATAAGCTCGATGTTAAGCGTTACGGCGTCATCGTTACATGCGGGATGAGAAGAGGTCTTCTGCTTCCTGATCTTGACGGTGTCGATACAGTTAAGGACCAGATCGATATTGCGATGAGAAAGGGCGGGATCTCGCCTGAGGATAATTACAGCCTGCAGAGATTTGAAGTCGTAAGGTACAAGTGATATGGCTGCCTGCGAAGTTTGCTTCAGACATTGTGAGATAAGTGAAGGCTGTCTTGGTGCCTGCAAGGCCAGGACCTGCAAAGACGGCCGCATCGTATCTTCCATCTACGGGCGCATCACAGGTATCGCATTAGACCCTATCGAGAAGAAGCCTTTGAACCGTTTTTATCCGGGCTCGAAAATCTTATCGGTCGGAAGTTATGGCTGCAATCTGTTCTGCCCATTCTGCCAGAACTATGATATCTCCAGATCAAGTGGCGAAGAATACGATGAGATAACGCCTGAAGAACTCGCAGACATCGCATATAAGTTTACGGACAGGGGCAACATCGGTGTGGCATACACCTATAACGAACCGCTGATCGGCTATGAGTTCGTCAGGGATACTGCCAAGCTTGTGAAAGCGAACGGAATGAAGAATGTCCTTGTAACGAACGGCACGGCTGAGCTTCCTATACTTGAGGAATTACTGCCGTATATCGATGCGATGAATGTTGATATCAAGAGCATGGATCCGGATACATATAAGAAGATCCTCGGAGGTAGTCTTAGTACCACCAAGGCATTTATTGAACGTGCCGTTAAGGACTGTCACGTTGAACTTACGATGCTGATAGTAACTGACATGAATGACAGCGAAGAGGAGATGCGTGAACTTACGGAATGGATCTCAGGCCTTGAAGGCGGCAACGAGATCCCTCTTCACATCTCAAGATTCTTCCCGAGATATAAGATGACCGACAGACCTGCAACAGATGTCGGCAAGATATATAAGCTGGCGGATTTAGCAAGACAAAGACTTAAGTTTGTATATACGGGCAATTGCTGAACAATGACAGTTCCATGCGCTTTGGCGTTGATCCTTTCGTACAGGAAAGATAAACAGGCGAAAAGATATTTTAATGCTCAATAAAAAATGATAAAATTATTCTTGGCGTGAGAAAGATGGAATAGGGATAGAAACTTCGATCGCACGACTAAATCTATAACGGGGAATAGTTGATGCCAATTGTAACTGCGACACCAATTTCTTTGAAGTGCAAGGTTTGCGGCGGTGATATAGTTAACAACTATCTAGCCGGTACCAGCGTGTGCGCAAATTGCGGAAACAAGTGGGCTATTGCCGACGTTATTCCGGATTACAACAAGTATGAGCGCATCCTAGGAAGCATTGCCAAGGCAGATGACATCCTGAACAATGAGGCAAAGGTGGCTTCTGCCAATGAAGCAAAGCTTCTTTTTAAGCAGGCGGTGATCGAGTGTTCAAAATATAACGACCCGGTCACGGCCGATCTTGAGAAGATCTGTGTTGAAGGACAGAAGCAGGCTGATAAACTTGCTGTTTACTACAAGGGCAAGACATTCTTTGATAAGAGATCTTATTCGAGTGCTTACAAGGAATTGTCCAAAGTAGCGGGTTACAGGGATGCAGATGACATGATCGCCGGATGCAAGATGGAGATGGAGGCTGAGAGGAGAAGGGGAATCCCGTGGGCAGTTGTTTTCAGCCTCATTATTCCTGCAGCAGTCGGTCTTCTGTTCAGAGAAGCATTCAACTGGCCGTTGGCTGTGTGCATAATCCTGTTCCTTTTGGGATCAGCCGGATTAGGATATGTATTCTACAGAGGCGGAGTGGCATCAATCATCCTTAAGATAGTATCGGTCCTTGCCGCAACACCGCTCATCATATATTCGATACTGGCGTATGCTTTCCATCTGCCGCCCGTCATCGCAGTTATAGCAGCAATCGTAGGGCCTATTGCATTGTTCATAGTCTTTGCATTGTTTACGGAACAAATAACGAAGAAAAATAAATAGAAAGGAAAGATTAAGAAATGGTAGAAGCTATTAGTGTAATCAAGTACGAAGGCAGTAATGATGTCCTTGTACACAAGCACGAGAAAGAAGACTTTACCATCGGCTCACAGCTCATCGTTCATGAGACCCAGGAAGCACTGTTCTTCCGTGACGGTAAGGTTTTCGACCAGTTCACGGCCGGACGCCACACGCTTGTTACGAACAATATTCCCAAGGTTCGTGACTACATGAAGCTCGGTACCGGCGGTGTCAACGTCTTCCACTGTGAAGTTTACTTCATCAATATGATCACCCAGATGGGTATCAGATGGGGTACTGACAGCAAGGTAAGACTTTTCGATCCCGCATCCGGACTTCACGTTGAGATCGGCGCATCCGGAAACTTCAACATGAAGGTTACTGATGCAAGAAAGCTCGTTCTTAAGCTTGTCGGCACGACCGAGGGACTTATTCAGAGCGAAGCAGTCGGCGACGGTCTGTCATACGGCAACAGCATGTTCAGAGCTTTGATCATCAACAAGGTCAAGGCAAACCTCGCAAGAATCATTAAGGAACAGAGCATCAACATCCTTGAGATCGATGCGTACCTCGACGTATTGTCCTCAGCATTGATGAACGACATCAATGCGACACTCGACGAGTATGGTCTCAACATGCCTGAGTTCTACGTAACAACGATCCAGACACCTGATGACGATCCTAACTATGTACGCCTTAAGCAGCAGTTCGCTGACAAGACATTGAAGGTTCGTGAAGAGGAAGTCAGAAAGGCTGAGGCAGAAGCTGCACAGCAGAGAAAGATCGTTGAGGCTCAGACTGAAGCACAGCTCAAGGCCGTAAGCGCCCAGGGAGACGCTGAAGCCATCCGCATCAAGGCTCAGGCAGAAGCTGAAGCTTACAAGATGAAGGCTGAGGCTGAGGCTGCCGAGATGCAGATGAAGGGCTACACCTATAGAGACGAGACAGCCCGTCAGGTCGGCCTCGAAGCCATGCAGAACGGTATTACCGGCGGCAACGGCGGCGGAGCTTCAGGCGGAATCGGCGATGTTGCTTCTCTCGGCGTAACACTCGGTGCCATGGGCGGCGTCATCAACATGACAAGAGATGCTATGGCTCCTATCATGGGTGAGTCCCAGAAGGTA
This sequence comes from Saccharofermentans sp., assembly GCA_024695565.1. The sequence goes on along the minus strand of JAILHX010000067.1, from coordinate 118,926 downwards.
GGCGAAGGCTTCGGCAACGTCATCTCCGGCGAGAATGGCCAGGCAGCTCCTGCTGCACCCGTTGCACCTGTAGCACCTGCGGCACCCGCTGCTCCTGTAGCACCTGCGGCACCCGCTGCTCCTGTAGCCCCTGCTACTCCTGCAGCACCTGTAGAAGGCGCCTGGAACTGCGCTAACTGCGGCAAGACAGGAATCACTTCAAGATTCTGCCCTGACTGCGGAACACCCAGAGCAACTCCTAACTGATCAGAAACTGATTGAATTAACAAGGAGAGCTCATTTCTTAATGGGCTCTCTTTTATTTTGATTGCGCTTAGCCTTTGTCATGATGCTATAATTTCTTGTAGAGGCTTGTTTTTTCATTTAACAGCGGGGATTTAAAATGGCGGGATTAAGAAGTTATTCTTGTTCAAAATGCGGCGGCATACTGAATGTTGACAGAGGTCAGGAACTTTACGATTGTCCTTTTTGCGGCACCGGGTTTGAGACTGTTGATTTTCACAGAAGTGACCTTATGAATCAGGCTGATGATCTTTTGTTCCATAGCGATTTTCGAAGAGCAAAGGAAGCATATCAGGACATATTATCAAAGCAGCCCGGAGATTTTGACGCGCTCTTAGGACTTGTGCTTTGCGCCGGTCCCATTACATCGATAAGCAGACTCGAGAACCCGGTTAATCTCAATAAGAGCGATTGCGCCGGTATGTTAAAACTCCTTGAAGACCAAGCTTATAACGAAGGCAGCGGAGCTCCTTATTTTGCAAAGCTTAGAGAACTTATTCTGCTGGCTGAAGAACGGAAGAAGAAAAGTCTTGAGAGGCGCAGACAGAGACTTGCGTTCGACTCACTCGCTACAGTAAACGAGCTCCATATCAGGCAGCGCAGAAAACACGAACGCAGTTCCCCGGTCAAAAGACCTCAGAATATAGTAGATGAAGATGATTCTGAACAAACATATGCGAAGATATATGCGGAACTGAAAGATCTTGTTCCCGATAAGAACAGCGACCTTCTGCTCAGGCAGAGTGCGGACAGAAGGTCTAAAATACGCGCTGCCCTTGATACCTCTAAGGTGATACTCTGCAATAAGTGCGGAGCTGAATTAGAGCTTGACGAGGAGAAGGAACTTTATGAATGCAGACATTGCGGAATTGCATACGGCTATTCTCTTTTCTGCGGCGATCCAATTAAGAAAGCAAATTCCAACGTTGAACGCGGAGAGTTTACTGAAGCGGATGAGAGATTTATTCATATGCTGATGGTAGATCCCAACAACTTTTTAGCGCTCCGCGGAAGAATTCTTTGTGCAGCCCAATGGACGGGCTTTGCTGAGCTTAAGCTCGGGTACAAGATGACCGAGGAACGCTGGGACAGCATCATGGAACGGTTCAATGAAGCCAAGGAAATATCCGGTGAGCCGTCTTATTTCATAGTGCTCGGCAAGCTCCTTGAGATCGTTAAGAGGAACTACGAGAATTCGCTTAAGCGCAACAACGATGACTTCGACCAGGCTGAAGTCGAGAAAGAAGCCCTTGCCATCAGCAGTGAATACAATGAAGTTTTTCACCGCTTTATTCGCAAGGATATCAAAATGCAGTTGAAGTACTCCAAGTGAGTTTAAGCGATCTTCTTAGCTGAACGGTTGAATACCAATAACAGGCAGATAACCAGTGCAACGGCATAGAGAACTCCTGCCGTGATGATTATGTACTGATAGTTATTCCCGGAATTGTTCAGGATAACCTCGGAGAGATTGTTTCCCGTAAGCCCTGCAATCGCCCAGGCAGACAGTGTCAGGCCATGGATCTTGGAGATGTTCTTCATTCCGAATCTTGATTCCAGAAGTGCCGGCAGTGTTGAGAATCCGCCGCCGTAGCCCAGGTTTACGACCATCAGCAATATGATGACCAGTACACCGTTGATGAATCCGAATGACAGACCGCAGACGACAATGCAGGAAATGAAGATGATCACATAGATAAGGCTTCTGTCCTTGAGCTTGTCTGAGATCGTGGAATAACCGATACGGCCTAAAGCGTTGCAGATGGCGGTAACGGAAGGGATAACGCTTATGATGACGGCAAGAGAAGCAAGACCTGCAAATCTTGTGTTGAGGAACTGCTTCTCATAAGTAATGAGCATCAGACCGCAGTGAATGTTGATGTAGAAGATGAGCCAGATGCCGACGAATGTCTTGTTCTTGAGGATCGAATAACTGAAGTCGTTGTTGGTCTTTGCCTCGACCCAGTCTGAAGGCTTCTTGAGGAGCAGGTGGCCGATGAACATCATGATGAAGTAGATGACTCCAAGGATGATGAACATCCAGGAGATGCCGACCTTGTTCTGAAGGAATTCCATGATAGGAGTAGCGATAGCCTTTGCAAGGCCGAATCCCATGATGGAGATGCCCGTAGCAAGACCTTTGTGGTCCTTGAACCACAGCATCAGGGTCTTAACTGGTGTAAGGTAACCTACGCCTAAGCCTATGCCCATAATGCATCCGTAGAAGATGTAGATGAGGACGAGCGCTAAGACTCCTGAGCAGAACCTGATCGTAAGTCCTGTGCCGATCATGCCGACTGTAAAGCAGATAGCGGCGATAAGTGAAGACTTATGGATGTTGAGCTCAACGAGCTTGCCCGCAAAGGCTGCCGACATACCGAGGAAGAAGATCGCGAGGCTGAATGCCCAGCCTACTGCAAAAGGCGTCATACCGATTGCTTCAGCAACAGCTTCCTTGAATGTGCTCCAGCAATAAACTGTGCCGATCGAACAGTGAATTAAAAGTGCAGGGATTGCAGATCTGATCCATTTCTCCATTGTCGGTTCCAACCTTCGATTTATTTGATGACCCTCTTACAGGCAAACATAATATAAAGATACTATTACTTTCTCCAAAAACGCCTTTGCCCCGAATCGTGAATTTGCGGAAGTTTGGGGAATAAATTTGGTCGGTTTGTGCCCCCGTTTATCCGGTTTTGAAAACTTGGGGCAACAGGTGTGAAGGTATTTTGCCCCAAATCATAATAATCACGCTTTCCGGGGCAAAAACAGCCATGAAGGATTTGCCCCGAATTGACAGTTCACGGCATGTCGGGGCAATCACAAAGTTTATCCAGCAGTTAGGGTATAATCAGAATTGACATCCGGATAAAGGAGATATGCTTATGCCAGGCTTTGTTGTAAGGTTTAAAACGCCGACACCCGTCAAGTTCAGGGAAAAAGGCTGTGACACTGAATTTGAAGTAATTGTTGAAGGCGCCCTTTATATCAATGATTACGATGAATCAGCATTTAGCGGGACAGAGAACGATCATATCGAGGCCATGAAGTCGATGGCTGTAAGCAGGGTCGAAGAGTGTCTTGCCCATTGGCATGAGAACGGTAAAACACTTTATATAGACGGCAAGAGCGAAGTGGAACTTGGCCTGATCAACATGCTCAAGGAAAGGGAAATTGACGGTTCAGCCAGGATCAACGAACTGGAGTTTACTGATGAAGTTGACGCAGTTTATCAGGAACAGATAATGAAGCCAATTAAAGAGGAGAGAGCTGAAAAGAGAAGACAGGAGATAGAGGCTGCTGTAGAGCCTCGCGGCCCGCTTACAAGATTCAGCTACAACCTCTCGTCCCACGGCATGATGGCGGGAACGAGCTCGGGCAGTGGCAGGGAGATCGAGTGGAATGATGACGGTTCGATTGTTTATACTTATTCTTCCTACGGCGGCGGAGTTAATTCCAGAATGGAATATAAGATACAGCCAGAGATTGCGCAGAAGGTAAGAGATCTCGTAGAAGAGGAGAAGCTCGCTGCAATCTCCAAGCTTGATATCGAGACGCCAGCAATGTTCGATAACTTCACAAGTTCATCGATCTGCATGACCTTCGATGACAGTTCAGTAGGCGGCAACCCCTGTAATATGTGTTCCATCCAGTGCGGCGCTGCCGGCATGACATTTAAGAAATACGAAGACAAGATCACTGCGCTTTTTGAAGAGATTGAGGCTTCAGGCGAATGCATAAAGAACGAGACTCATGAGACCAAGAACGGCTTCATGGGCATGGGAATGCTAGGGATGATGACTATGAATAATACCCCTCCCGTAGACGAGCCCGTACATCTGATGGGACTCGTTCCGGCAGATCCCGGCGCAGCCAAGAGGGAAGCTGAATTAGAGAAGTGGACCTGCAAGTGCGGCACTGAGAATTCGGGTAAATTCTGTGCTGAATGCGGAGAGCCGAAGCCCGCGATATGGAAGTGCGGGTGCGGAGCGGATAACACCGGTAAGTTCTGCTATAACTGCGGAAGTCCCAAGCCTGACGGATGGACCTGCGAATGCGGCAACGTTAACAGCGGCAAGTACTGCATGAACTGCGGTAAGGCAAAGCCCGAATAAGGAGGCACTTTATGAAGATCTACGATATCTCACAGGAAGTATTCGGATGCAATGTTTATCCGGGCGACCCTTCACCTAAGAAAAATGTTCAGTTAAGAATCAGCAATGGTGACGTCTGCAATCTTACAGCATTTGAGATGTGCGCACATAACGGAACGCACGTTGATGCGCCTTTCCATTTCTGCGACGGCGAAGAGACGATAGATCAGGTGCCCCTTGATAAGTTCATCGGATATGCCTATGTCGCAGAACATAACGGCAATCTCGGCAGGGCAGATGCCTTAAGGATCTTAAATGAAGCTAAGGTCTGCGATCCCAAAGCTTCTGACATGATACTCGTAAAAGGAGACTGCACGGTAACCAAAGAGGCAGCCGTAGTTTTCGCTGAGGCAAAGATAAAGCTTTACGGCAACGAATCTCAGACCGTAGGACCGCTTGATGCTCCGATGGAAGTTCATCTCATTATGCTCGGCGCGAAAATAGTTCTTCTCGAAGGAATAGTATTAAAAGATGTCCCCGTCGGATCTTATCTTCTAAATGCCGCTCCGATCAATCTCGGAGGATGTGACGGCGCGCCCTGCAGGGCAGTTCTTATCGAAGAATAAACGCAACTCACCACGCTTAAACTGCAACTCGCCACAAAATACACAATTGATATAAATCAGTGATACTATCCCATTATCCAAGAATCTGAAAAGGAGATTTGTATGAAGAGGTTAATAGGGATAGTGCTTATCTGTGCCATGACAACGGGCGTCGTGACAGCTTGTGCTCCTGCTATAGAGATTCCTGAGACGGAAACGTCAGAGACAACAGAAGAAGGTCCTGTACGTCCCCAGGATGACTACTATAAGTACATCAACGGTGACACGCTTGCCAATGCGGAATTCGAATACGGCGAGAACAGTGCTGCAAGCTCATTCGATATATCTGTTGTTGATGATCAGATCGAGAGCATCATCCAGGACACGGTTGCAGGCACGGGATATGAGAAGGGCAGCGAAGAGTTTGTTATCCAGATAGCGTATAACGCTTTCATGGCGTATGATTTTGCCAACGAACCGGTTCCTGAAGATCTGGAGCAGATCATTCACGATATCGAGAATGTAAAGACTGTCGATGAGCTGCTGGATATCGATGCTATGCTCATAAGAGATTACGGTCTTGGCGGTTTTTTCAATGCCATGGTAACAGAGAACTGTTTTTCTTCAAGCGAGAGGATCGTTGCGTTCAGTCAGCGCACCTCGTTATTATCAGCAAGCTTCGAAGAAATGCGTGACGATAACTTTGCGACAGACTACCTTGCCGATGAAGAGAAAAATCTTATGAAGGCATTGGGGTATGATCTCGAGACGGCTGAAGAATACGGAAAAGAGGTCGCTCTGCTGGCTATTGATATTTATGGTTCGACAGACATGGAGATCATGGATGCTGCCTGGCCTTACGAGTACATGACTATTGTCTCTGCGGAAGAGATCAATAACATATTTACGAACGTCGATATGTCTAAATACCTTAAAGATGTCGGTTTAGATCCTGCTTATTGTGACAAGTTCATGATCGCTGACAGAGCACAGCTAGAGTGCATTAACGGCATTTTTGTTGACGGGAACATTGAGGCACTTAAGGCGTGGGAACTTGGAGAGCTTGTCAACAAGTATATGAGATTTCTTGCTCCTCACTATGCTGAATTCGCAGATCGGGTTGCTGACAGTTACGATACGATAGAACAGCAGGCCCTCGACGAGATCAAAATGGCGTTCTACAAAGAGACAGATCCCATTTATGTTGAGCGTTATTACTCTCAGGAGATGGATGATGCTCTCGTCTCCATGTGTGATGACATCAGAGAAGGCTACAGGGTCTTGATCGGTAATGCCACATGGCTTACAGAAGGAACCAGGAAGGAACTTCTTGAGAAACTCGACAATATCGTATATATAACCGGAATGGATCTTAAGAGACATGAGAATTCAAAGTATGCGGATCTGAATGGTAACTACTATCAGATATTGCTTCAGTATCAGAGAATTTCTCAGGCTGAAACGATTGCAAGCTTAGGCGAACCTGTTGACCGTAAAGACGTCGGTATGCCGATGCAGATGGTCAACGCATGTTATGACCCCTGTGCCAACACCATCTGTATAACGGTAGCAATAACCAACAAGCCGTTCTTTGATGTAGATGCTGATTACTATACCAATCTCGGCGGCCTGGGCTCGGTAATCGCGCACGAGATGGGGCATGCCTTTGACAGCAACTGTATCGTTTTTGATAAGAACGGTGATTATGATCCTTCCTGGATCGCTCCGGAGGATATGGAAGCTCTGGAAGCAAGGAACGAGCAAGCTGTCAGATATTTTGAAGATAACTTTGTAGTCTTCGGCGTTTACCATGTTGACGGTGAGCAGACTTTGGGTGAGAACTATGCTGATTTAGGCGGCATGGAATGCGTTACGTCGCTTGCTAAAACAGATGAAGACCTGATAAAGATTTTCGAGAGCTATGCGACGATATGGTGTTCCAAGACAATTGATACCGAGGTAATAGATCTGATCGCATATGATGAGCACAGCCCGGAACTGATAAGGACAAATGCGATCCTTGCAACTCTGGACTGCTTCTATGAAGTTTATGACGTCAAAGAAGGTGACGGTATGTATATCGCGCCCGAAAACAGGATTTCCAGATGGCATTAAGGGGTGAAGAAAATGAATATCATACTTAAGAATTTACTTAAAAACGTTTTCTGCAAGCCCTTCAGGACTTTGCTGGTCGTGTTCTCCATCTTTGTATGTTCTTTTTGTGCGATGCTTTGCTTTGATCTTGTTACATCGATCAAAGATGTCGTAGCTGATCTCTATGGAGATCTTATTCAAGGTGACATAGTAGCGATGATTGACGGTTATTCGGCAAAAGGTCTTCCTGACGGATTCCCTGAAGCGGATATCATGCAGATCAATTCGAACAGTGAACAGCTTTATAAGGATATTCCCGGTGAATATGCTTATGTAACTTCCGAGTATATGAATATCTATGGCATCGATATTGAACAGGCAATTCATATGGAACTGTTAGAGCCTGATGTTGCTTTAGATGATTACGAGACTCTGATAGCTTATAAGTTTTCCGAGAGTTACGGCTACAAAGTCGGCGACAAGCTGGTTGTGCATGACAGAGCCGGTGATGAGCATGAACTTACCGTAGTGGGGATCCTGCCCCAAGGTTCAACGAATATTCTGCTTAGCGGAAATAAAGCTCTGGTAAACATGAGCACGGCAGATGTGCTGTCTTGCGGAAGGAATGATGTCGGCGTTCTTATGATCGATATCTTGGATGACAGTAGTTGCGAAGAAGCGGCAAGGATGCTTGAGGAATATTATCCTGACGGCACAGTAGTTAATATGGCTCTTACCGATGAAGAGATGGAGAGCATAGACGAATTGGCAGCGTTTCTGTATCTTCTCTTTGCAGTTACATTCCTTCTTGTAATCTTCGTAACGGCTTCCATCTGCAACAGGATCGTCAGTGAGAGAATGTCATTTATCGGAACTCTGAGAAGCCTTGGAATGAATACCGCCAGAACAGGAAGCATTCTCCTTCTCGAGAACGTTTTCTACGCCGTAGTAGGAAGCATTCCTGCAGTTATTCTTTATACGCTTATCAGAAAACCTTTCTTCGATCTCCTGTTCTATGCATATGATGCAAACGGAAACCCGATCCCTTATCATGTGCGTCCGATTTCTGTTTTCCTCATTATCGGTGTTGTCATTGGTGCGGCTGCGATCGAATGCCTGATCCCGCTGAAGGCGATCTTAAAGGCGCTTCGCACGTCTATTAGAGACATCATATTCGATAACAGGGATACAGAGTACAAATACAGTAAATTCGGACTTGTTACAGGACTGGTGCTTTTGGCAGGAACAATAGGCTCATTCTTCTTCAGACAGAGTTTTTTTGGAGCTACCATCTGCCTGCTTTGCACCGTTACCTCTCTGGCTTTCCTGTTCCCGTGGATATTCAAGGGGATCGTAACCCTTATCAACAGGGCTGCAACTAAGAGCGGCAACGCAAGATGGATGCTCGCATCGATTGAGGCAATGTCCCGCAAGAGTACTGTCAGCAGCGGAGTCCTGTGCGTAACTGCAGCAGCAATGAGTGTGGTGGTCTTCACATTTGCACAGTCAACTATAGACATGATGGGCGGATACAATTTCTCGAGCGATGTAATAATATCCTGCAACGATAAGATGAAGGCATTTACGTTCGTTGACAAACTTGACGGTGTAACTGATACGGAAGCAATCTACGAGAGACCCATGTATATAACCGTCAACGGCAGTGAGAAAGAAGAATATGCCGATTTCTATGCCATGCCGGATGGCGGAGAATTCAAATATTATGAATTCTTCGACAAGGTTCCTGATTCTTTGGAAGAAGGAAGCATTCTGGTAGATGACAGATATGCCGCTAAGAACGGGATCAATCCCGGTGATAACATAACGATTGTTTACGATCATGACGGTGTAGTTCCGATCGAGCGTGAATATAAGGTCGCAGGTCTTGTAGGGATAATGTCGTTTGACGGCACGACAGGAACATTCATCCTAACAAAACAGGAATTTAAAGAGATATTCAGAGATGAGATCGGATATTTCCTCATCAAGTGTGATGATCCTGATTATGTTAGGAACATGATAGAGACTTACGCAGTCGGCAGCGGAATAAGCGGTGTCCGGACATTCGCTGAATACAAAGAGAGTTTTGACCGTGACACGGCGCAGCTTACGACGATCATGGCTGTGATCATCGTTATCGCAGTCGGAATGACCTTCATTGGCATGGCGAGCAACCAGCTCATCGGTTTTGAAGGAAGAAAGAAGGAATGTGCTGTTATGCTCTCGACTGCGATGGGCAAGGGCAAGCTGTCCGGTATACTCTTCCTCGAGATGCTGATAACTTCATTTATCGCATCGCTCATGGGAACCGCAACAGGCCTGTTCCTGTCGAATGTGATCGGAGCTGCAACTGAAAATGCCGAGGGCCTTTTCCTGGTTATCAAAACAGATCCTGTCAAGAGCATTCTGTTCGGAATAATCCTTATCTTAGTCTTTGCAGGAACGGTTCTGTTCCCAATAAAGAATTTGAGAAAGATGAAGATCTCTGAGCAGCTTAAGTACGAGTAATTTAGCGGAGGAAATAGAAATGAATACAGTAATCGAAGTAAATAACGTAAGCAAGACATTCGGCAAGAACACAAATCTTAACCAGGTATTGGACAATGCATGCATGTATGTTGCAGAAGGCGAGTTCGTATCCCTCATGGGAGCATCCGGTTCAGGCAAATCAACGTTGCTCTATCTTATCGGAGGGCTCGATCGGGACTTCCAGGGCAATATCTCGCTTTGCGGTCAGGACATCGGTTCTCTCAAGGATAAGAAACTCTCTGACCTCCGCCTTAAGAACATCGGATTTGTATTCCAGTTCTATAATCTTGTAATGAACCTTACTGTTGAAGACAACATCCTTCTTCCGCAGACCATGAACGGAAAGACCAAGGCTTCTCTGAAGGCTGAACTTGATGAGATCTTGGAGCTTACCGGCCTTACCGAAAAGCGCAAGGCCATGCCCGCCACTTTGTCAGGCGGTCAGCAGCAGAGAGTTGCCATCGCAAGAGCCGTCCTCGGCAATCCCGCCGTGATCCTTGCAGATGAGCCTACGGGCAACCTCGATGCCAAGTCGTCAGTTGAGATCATGGAGCTTTTCTCCAAACTTAATAAGGAGAAAGGCCTGACCATTCTGCAGGTAACTCACTCCGAGAGATGTGCATCGTACGGAACGAGGATCGTAAAGCTCGAGAATGGAAAGACTATAGGCTAAATGTTAAACTAGAAAGGCGCTGATCTGATCAGCGCTTTCCTTTATCAGCAGGATTAACGGAGGGGTTCATGAGGCTTGCCATTGTTGACGATGAGAGCGCATACAGAAGCCGGATCGCAGAGCAGATCGGGTCTGTTTACGGCAAGGCTGAAGTAAGCTGTTTTCTCTATGCCGACGGAAGCGAACTCATAAGGAGCTTCGAGAACGGGTTCAAACTTGATGCGATATTCCTCGATATCGAGATGAAAGACGTAGACGGCATGACTGCCGCGAAGAAGATCCGTGAATTCTCCAAGGATATTCCGATAGTATTTCTGACAAGTCATACCGAGCTTGCGATGGAAGGATATGAAGTTGACGCGTTCCGTTTCTTGAGCAAACCAGTTAATGAGATAAAGCTTCGGGAGACTCTTACGGATCTCGAGAAGAAGCTCAAGGTAGATGAGAAGATAGTCCTTCATAAAGACGGTGAGGATATAGTAAATTCAGTCTCAGACCTTATCTATGTTGAGGCTTCAAATAACTGTACAAGATTCTGTTTTCGAAGCGGCAAAGTCGAACTGAGAATGAAGTTTACTGAAGCTCTCAGGATGGTAGACGATGTATCAGCAGATTTTTCCAAGATACACAGATCTTATTACATTAATCTGGCTCACGTTAAAAAACTCTCTGCAACCGAAGTGATCATGGACAACAAAGAGGTGCTGCCTGTAGCAAGAAGCGCATCACAGGAAGTTAAGAAGAGCCTTCTTGAATACATCAGGAGGAACGGCAGATGACATTTGCTGTCAACAGCCTGGTTGTGTTTCTGTTAATGCTTCCGTACTTCGTTCAGGGAGCTCTTGCAACATTTATGGTTGACGGTGTGCTGAAGTATGAAGTTAAGCACAAGCGGATCGTTTATATTTCCCTCGCTCTTTTTGGAGCAACATTCGGAGCGGTCGAGGCAGTTATAGGTGTTTCAAGTGCGAGCGACGTGATATTCATTGGAGAACTTGAGTCGCTCTTAATTTACGGAGTTACTGTCATTGTTCTTGCCATATTCATCAAGGCAAAATGGTGGAAGAAGATACTGGTCGCATTCTTATCAGTCAACATCCTCCTCTCGGTAGATTCCATATTTGAAGTTATCAGAGATCAGATAGCCGAGCGTGTATCCGATGAGATATTTGCCCTTTTCCCTGAGACTACGTCACTTTTAAGCCTGCTGGTCATGATCTTTTCGAGCCTTTTCATTGAGCTTCTGGAGTTTGCTTTCCTCCTGCTGCTCAAACGTCTGAGAAGTAAGAACGATAACCAGCCGCTCCCAATGCCCGTTATGCTGACGATATCTTTGCTCCTCGACGCATTTGTCACGATATTTTCATCTGTGCTCGATGATCTGGATACTGTTGACTATAAGAAAATAATCACGCTCCTGTCGATGCTGCTGACTCTCATGTTCCTGGCTCTGTATTTCTACATCAGGGTTACAAGAAAGGAAAGAGATGACTTAAAGGACTTAAATCACGTTAATGAGGAGCTGGTAGCATCCCAGGCAAAGTTCTTCGAGTCCAGTGCCAGATCCGATAATGAGATCCGCGCCATGCGTCACGATATGAGAAATAATATCCAGGTCTTAAAACTTTTGCTAGGAAATGGCGAATATGACAAGATGGGCGAATACTTGGATGAGATGGGCGACAATCTCGCAAGTGCCGATATAAGTGCCCACACAGGTGACACGATCGCGGACGCCATCATCGCGGACAAGACCGCTCTGGCCCAGTCCCATAAGCTGACATTAAAGAGTTCCGGTTCGATTGCAGGAGTCGAGATATCGCCCGTGGATATGTGCAAGATCCTGGCCAATCTCCTGGACAATGCGATCGAGGCAGCATCCGTTCCTGAACTTGCAGAACTTGATGATTCCCTGAGGGCAATCGAACTGCAGTTCAGGAAGACTGACAACTTCTTTATGATCTCTGTCACGAACCCTTGTTTTACGTCTCCGAGAATCGAGAACGGCAGGATTGTCAGTTCCAAGATCGACCGCAAGAACCACGGATTCGGAATTCACAACATCGAGACTGCGTCCGAAGGGTATGGCGGCGAACTTACTGTCAGCTGCGAAGAGAAACCCTACGGTTATTTGTTCAGAGCTGAAATAGTTTTCCCCATTTCTTCTAATTCCTAAATTATTTTTCTCCATTTTATCTAATTAAATTGTTAAGCATTTATGATATGCTTTACCAAATATAAGGGATATTAGGAGGAATCCATGGGCAGAAGACTCGCAATCATTTTATTGATGATCGTACTCGCATTGTCTGTAACTGCGTGTGGAAGACCCAGAAAAGTTATGCCCATAGACATGGAGAAGGCCCAGATAGACCTCATTGAGTACTGCAAGAGGATCTCTTCTTCTTCACAGAGTGTCGGGCAGGTTTATCTTTTTGATCTCAATAAAGATAACGTTGAAGAGTTATGCACTTCCGTTGAATACGGCGTTGAGAATATCCGTTCAGCCGTAGTTGTTTACGATGTTTATGACGGTGTTTACTATACTTTGAGCAGTGAATACGTCAGTTACAGCATTTCCCGCATTGACAGAGGACGCTTGATCGTTTACGAGGATGAAGAAGTCAAGGGTACTGTAGTGATTGACGGCGATTCACTGGTTTTCGTTGCTGACAAAAAATAATCATCAATAATTGGTATAATTAGGCATATTATTTTGGCAGAGGAGGAATAATATGTTAGAAATCCTGGCGTTGTCAGCGCTCACTAACAAAATCAGAAAGACTGCTCTCGAAAGAGGGAGAAGACCCGGCTGTTTTGTTGCTATCGCAATTATTCTCTGGTTTCATTTGGAATTTGCAGGATTTTATCTCGGTTTTTATCTGGAAATGGGTTACGGAGCAGTCTTGCCTGCGGCCATATTGGTTGGCTTAGGAGCGCTCTCTTCTTATCTCCTGGTACGTTTCTTCCCTGTCGGCAAGTACATTCCGCCGAACAAGCGCGTTATCAAGGAATTTACTGAGAACTATGAACCTCTCAGCGTTCCGTGCAACATTACGGTAACCCGCGATAAGTCTTTCTCCGGCGGAGGTGTAAGATATGAGGTCTTCTTAAATGACCTGTCTATGGGTGATGTAGCTAATGGTTTCACCCTCTATTCGACAACTGACCAAAGACAGAATGTTATCTATTGCAAGGCGCCTGACGGAAGCGAATTCCCTCCGTTTGTATTTGAAGTTGCAGACGGCGGCAATGCTGACATTCACTTTGCCAGCGGAATATTCATTCCGAACCGTTCTACCGGAATTGTTCAGTTTGGAAAGAATGTTCATCTCAATCCCGCACTCGCCATCCCGAGACAGCAGGGTCCTTCAGTCTTCCGTAATATCTCGACAGAACCTGCTGTGCCTGTTGCAACAGAATTCAATGCAGCTCCCGTAGCAGTTCCTGCTTCAGCCGGAATAATGTACTGTGAACATTGCGGAACTGCAATTGAGATCGGATCGAAGTTCTGTGAGAACTGCGGATCTCCAGTTTTGGATTAAATAGTAAATAATTTTATGGAAAAGAATCACAAGCGAGGTAATCACTATGTTTTGTCCTAATTGTGGAAATCAGGTAGATGGAGGTCTGTTTTGCGGCTATTGCGGAACGAGACTTCCTGAAGCAGCACCCGTAGCAGATAATCAGCCCGTGGCAGCACCTGCTACAGAACCTATAGTTGAACCTGCACCTGTTGTCGAAGCGGCACCTGCTGCTGAGCCCGTTCCGGTTGTGGAACCCGTTGCGGAACGAGTTGCAATTGTGGAACCCATTGCGGAACAAGTTGCGGAACCGGCCCCGGTTACAGTCCCTGTTCCGGTTACAGCGCCTGTTACAGAAGCGGCTCCGGTTGCGGAACCCGTTTCAGTAGTGGAACCAGTTGCGGAACCGGCTCCTGCAGTTGAATCAGCACCTGCAGCTCAAACACCTGCACCTGCTGTGGCGGCAAAGCCCAAAAAGAAGAAGTCAGCAAAGCCGTTTATCATCATAGGCGCCATTGTTCTCGGCGTTGTTATCCTTATAGGCGGCGGTATCGGCGCATTCTTCTTTATCCTCTCGAGCAAGTATAACCAGGGCCTGGAAGCTATTGATGACGGGAACTATGAGGAAGCGCTTGAGACGTTTACTGCTCTTAACACATATAAGGATTCCGAGTATTGGGCTGAATATGCCCAGAAGGAACTGGACTACCAGACGATCGATGAGCTCGTTGCGGCGAAGGATTACGATGCGGTTATCGAGATCTTAAGTGACCGTGAAGATTTTTTCGGGAAAGACGCTAAAGGCAAGGACGCTAAGGCTTTGCTTGAAGAGTATGAGATCGTAAAGGCTGCATTTGAGGATAAGGATGCAGGCCGTTATCAGGATGCTGCAGATAAATTTGATTCTCTTGTTCTTCTCAATGACCAGTACAGATATGATGGGCTCATCTGCCAGGCATATGCTTACGAGGCAAACGACGACTGGATGGAAGCGCTGGTAATACTCTATGGCATCCAGATTGATGATCTTGAACTCGCATATCTTGACAATCCTCAGGATGCTGAACAGCAATTTGTCAGTGATACCTATTATTTGTATGGTGTTTTTGTCGAAGATCCTCAGGCTGTTGAAGATGTTATGAAACCCGAGGGCGAGGAAGAAACAGAACTGACTGATTACGCCGTCAAGGGCCTCTGGTATATCTATGCTAACGATCTGTGGACCGAATTCGGTTTTGAGGAGGCTATCGAAATCTTTGAGAACCTTGGAGATTTCAAGGATTCCGCCTCCATGGCTGCTATGGTCCAGGCAGATCTTGATTACTACTCCGGTCTTTATGCCGAAGCTGAGACATACTATAACAACGGAGAGTACTACAAAGCATTGGAGATCTTTGACTCAATGCCGAGATTCAAGGATTCTTCCGACAGAGCGGCGTCCTGCTATCAGCCGCTTCCTGAGACCGGTGATTACAGATATGACGACGGCAGTATCGATCTTACGATCTATGCACCTTCCGGCACTCAGTCATTGTTCATCAGAATTTACGATTCAGACGGCAACGTTGTGGCCCAGTCGTTCATAAGACCCGGCGACTATATAACGCTCTGGCTCTGGGCAGGTACATATACCATTAAGGTAGGTTACGGAACTGAGTGGTTTGGCGAGATTGACCTGTTCGGTGAGGACGGAACATATTCACAGCTCTATAATGGTTACGATCCTGAATTCACTTTCAGAAGCGGATACTATTACGAGCTCGAACTCCAGGTAAGTTCCGGCGGAAACGTAGGTACAGGTTCGCTCGGCGGCGCTGACGACATGTAACTCCTTATCAAATTACTGAACCGGGGCGTCTCATAAGGGTTTTCCGCTTGTGAGACGCCTTTTTCAACATGCCCGGCAAAGTCCGGAAAACACTGCGGGCGGAAACATGGGCGTTTTCCTCGGCGAAAACGCCCGAAATTTGCCCGCACTGTTTGGAAGAAGCCGGATAGAAGCTCGTACATTTTTTACCCTCAAAAAAGCATTTTTCATGTACATGCAGCGGTATCGGGTTGGTGCTCTGCCAAGATAACGGCACGTACACCCGGGGCATCAAACACACCTTGGCAACAAGTTCACTTTTACCCGGTTATTCACGAAGCAAAGCTCGAAAACAGCTCTTTTCGCGAATCTCGCGTGGATCTGCTTATCAGCGGATCACAAGCGGCGCAACCGCTTATGAGCCGGCTTCTTATATGCCCGGGAACACATTGATGATCTTACATATAGATAAACATCTATCTATTCTAAAAATGTAATAAAAAGGGATTTTACATATTGACATTTAGATATTAAAATTAGAGTCGGAAAAATATTATTTATGAGCTGAGAGGCGTTTATATGGACATCTTTTCGTTTGTTACTTTGTTCGGAGGACTGGCGTTCTTCCTCTATGGAATGCGCATTTTGTCCGAATCGTTGAAGAAGACTGCAGGCGGTAAGCTTGAGAAGCTCCTGCGCAAGGCAACAGATAATCCGTTCAAGGGTCTTACGATCGGTGCCGTGATCACTATCGCCATCCAGTCATCTTCTGCGATGACGGTCATGCTCATCGGTTTTGTTAACTCGGGAATCATGGAGCTTCCTCAGACTGTCGGAGTAATCTTCGGTTCAGATATTGGTACTACGCTTACTGCATGGATCCTGTCCCTGTCAGGTATCGACGGTAATGACAATATCCTGCTCCAGTTCCTGAAGCCTTCATGCTTTGCTCTTATCGTTGCCCTGATCGGTATTATCATGCTCATGGTCTGCAAGCAGCAGAGACATAAGGATATCGGTTCGATGCTTATAGGTTTCTCAATCCTCATGCAGGGAATGACCATGATGTCCACATCAATGGCGCCTCTCCGTGAGATGGAGAGCTTCACAAATATTCTTACGGCTTTCCACAATCCGTTCCTCGGTGTCCTTGCAGGTACTGTAGTAACGGGTGTTATCCAGAGTTCTGCCGCATCGATCGGTATTTTGCAGTCCTTGTCAATGACAGGTCAGATCACATACGGTGTAGCCATCCCGATCATCATGGGTGCCAATATCGGAACCTGTATGACGGCGATCCTGTCTTCCATCGGTGTCAGCCGTGCTGCTAAGAGAGTTACCATGATCCATGTTCTTATCAAGGTCATCGGCACATGCATCTGGATGGTCGTCTTCTATGGACTCAATGCCATTTTCAACTTCTCGTTCATGAACAATACTATCAGCATATTCGGAATTGCCGTTTGCCATACATTATTCAATGTCGGCAATACGATAGTTCTCTTCCCGTTCAGCAAACTCCTTATCAAGCTTGCGAACCTGATCGTAAAGGATACTGACGAGGAGCAGGAGTTCAAGCTCGACGAGAGACTTATGCTTACACCTCCTATCGCTGTAGCCGAGTGCCGCAACTCCATCATCAAGATGATCGGTAAGGCTCAGAAGGGTCTTGATAAGTCTATGGCAATGCTCATAAACGGATACAACAATGATGACTTTGCTTACATCAAGAAGAATGAGGAAGTTATTGACGGTTTTGAGGACCACTTAGGTTCTTACCTCATGAAGCTTACAACGACCCAGCACCTGTCTGTTGAAGATAAGAACAGGTCCTCGAGTTTATTGCAGACGATAGGCGAGGTTGAGCGTATTGCTGACCACGCGAATTATCTGTCCAATTCCGCCGAAGAGATGTTCAATAAACGCCTTGCATTCTCTGACGAAGCATTGGAGGAACTTAACAGGATAATCCCGGCAGTTAAGGAAGTTTATACAATTGCCCTTGATTGCTATAAGTCTGGCAATGCGGCCAGAGCGGAAGATGTAGGACCCTTGAGGATCGTAATCAGCGAGATGAGCGACCAGTTCAAGGCAGCACACGTTGAACGTCTTGCTACGGGTAAATGCACCACAATGCAGGGGTTCGTATTTAACGACATCTTGTACAGCTGCGTAAGGATCGCGGAACACAGCCTCAATATTGCGGCCATTGCTTACCGTTTCAAGTATGCAAATACTACTGATCCGGCTACTTACATGCACGACTTTAAGCACCGCCGCGATGCAGCCAGTGAGAAGAAGTACAAGGAATTCTACGAGAAGTACATGGGCGAGAAGATGCCCGAGCCTGTGTCCTGATTCATAATTAGGCATCTCGGGATTTTAAGGAATAATCAAATGATAAAAGTTATTGAAGATAAGGCCCTTAAGGGTCGGATTGCACGTGTAGTTTTGGAAGCTCTGACTGAATGGTTCGAGGTTGAGGAATCCCGCGAAGGATATATCAATGACTGCAAAGACTGGATCTTTATCGCTAACGAGGAAGACGGCGTGTACGACGGCTTCCTGTGTCTTAAGGAGACAGGCAATGCTACGGTTGAACTCGCGGTCATGGGTGTCGTGAAGGACCGTCACAGAAGCGGTATCGGCAGGGCGTTGGTCGAGAAAGCAAAAGAAATAGCCCATTCGGAAGGCTATTCCTTTATGCAGGTCAAGACTGTCCGAATGGGCATGTATACTGATTACGATATTACGAATCATTTCTATATCAGCTGCGGCTTCAAAGAGTTCGAAGTGTTCCCTCTGTACTGGGATGAAGCCAATCCCTGTCAGATCTACGTCATGTCCTTATGACACGATCTTATAGTAAGCGTTCGAAGTAAACTTATACGTCAGACCGTAGAACAATCCGCAGACAAGCACGCAGATGCCGGCTGTAATGAGAAGCAGCGGAATGTTATTGTGACCGAAAAGCAGGAGGAGCTTGTGTACGATCGGCAGGACTGTTGCCAGGTGGATACACGCAAATGCGATAGGAATGAGGAATACAGTAAGCATTTGTGAGTTGATGCTCGTTTTTATGTTCTCTTTAGTCATTCCGACCTTCTGCATGATCGCGAACCTTGACTGATCTTCATAGCCTTCAGATATCTGCTTGTAGTAGATTATAAGCACGCAGGATACCATGAAGATGATGCTTAAGAGTATTCCGAGGAAGAAGAGACCGCCGAATGTAGATACAAAATCTTCTCTCTCAGCATCACGGCTGAAACTGTAAAATCTTACAAATTCAGGATCGTTTATTTCTTCTGTGATGTATTCACCGATCTTTCCACGCATTTCCATCTGGCCATCAGAATCGAGGCCGGTATCGAAATTGTAACTCCATGACCATGCGAGCATCGGATCACCGAAGCTGTTGATATATTCAGAGTAATCGGCAACAGCTGAATTAAGATCGTCAACTATCAGTACAAAGGTAGATACTACTGATGTTCCGACAGCGTACTGCAGATTGCCGGCCCTGTAATCGACCGTTTTTACTACTTCGAATGTTTTCTTTCCGACCGTTAATTCATTGCCGGCCTGGATATTTCCGTCTATGCCGAGAAGGATCTCACCGGGAGCTAAAGACTCATTCTTGTTATTCAGGCGGTTGTACGTCTCAACATCAAAGAAGTATACCTGTACGACTCTGTCGAAATCAAAAGTCGTAGAAAGTGTTTCATAAGGATCAAGATCAATGTCTACAAATCCGTTATTGTCGTAATAGCCACTTAATTCATAGCTTGCAACTGATGTCGGATGAGAAATATCTGTGCTGAAATCTTCTGCGCACCTGCTTACGGCGTTCTCCATTTTGGAAGTGTATTCTTCGTAGTTCTCGAAAAATCCGTCATGCCTGGCAGTAACATTGAGCTGGTTAGGATAGCGGTTTCTTAAAGTTTCTTCTCTGTTGAAATAAAGAGCAGAAGTAGATGAGATCATTACCAGGATCATTGTAAGGAGGATGCATATTGAGGCAAGTCCGGCACCGTTCCTTTTCATTCTGTAAGCCATGGAAGACACAGATACGAAGTGATTTGTCTTATAGTAGTATGTCTTGTTTTTCTGCAGGATCCTGCAAAGAAGAACTGAACCTGCGATAAGAACGAGATATGTTCCGATGATGATGAGGATGACTGCAATAAAGAACCAGACAAGAGCTGATAAAGGAGACTCGATCCTGATCGCGATCGTATAGCCTGCAATAAGGATGATGAATCCGAGAATGCCGATTACCCAGTTAGCCTTAGGAGGTTTCTCGCCTGCCTTATCAGAGTGAAGAAGATTGATGGTTCTGGTAAACCATATCTGTCTTAACGCATTGAGATAGATAAGCAAGAATATAAGGCTGTAAATAACAGTGGTTGCAGCGATGGAATCAGATGATATCGTGAATTGATAACTCGTGCCGGAACCGATCATCTTGGCAAATCCGAGTTCAGCCAATTTGGACAGACCTATTCCTGCCAGAAGGCCCCCTGTCATGGAGACGATCCAGATTATCGCTGTCTCAAAAAACAGTATTCTTCCCAGATTGACTCTGTTCATTCCGAGAACGTTATATAAACCGAATTCCTTTTTTCTGCCTTTGATCAAGGTTGACTGGGTGTAGAACAGAAAAATAGTTCCGAACACAGCCATGATTATTGTTCCCAACTGCAAGGTCTCTTTTGCAGTACCTGATCCTGCAAAGTTCTGGAGCATATCGGAGAACCCGAGCAGGTGCATGATGTAGAATACTGCAATCATGAGAATGCATGTCGCAATGAAGGGCACATAAAGACGGCCGTTTTTTCTGATACCATCGGCCGCGATCTTAGGGTATAAACCTATTTTCATTTCAGTTCACCTCCCTGAGCGAGGAGGTTCAAAGTGTCTGAGATCTTCTGATACATCTGCGTATCAGTTGAATTGCCCTTGTAGATCTGGTGG
This sequence comes from Saccharofermentans sp., assembly GCA_024695565.1. The sequence continues at coordinate 98,341 of JAILHX010000067.1, read as the reverse complement.
AATATGATGCCGTCCTTAATGAACATTACGCGTGAAGCGTGGCTCGCTGCCTTGGTGGAGTGAGTAACCATGAGGATCGTCTGTCCCATCTGGTTTACCTTGGAGAACAGTTCGAGCAGCTCATCTGAGGACTTGGAGTCAAGCGCTCCGGTAGGCTCATCTGCAAGAACTATCTTAGGATTTGTGATAAGAGCTCTTGCTATGGCTGCTCTCTGCTTCTGACCGCCGGATACTTCATAAGGATATTTCTTAAGAAGGTCTGTGATGCCCAACGCGGGAGCAAGCTTATCAAGCCTTGCCTTCATGTCCGAATGCCTTTTGCCTGCGAGAACCAGAGGAAGGTAGATGTTATCTTCGAGTGTGAATGTATCCAGGAGATTGAAGTCCTGAAATACATAACCTAAGTTATCACGGCGGAACTTTGCCATGGCTGCATCCTTGATAGTTGAGAGATTCATGCCGTCTAAAAGAATTGTTCCCGATGTTGCTTTGTCTAATGCTGCAAGGATATTAAGAAGCGTTGTCTTTCCGCTTCCCGACTCGCCCATTATGGCAACGTATTCACCGTTCTCAACAGTGAAATTAACGTTTTTGAGTGCCTCGACTGAAGCGCCTCCGCGACGTCCCTTGTATATTTTCTTTACGCCTGTTACTTCCAGTAAACTCATAATCATTGCTTCCTTTCATTTAAGTCAGCCACAGTATAGAAAACATACAAAACTCACTCCATTGAAAGTACTTACGAATTCCTTACACGTTTGTCACATTTACTCGATGCCGATCTTCCTGGTTCTTAAATCAAGAAACATCCTGGTTCCTTCACCGGCTGTTGATTCCGCATAGATCTTGTGACCTAGATTATCAGCGATCCTCTTGCACAGATAAAGACCGATGCCGCTTGCTCTCTTGTCTTCGCGGCCGTTAAATCCTGTGTAACCGTTCTCGAAAATTCTGGGAAGATCTTCAGCGCTGATTCCTATGCCTGTATCTTCGATGCACAGAATGCCTGGCTCATTCATGTAAATGCGTACGGAACCTTCAGATGTGTATTTGACGGCGTTTGAGATAACCTGCTCGATAATGAACGACAGCCACTTCGAATCGGTTATTGTCCTGAATGAGACGGGCTCATATTCGAGCTTCAGTTTCTTTACTATAAACTCACGTGAGAACTTGCGGATGGCAGGGCGGATGATCTCGTCGAGATCGTATTCCTTAATTAAATAATCCGTATTATTGGAATCAAGTCTTAAGAAAGTTAATACCATCTCAACATATGCTTCGATACGGTTAAGATCGCCCATGAGCCTTCTGGCCGATTCGGTATCTTCTGATTGTAGATTCAGTCTCATCGCAGCGATCGGAGTCTTTATCTGGTGTGCCCACACGGTGTAGTACTCAACCATATCAGTGTAGTCGGCAGATGCTTTCTGATCAGCCATATTAGCTTCTTCAGCCATGAGCCTGATTATCTGCTGGTAATCTTCTTCGATAAGATTCTTGGGCTGTGGGAGTTCTTCGTAATTCTGAGTAAGCTGATCGTGTCTTTTGATAAAGAAAAAGAAATCTATTCCGCAGGTGATAAATCCAATTGCCAATGTAAGGACAAGAGGATAGAGGAAAGCTATTTTCGGAATATCAAAGAGCAGGTCAGTAGATACGAAGATCGCCACAATAACGAAGCATGTGATGATTATTTTCGCGCGGTATCTGAAGTAACTTGCGAGGAGCTTCATTCCCCGTCCTCCAGGATGTAACCGACGCCGAACCTGGTCTTGATAAAGTCCTTAAGCCCTGCCGCTTCCAGAGTTTTACGAAGTCTTCCGACATTAACGGTCAGAGTATTCTCATCAACGAAGCTGTCGGTCTCCCATAAAGCTTCCATAAGCTTCTCGCGGCTTACGACCTTGTTCTTATTCTGCATGAGAGTAAGAAGGATCTTATATTCGTTGCGGGCAAGCTCGATCTTATTGCCGTTATAGGTTAATGAATTGTCGTTCGTATTGAGAACAGCACCTTTAGCCTGAAGTGTGAATGAACCCTGGTTGAATGAATATGTTCTGCGCAGGAGTGCCTGGACCTTCGCGATAAGAACGCTCTGGTCAAAAGGCTTGGGTATATAATCATCTGCACCCATATTCATGGCCATGACGATATTCATGTTATCCGTAGCTGAAGAGATGAAGATGATAGGGACATTGCTGGTCTTCCTTATCTCCTGGCACCAGTGATATCCGCCCATATAAGGAAGCGTAATATCCATAATTATCAGATGGGGATCAAACTCATTGATCTCCGCAAGCACATTGCGGAAATCAGAAGCTTCCGAGACCTCCATCTCCCATGCGGAAAGGCACTGTTTAATGCCGTCTGCGATACCTTTGTCATCTTCAACAATATAAATCTTGTACATAGCGTAATTATACACTCAATATCATTTCCATTTCTCAACAAATATATTTGCGAATAATGGTAAACTACTTAAAACTGATTTGGTGGCTTATATGGATTGCATTAGACCTGATTACAACAATTGCCTGGTAAACTTAAGCAATTCCTTGCTTAAAGTATTTGGTGCGGAGACGAGCGCTCCAACATTGGCTATGGCCGATAACCTTCTTAAGGAAGATTATAAGAATGTTGTTTTACTTTTGATGGATGCGATGGGAATCTCGATCCTTGAGAAGCACTTGGAACCGGACGGTTTTCTCCGTTCCCATCTGACAGGATCTTACAGTTCCGTTTTCCCGCCGACGACAGTTGCAGCGACAACTTCCGTGCTGTCAGGTCTGTACCCGAACGAACACGGCTGGCTCGGGTGGGACATGTACTTTCCTGAACTTGATAAGAATGTAACTGTCTTTACTAACAACGAACAGTTGAGGGAAGATGAGGACGGCAATCTGATCACGCCGGCACCTGCTGCAGATTTCCATGCAGGATTCAAGTACTGCCCTTATAAGAATATTGTTACCAGGATCAACGAAGCAGGCGGAAACGCCTATTCCTCCATGCCTTTTATGGATCCGTTCCCTCAAGATCTGGACGCGATCTTAAAACGTGTAGAAGATCTTTGCGGCGAGCCCGAAAAGAAATTTGTGTATGCTTATTGGTCTGAACCTGACAGCACAATACATGCAAACGGTCCCGACAACAAAAAGACTCATGATCTCATGGTAGAACTTGAGAAAAGGCTTGAAGATTTTGCAGGAAATCTCTCTGATACACTTCTTCTCATTACTGCCGATCACAGTCAGATCGAATGTGACAACTACTGTCTTTTGGATTATACCGAGATACTGAAGTGTCTTGTCCGCATGCCTTCAGTAGAACCCAGAACGCTCAGCTTTTGGGTGAAGGATGAGTATAAGGAAGATTTCCCCGCCATCTTTAAAAATAACTTCGGCGATAAGTTTTGGCTGCTTACAAGACAAGAAGTCATTGAGCAGAAACTGTTCGGCATCGGCAAAGAACACAAACTGTTCCGTGATATGCTTGGCGATTATCTGGCTATATCAGTATCAGGCGCTGCCATATTCCTGACGCATGAAGAAGTGAAGCTGATGCCGGGCGGACATGCGGGCCTTACTAAGGAAGAGATGGAGATACCGCTCACTGCAATCAGCAAGTGATGCTTTAAACATAAGGAGAATATTGTTATGGAAAAAATGAGGGCTGGAAGATGGCCAAAACGCCTCTTGGCTGCTGGTCACTTACACCATTTCTTATAGCTTATTTCCTGATATCATTTGCTGTTCTCAGGGTTTATCCGAAGCCTCGAAAAGTCTGATTATCAAATATGGAAGTAACAAAAATGGACACATTTTCAGAAGCGCTCTTAAGCGGAAAAACAGATAAGATCCCGGAGTCATTTGACTGGTTTGCACCACTTCTAGGTGACTGGGATTGTGACTATTACGATGAGCTGACCGGGTGCGGGAAGCGTCACGTAAAAGGTGAGTGGATCTTCAGGCGGATACTTGAAGGCACCGGTATTCAGGACATATTCATCTTCCCGTCGCGTGCAACGAAGGATAATGATATCCAGCCTGACGCCGAATACGGAACGTCGGTCCGCATGTATAACAAACAGAATGAATGCTATGACGTGGTCTATACCTGTGCAGGAACGATGAAGCGTCTGACCTTCAAAAAAGAAGGTGACAGTCTGGTTGGCAAAGTCCATGATGAAGAGAGCACATATTGGATATTCTCTGACATCACGGATGACAGTTTTCGCTGGCAATACGTAACAGACAAACCTGACGGCTCACGCGAACTTGTCTGCGAGATCAAGGGAAAGAGATTAGAATAATCAATCGAGAGGGATAAAATGATCAAGGGAATTCACCATATATCAATGAAGTGCGGAACGCCTGAAGGTCTTTGCAAAGTCAAGGAGTTCTACATCGAGCTTCTGGGATTGAAGATATGCCGCGAATGGCCTGAAGGAATAATGATCGATACCGGCAACGGTTTCATAGAGATCTTTACTAACGCAGAGGGCACACATCAGCTTGGTGCCATAAGGCATATAGCATTGCTTACTGATGATGTTGATGAGATCGTCGGGAAGGTAAGAGCAGCCGGGTTTGAGATAATAGTCGAACCTGTCGACAAGGTTATCGGTTCAACACCGGAATATCCGATCAGGATGGCATTCTGCTTCGGTCCTCTTGGTGAACAGGTCGAATTCTTCTGTGAGAGATAAAAAACCAAATCCGAGGATAAGAGGAATGATAAACAAACATACTGCTCAAGAAGCAAAAAAGATAGTAAGTGTTATCTGTGCCGCAAGTATGGCTATCTCTGCGACCGGATGCCTGAACTTGTTTGGTCTCGGCAAATCTACCAAGAATCAGGAGGCTGTCCGGGATGCTATAGCTGAAGGCAACTTCGTTGAAGAATGGGACGGGGATATTCCGGAAGGTATGGAAGTCGATTATGTTCTTGTCAAAGAACAGCGGGTTAATTACAACGATAACTTGTACGAGTATCTGTATAAATACGATGAGCAGGGACGGGTTATTTACTATTGCGAAGCCACGGATAACGGTTACGAGCTATATGAGAAAACTTATGATGATAACGGCAATATAATAAGCAAAAAGCAGACTCACGAAGGTTATGTCGGGAGTGCAGGTTTTCCTGATATCGAATTTGAATATCAATATAATGACGACGGATTACTCATTTACTACAAAGAAACGCAGCTCTACAACGATGAGGTTTACGAACACTTTCTTGAGTATGATGAAGAAGGCCACCTTATCTCTTTGAAGGACGGAAATGGCATCATCCGTCAATTCGAAGTCAACTACGAGGATGTTCCTTATTATGAGAGTTTTGCGGTAATAAGCGATGAGGTAGAAGCGAAAGAACCGGAATATGTCACAAGGTATTACAATGACGGCGGCTATCTGATCAGCGAACAGCATGATAATTATAAGATGACCTATGAATACGATAATGGTGAAGTTGTCCGGAGTACGCGGGAATTTGTCAATTCTTCCGCTATATACGTATTTGATGCCTATGGAAATAATAATGATTATTCTATGGGATCCGGTGATAATCTTGAAGCCGGTGTATTTCAATACAATGAGCACCATGACCTGGTATTTAAAGAAGTTACCAGGGGTGGGGCCTTAAGTTCGCGTGCTTCCTACACATATGAATATGATGAGAACGGCAACATGATCTCCAAGACAAGTGAGCTAACGACTGTTAATAGCAAAGGTGAAGAGGTGTACGTAGTCACCATGGAAACATATACATATGATGAGCATGGTTTACTTGTAACTTCAGAATACAAGTTTGATGATGGAAGCTTCCAAGCATTGCATGTCTATTATTACAAGGCTATTCTGGTCCCGGTTATATAAAGGATCAGATATCTGAGAAGGAGTATCAAGAATGGATAGTTTTATTTATTCCGCTTTACCATATTATCTGGGGGCAGGACTTTTCGTTTTCTTTATGGTGATGCTGATCATGACAGGTTCGATGTTTGGCAGGCAGAAAAATACTCCTGCTTCACCTAATGAGTTTCTTCCTGACCAGCTGGTCTTTTATGCCGTGCTGTTTACCAAAAAACTCAAAGTAATGGCCCTGATCACTTTCTCAGGATTCCTGGTAATACTGCCGACGGCAATAGCTTATTTTATTGGCAGAGAATATCTTGATGATAAGGCGTGGATACCTGCAGTGATCGCGCTTGCAATCGGTCTTGCAATAATGGTCCTGATCGGCAGAATGCCGTTCAGATTTAAGGAGTCCTCTCTTGTCATTGACGAGCGCAAGGCAACCGTCAAATATACTGATGCCGATAATGATGACAAGGTATTCTATATCTCAGATTATGATCACTACCGCCGCGGAAGCAGGAATATTGCTCCGAGTCTGGTTTTCAAGGGCTCTGAGGGAGAAGAGATCTTATCACTCCATTTTCTCCGCGCCAATGATGCCGTAACAGTCGGCAAGATGGTCGAATTCATTAAGCAGAACGGAAGAGTTCCCGTTGTGCAGCAGGTTGCTTCAACGCAGGAGGCGCAGCAGCGTATAGCCGAACAGTACAAGCCGGAGAATACACATGTTCAACAGAGCCCGGCAGAACTGGTAAATGACACAAGGAAATACGGGAAATATCTTGAGGAAGTATATGCAGGGCTTCCGGATGATCAGAAAGCGCGCTATAAAGAGCTTGTAAAACAGGGCAATAAGATGGCGGCGATCAAGGAATGCCGCGAGTACACAGGCGAAGGCTTAAGGATAGCAAAAGACCTCATCGACAGATACTTCTGAAAACGGCGTAAACAGGTCTTTAAGAGAAGCTTAATTGTTTTTGGTTACACGCCTGACACCGATCAGGAAACTTAACGGAGTCAGGCGGACAAATACTTCACTCAATAAGACAGTAAGAATGTAAGATGCGATCACCGGCAGCAGGTAGAGCAGGAATGTATTGTTCTGAAGAAGTCCCGCAAACAGATACTGCATTACTACCACGAAGATAAAATGCAGACTAAAAAATGCGAACGATCTCTGCGATGCATATTTGGATAATCTGCCGCCTGTGTTTAGGTGTTCCCTGCCGATGCCAAGCAGCGCGAGGATCATGAACCATTGGGTCATGTAATTTGCAGCGTTATTGATAAATCCGAAAGATATGCCTGACCAGATGAACATATAAACATTCGCGATGCCGGATATAAGACCTATTGCAAGGAAGATGAATCTGAATCTGCTGAGTCTGTCTATTACTTCGTCGTTCGCGAAAACATAATATCCCAGCAGGAACAAATAAGCATATGCAACGAAGCTCTTTCCGCCGATCTCTAGAAGACCGCTGATAAAAGGGAGCGGAAGTCCCAGCAGAAGGACGAGCCATAATGGCGCATTGCCGTCAGCTTTTGGCAGTAATCTCTTCTGCAGGAGTATTATCCCAAGACAGAACAGTGATATCACAAAAAGATAGAGCAGAAACCAGAACTGGCCGAACGAGAACGCTCCGTCAGCTCCCGTAAAATCCGTAAGAGTAGTAAAGAAGATTTTGTAGTGTGCCAGGAACGATCCTGAGTAACCAAAGTTATACTTGTCTGCAAAATAAGCCATTACCGGAACAAATGCCACGGTTCCGAAGATAAGCGGCACCAGAAGTCTCTTAACTCTCTCCAGAATGTATTGTCCGGCGGTCCTTTTGCTTAATGCAAATCTGGTGCTCATGCCTGCGAGAAGGAAGAGCAGAGGCATAATGAAAGGACTGAAGGCTACGATAATGCTGCTTAGGGCCCTGCTTGTCCCGAACATCATATAATTGGGTTCGCCCCACGTATTCCACGCCTGTGCGGCATGGTACGGAATGAGGAGGAGTATTACCAGGCTCCTTAAATTGTCGATATAGTGTTTGCGCATTGCTACAATTGTACTTTATTAACTTTAAAGGCTCAATGTTATAATCGATGAAAATCAAAAAGAGAGAAATACATATGAATGCATGCGGAACACAGACAATTGAGACTGAGAGGCTTATCTTAAGAGCTTTTACATACGAAGATGCATCTTCCATGATGAACAACTGGGCAGGCGATGACTATGTCCAGAAGATGTATGGCGAGCCATCTTACAAGACTTTGGAAAAAGTGAATAAGCTCCTCGATAAATACATCGGAGGTTACAGCAAAAAATACTTTTTCAGGTGGGCGGTTATCGAGAAATCAACAGGTGAATGTATCGGCCAGATTGCGTATTTTCTGGTTGATACATCAGGCCATTTCGGCGAGATCGAATACTGTATCGGTACGGCATACCAGGGAAAAGGATATGCTACTGAAGCGACGAAGGCGGTAATCGATTACGGCTTTAACAAAATCGGTTTCCACAAGGTTCAAATATGTGTAAGACCTTCTAATGCACCTTCGAAGAAAGTAATCGAGAAGTGCGGTTTCACATACGAAGGAACGTTAAGAGATTATTTCTATATCGACGGTAAATACGAAGGAAGAATGTTCTTCTCAATCTTAGAGGATGAGTATGACAGAACTTGAGTTCATTTGGACAGACGGAAACAACGAAGTATTCCACAAGTTTTATCTTGAGACTGAAGATTACTACAGTTCTGTCGTTGGCGGCAAAAAGAATCGCGAAGGATTTATTCCATACAATTTATCCGAGAGCATTTCAGATGTCCTGCTGGCTTATATGGACGGTATTGCCGTCGGCTGTGCAGGTCTCAAGAAGTATAACGATTCTGATGTTGAGATAAAGCGTGTATGGGTTGAACCTGATTATCGCGGCAGACACATCGCGACCGAACTGATGGACAGGATAGAAGACAAAGCGCGGGAGAAGAAGTTTAAAAGAGCGATCCTTCAGACACGTCCAATTATGAAAGACGCAGTCGGATTATATGAAAAACGCGGTTACATGATGATCGAGAATTATCCGCCTTATGACAAACTCGAAGGTGCTGTCTGCATGGCGCTGAAACTGTGATATTATTCAGTTAATAAGCGGGGGATATGGGAATGACGGAATATAAAGAGATAGACGATTCAATTGTAACAAAAGGACTGTCCTTTTTAGTCTTGCTGTATCTGCTGGTGTCAGTAGCTGTCAAAGGCGTGGCATTCTCATATTGGATGCCGCAAAAACTCGTTGGAGTTTTTGTGCCTGAAGCCTTTACCTATAAACTGACTCATATCTATTACATGATGCTGGTCATTGTGGGAGCTTCGTTGGTGCTGATCATACTGTCGATTGTTTTCTCGCGCATCCATTCAAAGAATAACATCCTTGCATTGTCAGCCGTTTATTATGAGATTGCCGGATCTGCACTGCCTGTTATAGCAAGTTTTGTTTATTACTTGATCTTCAGGACGCAGTGTTTATTGAGTACGGATCTGAAGGAGTCGATGCTGTTTATCGGAGCTAATCTCTGGCTCGTTTTTGCATTGGGTTATAAGATCTACATTGCTGTAAAAGACAAGGCTGAGACAACCGTCAAACTGCTTATTCCCGGAATAGCAATTACAGCTTTTTCAGTAGCAGTGTCAATGCTGTTTGTTATGCCTGCATTTATTGTGAAATGCGGGTATGAGAATTATAACAGGGACCTTCCGAGGATTGACGAACGGTTTGAGACAGAAGGCTGCAATTCTCTGCACGGCGGTGTTTCTATCGATGACACATTGTATTTAGTCTGCAGCTTTCCTGTTGAAGGCAGCGATGAATATACCAAGTTTATCAGCTTAGATAGTGATGGAAGCATTGAAGTAATTGATGACCAGTTTGTTGGTCAGAGAACTGTTGCTAAGCATGAGGATACAGTTTTCTATTCCAAGTATAAGCACGACGAAGAGTACGGTTTCATGATCGGCAGTTATGACGTAAATACCGGAATGACTGATGTGTTTAATTCAAATCACGTATCTGCTGACCGCAAATATGTATTCGGCAGTTCAACATATCTTCTTGGTGTCAGGGGCGATTACTTATACATTACCGTCAGTGAGCAAAAAGAGATTTGGAGAGTGAAGATCAAGGACGGGATCCTGGATAAAAAGTCACTGGAAAAGTATGCCTGGAGCATCGGAGAGGATGAACTGGCTGTCTGTTACGCTAATCTCGATCAGTGGGAAACTGACGGTGCCACGTGGCCGTGGTATTGGATCATGTTTGAGAATGGTGAATCTGATTTCTGGATCGAGCAATGGAGAGTGCCCGATTATGAACTCGAGGCGGAGATTCACATGTCTTATTCTTATCTCCAGTATATCTCAGCAAAACCACATGGACAGATAACAGGTGGAACTTCAATAATAAAAACAGTGGCGGCAAATGTTTATAACAGCGAAGTTTATTATGCTGTCATCGAAGACGGAATGCTCATGTTCTACAGATCGAATTTGGATCTTACGGAGAAAGAGTTTCTCGGAAGCATTGAGGTTGACGTGAATCACACATTTGAATATTCTTACGCTTCGCGCATCATTGTTTCTGATTCTTATCTTGTGTACTTTAATTACGATTGCTGCGAAGTTATAGTTTTCTGATCCGAACATTACTGTTTCGGTATGAATACACACAACAAAAAAGTATAGGTATCATACCGTAACAGATGCCTAAGCGATGCTATCATAGATTAAAAGTATTAAGGCGGATCGATCTATGGCAGCATTTGATAGAGTAATGTCCGGAATACCCCAAATGGACGAGAGGTTTGACAACATCCGTCTGGGAGACAATGTTGTCTGGAGAGTTGATACACTCGAAGATTTCAAACTGTTCGTAAAGCCTTATGTTGCGCAGGCTATAAAGGATAAGAGGAATCTCATCTACATAAGATTTGCATCTCACGAACCCTTCTTCGAAGAGCAGGAAGGTCTTAAGATCGTGAATGTAGAACTGTCTCACAGGTTCGAGACATTCACTGTTGCTATTCACGAGATTATTGAGAAGGAAGGCTACGATGCATTCTATGTTTTCGACTGTCTGTCAGAACTTCAGACCGCTTGGGCAACTGACCTCATGATGGGCAACTTCTTCCAGGTTACGTGTCCCTATCTCTTCCAACTTGATACAGTCGCATACTTCCCGTTGATAAGAGGCAAGCACTCGTTCAAGGCGATAGCAAAGATCAGGGATACCACGCAGTTATTCCTTGATGTCTACTCTGATAATTCTAACGTTTATGTGCGTCCCGATAAGGTGTGGAACAGATATTCAGAGACGATGTTCCTGCCGCACCTTTATGAGCCTGATAACGGCAAGTTCGAGCCTATCTTAGACGGCGTACTGGCTAGCCGTTTCTATCAGCTCCTGCAGAAGGAAGCATCGAATTCCGACCGCGGAAATATGGACAGCTGGGACAGATTCTTTGCAATGACTGAGACCATGTACGAGAACGGCATGGACGTTACTGAGCAGTGCAACAGGATGTGCAACATCATGATGTCCCGCGACGAGAGAATGCGTGTGATGATCAAGGAGAACTTCCGTCCGGAAGATTACTTCAGTGTTAAAAAGCGCATGATCGGTACCGGCATGATCGGCGGCAAAGCGACGGGCATGCTCCTGGCGCGTAAGATAATCGAGAACAAGCGTCCTGATATCTTCGATAACTTCGAGCCTCACGATTCGTTCTACATGGGCTCAGATGTTTTCTATACCTTCATCGTCGAAAACCATTTCTGGGACATCCGCGTCCGCCAGAGGAGCAAGGAAGAATTCTTCTCGCTTGCTGATGAATTTGCTGACCGCCTGCTAAAGGGCAAGTTCTCTCGTGACATGGAAGAAGAGTTTGTAAAGCTTCTTGAATACTATGGACAGGACCCCATCATCGTCCGTTCAAGTTCCATCCTCGAAGACGGCTTTGGAAACGCATTTGCAGGCAAGTACGAATCGGTCTTCTGTCCTAATTCGGGTGACATGGATCAAAGACTGCAAGAGATTGAAGATGCGATAAGAACAGTTTATGCAAGCACCATGAGCAAGTCTGCTTTGGACTACAGAAGCAGGAGAGGACTTCAGGCCCGTGACGAGCAGATGGCACTTCTTATTCAGCGTGTATCAGGTTCTTACTACGGCGAATACTATATGCCGTGTGCAGCCGGCGTAGGCTATTCATACAGCCCGTACCGATTCATGGAATCACTCGATCCTAATGCCGGAATGCTCCGTCTCGTTATGGGTCTCGGAACTTCTGCCGTGGACAGAACGGAAGGCTCATATCCCAGGCTCGTAAGCCTTGATAAGCCTCTTGCGGATTCACATAAGACCAGCGGCGAGAGACACCAATTCTCACAGAGAAAACTCGAACTCATTGACCGTGCGGAAGGCAAGCTCAAGCAGGTAACACTTAATGTTATAGAGCCTCACATGCCGGACTTTTTAAAGCAGCTCCTGCTTGAACACGATTACGATGCCGAGCGTGAGTTCAGAGAACGCGGACAAAGGCGCGTGATCGAATTCATATCGTGCAAAGGAATTGTTGCAAAAGAAACCATCATGAAGCAGATGAGCGACATTCTCAACACGATTGAAGCTGAATATGAATATCCCGTTGATACTGAATTCACCATCAATCTTGCCGAGAACGGAGACTATGTGATCAACATCCTTCAGTGCAGGCCGCTGCAGGTGTTCCGGGATTCAGGTGCTGTTACCATTCCTGAGAATATCGAAGATAAGGATGTGCTCTTCGAATGCAAGGGCTCTGCCATGGGCCTGTCGAGATCTGAGAAGATCGATGTCATTGTCTATGTCGATCCTGTCAACTACTACAACATGCCTTATAGAGATAAGTACAATGTCGCAAATGCAATCGGCAAGCTTAACTGGAAGATGAGAGGGCAGGATAAGAAGATGCTTCTTATGGTCCCCGGCCGTATCGGAACTACATCGCCTGAGCTCGGCGTTCCGACTTCTTTTGCAGACATCAGTGAATTTGATGCGATCTGTGAGATATCCGATTCCAAGGCCGGATATAATCCCGAACTGTCTTACGGCAGTCACTTCTTCCAGGATCTGGTCGAATCCGGGATCCTTTACAACGCGATATTTGAGAATGAGAAAACGCTTCGCTATAACCGCGGGCTCCTGACAGATGCAGATAATGTTTTTGCGGATCTCATCGAAGCTCACGAAGGGCTTGAAGATATTGTTTTTGCATACGATGTGTCCGGGATGAATATCGAACTGTGCAATGATATGAGTAATGAGCGTATAATCTGTTACAGAGATCAGTCTGTAACAGGAGATTTATATGATACGCGAGATGACACGTGACGAGATCCCCGTCTGTGTGGATATTATCAGGAAGAGCTTTATGACGGTCGCAGATGAATTCGGATTTACCGAAGAGAATGCGCCGCGTTTTACTGCGTTTGCCGTTAACGATGACAGACTTGTTTATCAGCTTGATGTGCAGAACAGATTGATGTTCGTCTATGTTGATGACGGTGTTCTTTGCGGATACTACAATCTGCTCATGAACGATAACAATGAGTGCGAATTAGGAAGCCTCTCGGTCCTTCCTGAATACAGGCACAAGGGTTACGGAAAAGAACTGGTCCGGCATGCCGTGGAACAGGCCCGTAAAGCCGGTTATGAGAAACTTGATCTCAGCATCGTTGAGGAGAATCAGGTCCTGCGCAAGTGGTATGAGCAAAACGGCGCTGTCCACCTTTATACTAAGAAGTTTGATTTCTTCCCGTTTACCTGCGGATATATGGAGATCAGGCTCTGATTAGAAGACCAGCTCCATAAACACTTCCGCAAACGCATTATCGTTATAGCTGTCGATCTCTTTGAATCCGTACCTGTCGTAAAGCCTTCGGGCATCTTTGTAAGACTTCATCGAGTCAAGTACCACACGCCTGTAACCATGTTCGCGGGCATAGCAGATCGCAAGGTCGAAGAGCCTATATCCGAAGCCCTGACCGCGCAGTTCTTCTGACAGGTAAAGGGCTTTGAGTTCAGCCGTATCATCACTGAATCTTCTTATCGCGACTGACCCCTTTACGCTGCCTTCATCAGTAAGGCACCAGAAAGATTCGAAGTGTTCGCCGATGTGGTTATAAAAGTCGTGTCTTCCTTCAGGGTCGAAACTCTTTCCGATCTTAGGAAAGCAGTCTGCGTAGAATTCGAATAAGGACTCTTTCAGTGAGTCGTCATATGGAATTATGGCAAGACTCATTTATAAACTCCGCTATTTCATTCTCAAGAAGGCGGTACACGTTTGCGACCAGATATCCGTCGGCAATCGCGTGGTTCATGCGGATGGTGACGGGCATCGTGAGACGGCCGTTTTCTTCTCTGTATTTGCCCCAGTTGATGATGGGCAGGAAATACAGGTAACCGTCAGGAAGCTCTATATTCAGCGAATCGTATGACAGCCAGGAAACGTAAGATGCATCGAACCAGTTAGGGTGATTCTCACTGTCGAGCAGATATTCGCGTGTGTTTTTGGCTGCTTCAATATCAGCTTCGGCACATTTATAGAACTTCTCATAATCTTCGTAATATTCGGTGTAGACCGGAGTGCATGTCTCGGTGTCATCGTGGAATATGTACTGGGTGGGATTGATCTTGTCGAAGCAGACGAGCTCGTCTGTCTTCCAGAAGTATTGCATGCGGTAGTCTTCTCTGGAGTTTAAAGCTTTGCACAAGATGTACAGGAAGTTGATATAGAACTTGGTGCCCTTGGATTTTGAGTAAGTAACAAGGTCAGTAACATCTATTCTTGCAGTCATGGAGACGGAGCATTTGCAGTCTTCGGTGAAGTGGCGGTATACGCCTTTGCGGTAGTAGGTATCTTTGTCGATAAGTTTATAGCTGCTCATTCTATTGCCTCAAAGCTTTTGGTAGAAAGCTGTTTTGTCATTGTGATTGTAGCCTGCCTTCTCATAGAAGTTCCATGTTGAAGACCTTTTGGAGCCCGTGAGGAGCATCATCTTGTAGCAGTTGTTGGCGATCGCGATCTGTTTTGCATAGTCTAAGCATTCGCTTGCAAGTCCGCGGCAGCGGTAGTCTTCGTGAGTGACTACGTTCTCAATGAATGCGTAAGGGCGGACACCTCTTGTAAGGTTTGGAATGATAACGCACACGCATGAAGATACGATCTTACCGTCGATCACGTTTAAGATGATGTGATGGTTAGGATCGTTCATTATCTGCTCCCAGGTATTGTGCAGATGCTCGTTATCTTCAGGAATGCTGTCTTCGTGAAGGGACAGGTAGAGTTCAAGTAATTCGTTAAGGTCTCCTGCTTCGGCTTCTCTTATCATGTTGCCTCCTTGGCCATGATGTCATGGCATAACTTATCGCCGTTAGGCGTATCGATGATGTCATATCCGATATCTTTGTAACCACGCTTTAAGTAGATGGGCTTGGCGGGGAATGATGCATCCAGTTCGATGGTTTTATAGTGTTCGAAAATCTTTTCCTCCGCAAAATCCATTAATGCCCTTCCGCAGCCTTTGTGCTGGCAGTCAGGAAGAACGAAAAGGCGGTTGATGTGGTTATCGTTGATGGTAACGGTACCTACATATGAGCCTTCTGATTCAAGGAGATATACGTTTCCTTCTTCCAGGTCTTTGACTATATGCTCATCTGAATGATGTGCGCTGAAGAAATCGACTGCCCCGGCAGGATAGTACTTGGGGTAGACGGTCCTTATGGTTGTCTGTGTGATATGCCTTACGATCATAAGATCTGAAGGCGAAGCCTTGATGATCATTGGGAATCCTCCGTTTATCAAGGTTGATTATACAGCAATAAGCAGTATCTTCCGAATTATGCTGTTTTCGCGCGCGTAATATATTATTTACGCATTTCAGATAAAAATGTACATTTTTGAATGATAAGATAATCCTAACATCTTACAAATTCTTTAAGAAAGGCACCGGTTGATGTATTACTCCAGCGTCGGCATTTTGGCATTAATACTGCACTTGATAATTAATGCGGATTCCTTATTCGGCAAGAGTAAGGATGGTAATCACGAGCTGCGCTATAAGTACCGCCGGTTCCTTTTTGTAATAATGATCTTCTACATAGCAGACAGCTTCTGGGGAATTCTCCTGGACCTGGGTATTGTTCCCCTGGTTTATGTGGATACGGTCATATTCTTCCTGTCCATGGGTCTCAGCGTATTCATGTGGGTCAGGTTTATTGCTGTTTTCCTAAATCAGAACAGGTTCTGGACCAATGTGCTCAAGACGGTAGGTTGGGTCCTGTTCGGAGCGGAAGCTATTGCGCTTATCGTAAACTACTTCGTGCCGATCATGTTTTACTTTACTGAAGAAGGCGAGTACGTGGCAAGTTCGGCGCGCTATATAATCCTTTACATCCAGCTCGTTATGTTCTCGCTGATAGCGCTTGATACTCTTATCGCTGCAGTCAGGATCAAGGACAGAAGCAATAAACCTCACTTCGCGATATGTCTTTCAGGACTCATCATGGCGTTCTTCATCATGCTTCAGGCTAATTACCCGCTAATGCCTTTCTACACAATAGGATGCCTCATATCGACGACGATCATCCATTCATTCGTTGTGGTCGAAGCGCGGGTCGAGAGCAGCCGCAAGCTCGGTATGGTCATGACAGTAGCGTATAAGGACCCGCTGACGAATGTAAGAAATATCAATGCATATACCGAGTCCAAAGGCATTATCGAGAAAGACGTCAAGAACGGTACGATCACTGAATTTGCGATCGTGGTATTCGATCTTAATGACTTGAAGATCATCAACGACACACAAGGTCACGACGCAGGCGACAAGTATATTCAGGACGGATGCAGGCTCATCTGCGGAGTGTTCAAACACAGCCCTGTGTTCAGGATCGGCGGAGATGAGTTCGTGGCATTCCTTACTAACGACGATTACAACAGCCGTGATGAACTGTTCGGCTCTTTCAACAGGCAGGTTGAATCTAATCTGGAAAACGGCGGAGTAATAGTCGCAGCAGGAATAGGCATATACGATCCTGATAACGACTCGGGTTATGACGATGTTTTCCTCAGGGCCGACGAGTGCATGTATATCCGTAAAAAAGAATTGAAGAAGCGAAAGCAGGCTGTTGCTCAATAAAGTTGTATAATTGCTTTCGGAACGGAAAAGGGGATAGGGAATGAAAGATTCAACAAGAGAAAACTTAAGTTATTTCGGCCTGTTCAGAAGACTTGCCAAGGCTAAGAAAACATTTACTCCGGAACATATCCCATACGGAGGTCACAAAGACCAGTATTTCTTATACTATGAACCCGATAAGGTTAACAGCGATAAGGTGATAATCTGGGTCCACGGCGGCGGATGGCAGTCAGGAACACCCAAAGACTTCGACTATGTCGGCCAGAGCATCGCAAAAGCAGGTTACAGATGCATATCAATGGGCTACAGGCTGTCGACAAAGTTCAAGTATCCCGCACAGATCGAAGATGTCTGCTATGGATTTAATGAGGCTGTTAAGTTTCTAAGCGGCAGGAACATAGATACTTCCAGGATCGTAGTCTCGGGACCTTCTGCAGGAGCTCATCTGACATCGATCCTCTGCTATTCGAAGGCTGATCAGGACAGGTATAACGTTGACATAAGCAACGTCATCGGTTTCATAGGTTTTGGCGGACCTTATTGCTTCGACAAGTGTCAGGACTTCACTATCAGAACTCTGCTCAATATGTTGTTTGCCAAAGGTTACGACAGGAAGCAGGCAGAACCCGTCAGCCTCATGACGAAGAATCACATTCCGATGCTTTTGATCCAGAGTGAACATGACGGACTGCTCGATTTTGAGAACGCGGTGCTCTTCGAACAGAAGGCAAAAGAAGTCGGAAACAAGTGCGAGCTCTACCGTGTTACCGATGAGAAGAACACGCATTCGTGGTATACGGCAGGGTGCTTTTTTGAGACCAGGGAAGAGAATAAAGGGCTTGATAAGTTCTTCACATTTATTGAAGAACTCTGATAATATAGTTTAGGGGTAGAAACAATGAAAAATAAGGGTAAATACAAAGTTCCGAAGTCTTATGTCCTGTGGCCGATCCTGTGGCGCACGGTTATCTTCGTAATCGTTATAGTATTGATCTTCGCGGTTCTTGATCTTCTTGCAGAATACGTTAAGGACTTCAGATCTGAAGCTGACAGGGAATATGTCAACAGTGTAGTCAGGCAGTATAACGAGGCATCTGAATCAGGGCGCAAGCAGGTTCTTGCAAGACTTGCAAATGACGGTCACGATTACTGCATCATGGATCTCGACGGCAACATTGTCGAGCAGAATGGTGACATCACGGTCAGCGGATTTGATCCCAAGAAGAAAGTTTTCGATGAGAAGACATATAAGGAATTGCTCGAAGATGTCGGCGTTAAGGACGAAGAGTTTATAGATCTTACTGCAAAAGTATTCAGTGATGATGAAAACCGTGACCAGACATTCCTCGTTGAGGATGTCGATACTTCTTTAGAAGCGTTCACTAACGCAGCAAATGTTGTCCGTAATGATTCAAACTTCCTTAAGCATTACGATAACGTAGTGGTTACGTTCCCTTACTGGATCGGATCTCCCATAAGTTCAACATCACAGATCCTTTTGGTTAAGACTGATCTCAGCGTTAAGGTCAAGGATTATACCTATCTTGCAGGCGGAATGCTTATTGCGTTGTTGATCGCGGTAATCGTATTCGTGATCATGATCATCAGCGTTATCAGAAATCTCATTGCAACCAGCAAGATCAAGAATCAGTTGTTCAGAGACAACATCACCAGGAACCGCAACTGGTTCTGGTATGCTGCAAGCAGCCAGGACATTCTCTGGAAGAGACGCAATGCCAATAAGACTTATGCCGTAGTTGAGCTCGTGTTCGTTAAGTACAGGAACTTCGTTCTGTGCCATTCTGTAAGAGAGGCTGAAGACCTCATGAGGAAGGTAGTAGCTATTATCGACAGGAAGCTTAAGCCGAGTGAGCTCTGCGCACACAGCAATTCTCCGGCTCTGCCGCTCCTTCTTCAGGTGTCTGACGAGCAGGAGGCAAGAGCCAGACTTCAGGACATCATTAATGCGCTCGTAGCGATCCCTTCCGGCAACAGACTGGCATTCAAAGCGGGCGTTTACATGATCACGCCTGCCCAGGAGAAGATCGCTCTGGGTCAGAAGCGTTATATTCCTGATATTGATCTTCTGTATAACAATGCCTGTACGGCAGAGCTCTCGATCGAGACGGCTGATTCAGGAATTGCTTTCTTCGACAGCAAACTTGTTGAAGAAGAGAAGTGGATCGACACCGTAATCGGAAGACAGATGGCGGCCGTTCAGAACGGTGAATTCCTCATTTACTATCAGCCGAAGTACAATCCCCGCACAAACGAACTCAGGGGCACCGAAGCTCTTATCAGATGGAATGCGCCTGATCTGGGTCTTGTATCTCCTTCCAAGTTTATCCCTATCTTCGAAGACAACGGATTCATTACCGTTATCGACGATTACATGCTGACCCACGTTGCAAGAGATCAGAGAAAGTGGCTTAACGAGGGAAGAAAATGCGTCCCGATATCGGTTAACGTCTCCAGAGCCCACTTCGGACAGAGCAACCTCGCTGAATACATCTGTTCGATCGTTGACAGGGAAGGATGCCCTAGAAATCTTCTCGAGATCGAGCTTACCGAGAGCGCGTTCTTCGATGACGAGAATGCCATGATCGATACCATAAACCGCCTGAAATACTATGGTTTTCTGGTCTCCATGGATGACTTTGGTTCAGGCTATTCTTCCCTTAATTCGCTTAAGGACATGCCTCTTGATATTCTGAAACTCGATGCCGGATTCTTCAGAGGCAGCGAAGATAATCCGAGAACGGAGATAGTTGTTTCCGAGGCCATCAGGCTTGCTAAATCCCTTAACATGCTGACAGTTGCAGAAGGTGTAGAGGATAAGGCAACTGTGGATTTCCTTGCTCACGAAGGCTGCGACATGATCCAGGGTTATTACTATGCTAAGCCGATGCCGCGCGAAGAATATGAGGCGCGTGTCATTCCTGTAATTTATCAGGTCCAGCCTGCCGCAGCTGCTCAGCCGGTTCAGCAAGTACCTGTTCAGCAAGTTCAGGCAGCACCCGTGCAGCAAGTACAGGCTGCTCCGGTTCAGCAGGTTCAGCCTGCTCCTGTACAGCAAGTCCAGCAGGCTCCGGTTCAGCAGGTTCAGCCTGCTCCTGTGGCAGCTCCTGCGCCTCAGGTTCCGCCGGCTGATCCTAATCCCGGACAGTAATCTGCAACTTTTTTATCCGGTTGATTGTATAGATAGTAACTGAATCAATCGGAGGGGAATATTATGCACAAATCAGGGTTGACAGTTATGGCGGCGCTTTTGTCTGCGGCTCTTATATTCAGCGGCTGCAAAACGACCAGGGAAACTTCCGGAACGGCGGCTGAAAGTAAAAATACAACTCAGGATACAGAAGACCAGTTCTTCTGCGAGCCGATGTCTTTAGATGCGGTAAGTGTTACTAATGAAGAAGTGTTCGAGACTGGCTTCGGCGCTTATCAGATAGAATTCGAATACGGAACTGATAATGAAGTCCGCTTCCAGAGGTACGCGTGCTTTGATATCGATTGGTATCTATATGTAGTGGACGAAGAGCTAGAAAACGTTGACCTCGAGATGCTTGGAGCTATGGAGCCGACGATCGTAAATGAGGGAGCTGTAGATCTTAAAGAAGGCCAGTGGGTATATGTCGTCTGTAGCTGCAATTCTACTAACAGCGAAACGCCGACAAACGGTTTCTATGAGGGTTCTTATTTCGGTCCCTGATTTGGGCCTGCCCCGTCTTCTGATATAATTCAATGGTAAAGAATTTGCCTTTTGCGGAGGTTTATATGGTTAAGCACGTTATCGTATGGACATTGAAGGATGAATATTCAGAAGCAGAAAAGGCTGAGATCAAGATGGGCATCAAGGAAGGACTTGAGGGTCTGAAGGGTCAGATCCCCGGACTTATTGATATCAAGGTCATTACCGAAGGTTTGGAGAGCTCTAATGCGGATCTGATGCTTGATTCTGTTTTCGAGAACGAAGAGGCACTTAAGGGATATTCGGGTAATCCGGCACACGTTGCCGTAGCAACAGGCAAGGTAAGACCTTTTGTTCAGGTCAGAAGCTGCTTCGATTACGAAGTTGAGGCGTGATATGCTGCTGTTTATAAATGCCTGCGTCCGCGAAGATTCCAGAACGCGTAAACTTGCAGGGGCACTTCTTGATAAGTTGGGCGGAGAATATGTCGAATTAAAGCTCGAAGACTGCAGTTTCCCTGTAGTTAACGAAGCGTTTTTGCAAAAGAGAGATGCCCTTATTGCTGATTGCAAATGGGATGATCCGCTGTTCGATCTTGCGAGGCAGTTTGCAGAAGCAGACAGGATCGTTGTCGCTGCGCCTTATTGGGATCTGTCTTTTCCCGCTTCTTTGAAGCAGTATTTCGAACAGATAAACGTGCTTGGGATCACATTCGAGTACAGTCCCGAAGGATTGCCGATCCCCAAGTGCAAAGCTGACAAGCTCTACTATGTGACGACTGCAGGCGGTGCGTTCGTGCCCGAAGAATACGGCTTCGGTTATGTGAAGGCGCTCGCACAGGGTTTCTACGGAATCGGCGAAGTCCTTCAGATCAGTGTATCAGGTCTTGATATCTATGGCGCTGACGTGGATGCGATAATGAAGGAAGCAATCGATTCGATCTGACTTAAGGGAATACGGAATATAAGATCACGCAGATCAAGGGCGGTACCGACGGGGCCTGTCTGATAAGAGACGTGCAAGATAATCGTAATAAAACTGTATCGCAAGTTTCATTGTAAAGAATATACCCTGACTGTATTATTTTTAAAATTAACATAATGGGGTACGAGTCTTGTGGTAGCAAAAAGCAAACTTTCCACCAAGGTTATATTGTTGGTAGAGGTGATCATATTGATCTCCAGCGTGCTTTTCTGCGCAGTTTCCATCTACAGAGCCAGAACTGCCATCCGCAAGTCCATCCAGCAGAGAATGCTCGATATCTCCAATTGTGCTGCCGGTTCTGTCGACGGTGATCTCATCGAAGCAATTAATGAAGAAACCATAGGTGACGAACAGTATACCGGCATCTACAATACGCTCACGGTTTTCAGAGACAATGCAGAACTTGAGTACGTATATGTCATCAGACAGGATACAAACGGTGATTTCTACTTTGTCATGGATACAGACCCGATAAGTCCTGCAAGCTACGGAGATCTTGCAGAGAATACCGATGCCAGAAAGCGTGCGGCAGTCGGAATTGCCGCCGTTGATGAAGTCCCTTACGAAGACCAGTGGGGTGAATTCTATAGCGCCTATTCACCGGTATATGGTTCGAACGGTAGAGTTGCAGGTGTTGTTGCAACGGACTTTACTGTTGAATGGTTTGAAGCACAGTTGTCATCACAGACCCGTTCGACAGTTTTGAGTTATATCATTATCCTGTTTGTCACCTTGCTCATCGGCGCACTTCTCTCATCTCTTATCGTTGCACCTTTTGTTAAGGCCCAGAGTGAACTCATTCAGGAGAAAACGCGTGCGGAGAGTGCCAATCAGGCCAAGAGTGAATTCCTCTCTCATATGTCTCATGAGATCAGGACTCCTATCAATGCCGTGCTCGGTATGAATGAGATGATCCTTCGTGAGGGCAGGAGAGCTCAGGAGCTTTCAGATAACGATACCCAGGCTCGAAAAGAAGCAATGAAGAATATCGTCGTCTATGCAGGTGACGTTGAGAATGCAGGTCACAACCTGCTTGCCCTCGTCAACGATATCCTGGACTTCTCCAAGATCGAAGCAGGCCGCATGGATCTCATGGAGTCTCCTTACCAGTTAAGCTCAATGCTTAACGACTTGAGCAACATGACTCTGTTCAAGGCGCGCGACAAGGGACTTGAATTCGTCATCGATGTGGATGAGACACTGCCGGATGAACTTTTCGGAGACGAGATGCGCGTTAAGCAGATCTTCACGAATATCCTCAACAACTCAGTTAAATATACCGAACAGGGCAATATCAGATTCAAGGTCAAGGGCAACAGGAACGATGACGGAACAATCGATATCATTGCTTCAGTCCGTGACACGGGTATCGGTATCAAGACAGAAGACAGGAAGAAGCTTTTCAATGATTTCCAGCGCCTGGATATCGAGCGCAACAGCACGATCCAGGGCTCAGGATTAGGCCTTGCAATTACCCAGCGTCTGCTTGAGATGATGGGAGGCAGCATTACGGTCGAGAGTGAATATGGACACGGCTCAACATTTACGGTTACCATTCCCCAGAAGATCGTCAAGGATATCCCTATCGGAAACTTCCAGAAGAGATTCGAAGATAATGTTTTGGGCGCCGGAGTTTACAGGGAATCGTTCCGTGCTCCTGATGTACACATTCTCATAGTCGACGATACGAAGATGAACCTGACGGTCGTTGTAAATCTGCTTAAGAATACAAAGATGAAGATCGATACGGCTTATAGCGGCGCGGGTGCGGTAGCGCTTGCAGATATGAACTACTACGATCTCATCCTCATGGATCAGCGCATGCCTGAGATGGACGGCACAGAGACCCTTAACCGCATCCGTGCACTTGAGAATGGCGCGAGCAAGAATTCACCTGTCATCTGCCTTACTGCTGATGCAGTAGTCGGTGCGAAAGAGCGTTACCTGTCGGAGGGCTTTACTGACTTCCTGACCAAGCCTATCGACAGTTATGCGCTTGAGAAGATGCTTATAAAGCACCTGCCTCCGGAGAAGGTGGAGACTATAGTTGAGGAACCTGATACAGGTGTTCTTCCTGTTCCGGAGCGCGTTGTATCACCTGAATTACTGGAGCTTGGCGATGCCGGCATTGATGCCAGGGCCGGTCTTCCTTATTGCCAGAACGATGAGGCCTTCTACCGTTTGCTGCTTGCTGAATTTGCGCATAACAAGATTGCAAAAGAAGAGAACCTGAAAAAGAGTTTTGCTGATTCCGACTGGAAGAGATATGCTATCCAGGTTCACTCACTGAAGAGTACTTCCAAGCTTATCGGTGCACTTGCGCTCTCTGAGCAGGCTGCAAAACTTGAGACTTTTGCAAACGCTGGAGACGGTGCAGCTTTGCGCAAGGAACATCCTGACATGATGGAAAGATACGACAGGGTCGTTGATGCGATCAATGATCTTGTAGCTGCCGTTGAATCTTCTGAAGATGATAACTTTGCGATGGAGTTCCCGCCGATCGATGACGGCGTAATGGAATTCCTTCCTGATTCAGACGAGGATTGATCAACCGGTAGTATCAGGCTCGTACTCCTTTATTGAGATCATCTCGCAGCCCTTAAGCTCAGGATGATCTTTTATTTTTTTGAGGTAAGAATCGAAAAGTTCCAAGTGGATCCTGCATACATATTCGTGTGCCAGATCAGCATCAAGTTTTCCGACGATCGCCTTGATCGGGATCATGTGCTTCATGTCTGAGAATGCTATGTGCTGCATCTTCTTGAAAAGCGCACTGAATACGGGTCCGGTGTGATCGATGTATGGTCTGGTCTCGGCATTAAGATTTGTTTTGCAGCTTATCTGCGCGAAAGGCTTTCTCAAGACTTTGCCCCTGTTGTTACCGAACAGTGCTCCGTCCAAGTTAACTCCGCACGCGAATTCATCATTATCAAGGCAGAGCATATAAGCCGTGGCGCCTCCTAATGAGTGGCCTGCTGCGCCTATTCCGTTTGAGAAATCGATAGAGTCTGCGAGGTTTTCTTTTGCGTAATTTATGGCATCAGAAGTATCCTTCATCCATTCGCTGACTCTGGATTGTATGAATTTGCAGTACTTATTCTGGATGACGTCGAATTTATCGGCGAGCTCTCTGTCTGTGCCTTTTGAAAGGGTCAGTTTTATTACACTCATTGCACCAGGCAGGAAGGGCTCATATTGTCTTTTGGCTATGGTTTTGCTCATATTGATCTTGGTTCCGTCATCTAATTCTGTCAATGTGGCATCGTAAGGATGAGTTACCGATATCACTATATATCCGTGTGAAGCAAGTTCCAGGCAGAGAAATGAATTTGCCTCTCTGTATGAACACAGACCGTGATTGAACATTATCAGGGGGAACTTTTTGCCTTCGATCATGGGTGCATTCTCATAACAGTTCGAGAAGTTATCTCCTGCAGCTTCACTCTTATCGTAATTGATAGGTGCATGCATTGATTTCTTAAGAGCGTTTGCCATTTCTCTGGACATGTATTTGGATCTGTTCATGCCTTCTACGGAGGCTTTTGCAACAGGGTAGTAGACTCTTACGGGAACGACTCTTTTTGTTCCGGGAACATATACTTCTTCTCTGTCTGTATTAATTGTGTGTGTAAATGTTCCTACCGCGTATTCGCCTGTAGGAGAAGGTATCTTAACCATTGATCTTTCCTCCGAGTAATAAAATTACTGAATCTGCGAGAGTCCTGAAGAGTTTTTTCGGTTCTGCCTTAATATCCGGGTCTCCCGTTCCGTAGCAGGCTGACATAATGCAGAGCTTTTCTATGCCTGTGTAAGAGGCAGAGATAAACAGTCCTATGTCTTCGGGGCTCGCGATCGGTTTGTAACCGAGCGTATAAGCGCCCTTTATCAGCCGGGGCAGGGCATTCCTGCCTAAGTATTCCAGATTGCCGGGTTCTTTTATGTCTGCCATTATCTTTGCTGCCCGCTCAGGCTCGTTGATCGCAAGAACACCGAAATCAAAATTTATCTTCTGGATATCCATCAGGTGACTTTCCATAGTCTCTGCAAGGCAGTCGCAGACCTGATAGGTTAATTCTTCGATAGATGCATCTTTATTTTCTAAGATAGCTTCAAAGGACTTGATGATGTTGTAGTCGGTACGCATTTTCGATGACATATCGGCCAGTATATCGTCGAGACCGCTATAGTAGCGGTATATGGCGCCCTGGCTCATGCCGGTCTCTGCTATGACGTCTGATATCGTTACCATCTCGACGGGCTTACGAAGGCACACCTGATAGCAGGCATCAACGATCATCTGACGTTTGCTCTCCAAATATTCTTCAGTAACCTTAGGCATTTTTTTAGCTCCTTGGTAAAAATGAAACCTGTTTCGTTTAATGAAAGCGGTTTCATTTTAACGGTCGGGCCGCTGATTGTCAACACATGAATTACCCCGGACTCAGCGTGTTATAATTCAGTGAGTTGGTGGTAATTATGATCAAAGAAATAAAGTACGGTACGACAAATACTTATCTCATAAAGGGGGAGAGCGGTTCGATCCTTTTTGATACAGGATGGGCAGGAACGATCACGCAGTTTTGTCATGCCATTGGCGATGCCGGTGAAAAGGTTCAGGACATAAACTATATCCTTATCTCACATTACCATCCGGATCATATGGGGATAGCGCAGGAGATCGCTGACATGGGTCCTGTGATTCTCGCAATAGACATTCAGAAGGACTTCATTCATTCTTCGGACAGGATACTTCTGAAGGATAGAAATGCAGGTTTCGTTCCGATAAAGGATGAGGAAATAAGATTTATCGGTCTCGAAGACAGCCGTGCTTTTCTTAAAGAACTGGGAATTGACGGTTGTATTTTGGCAACGCCGGGTCATACTGATGACAGCATCAGCTTAATGCTCGATTCAGGCGAAGTTTTTGTAGGTGACCTGAATCCTTTGTATGAATTGGAGCTCCACAGAGGAACTGAGATCGAGAAGACCTGGAATATGCTTCTTTCCTTGAAGCCGAGGAAAGTCTGCTATGGGCACGCACGCACGGCAGATCTTAAGACTAATCCTCTGGGGATCCTGTTCGGCAAAAGCGCACCTGACGATATCTATTCGCTTGTTAAGAAGATCACCAAATACGTTGACAAGGGGATCCCCAAAGAAACGATAGCTGAAAAGACCGGTGCTGACATCTCATTTATCGAGGATGTCACACGTATGTACGTAACTCATCCCGGTGTCAGTGTACAGGGAATATTGGACCGTATCGAGATAAAAGGGAAATAAAGCATTTTAAAGACGGAGAATAATATGGAACTTAAGATAGCACTGCTTCAGCTCCTTCCGGGAAAGTCATTGGAAGAACAATTGGAGATAGGAATAAATGCCTGCAGAGAGGCAAAAATCAAGGGCGCTGACGTGGCTCTGTTCCCTGAGATGTGGAGCGACGGTTACTATATCCCGCAGGATGAAGATGAACTTAATTCACTTGCCATAAGTAAAGACAGCACTTTTGTAAATGCTTTCCGAGATCTGTCAAAAGAACTAAAGATTGCGATCGGGATCACATTTCTCGAGAAGGGAACTGATAAGACTCTTAATTCAGTAGTCTTCTTTGATATGAACGGAAATGAGATCCTTCACTATTCGAAGGTTCATATATGCGCATTTGACGATGAGAAGGTCCTCTCAGGCGGAGAAGATTTTTATGTTGCAGAATTGGACTTTGGCAGAGGGAAGATAAAGTTCGGTTCCATGATCTGTTTTGACAGAGAGTTTCCTGAGAGCGCACGAATACTGATGCTCAAGGGTGCGGAATTGATCCTCGCGCCCAATGCATGTCCGATGGAGATAAACCGATTGTCTGCACTTAGGACCAGAGCGTATGAGAATATGACCGCAGTTGCGACATGCAATTACCCTGAGGGTCAGCCTGACTGCAACGGACATTCCACTTTGTTTGACGGAGTAGCATGGCTCCGCGACGAACCGGGTGTAAGGGATATGTGCGTTTTCGAGTCGCCGGGAGAACCTGGTGTATACATTGCAACTCTTGATGTGGACAAGCTCAGGAAATACCGCGAGAATGAGGTCATGGGACATAAATACAGAAGACCCGAGACATACGCAGTGCTGGGAGAGGAAGCACCGGAAGCCCGTATCAGGCGTATGGAAGCGATCTTCGACAAGGCACAGAAGGTATTAGATAACGCCTCAGCAGATAAGGAAGGACTATTTGCATATCAGAGTGAGATAAGAAAGCTCGAAAAGTATTATACAAGTGATCTGTGGAAGGAAGATCTTGCCCTGGATGAAGAGGGCAGACTGCCAGAAGATCTGAAGCGTGGTGTATTGTCCGAGGACGGGATATATAATCTGTTGGAAAATAATAAGGAATTGCTAGAGGAGACAGGAAATGGCAAGTTGTGAGACATGCGCATTTGCATATATGGATGACATGACGGGGGAAGCTGTTTGTGATCTGAGCCTTGATGAAGATGAGATCATCAGGTTCTCGCAGAGCAAGAGCAAGGAGTGCCCTTTTTACAGGGACGGTGACGAGTACAAGACCGTAAGGCATCAGATGTAAGGAACATATATGGTAATGCAAACTGAAAGACTGATATTAAGACGATGGGAAGATTCGGACGCTGAGCAGCTGTTTAAGTATGCTCAAGATCCTGATGTCGGTCCCATCACAGGCTGGCCGCCTCATAAAGACATAGATGAGAGTCGATGTGTTATTGCCAATGTTTTAAACGGTCCTGAAGCTTATGCGATATGCCTTAAGGAAGATAACAAGGCTATCGGCGCAATCGAATTGAGGCTTTACGGCAGATCTAAATTCTGTAAAGGCGAAGATGAATGTGAGCTCGGATTCTGGCTCGGAAAACCATTCTGGGGCCGCGGAATAATGCCTGAAGCCGCGCGGGAACTCATAAGGCACGGTTTTGAAGACTGCGGAATGAATAAGATATGGTGCGGCTTTTACGAAGGAAATTCCAAGTCCAAGCGCTCTCAGGAAAAAATGGGATTTAATTATCAGTACACGCAGGAAGATGTTGATGTTCCGCTCATGCACGAGAAAAGAGTTGAGATCGTTAACCTTATGACTAAGGAAGACTGGCATAAGAGCAAAAGGATAATCGCAGCCTGCGGTAATGACTGCTCAGTTTGTCCGCGTTATAATAAGCCGCCATATGAAAAGACTGAAGAAGAGCTCCGTCACACCGCAGAGCTGTGGATGAAGATCGGTTACAGAGACCATGTGGTGACCAATGAAGAGATATCCTGTTACGGCTGTAAGCCTGAAAACTGGTGCAGATATAAGGTCATTAAATGCACGATGGAACACGGGGCAGAGAACTGCGGAAAGTGCCCGGAGTACCCGTGCGAAAACATCAAAGAGTGCTTTGAGGTAACGAAGTCATTCGAACCGATGTGCAAAAAGATGTGTAATGAAGAAGAATATGAGATAATGCGTAAAGCATTTTTCGAGAAAGAGAAGAATCTGATGCAGCCGGATTCCTGAATAACAGAATATGGATAACAAATTTAAGAATATAGTAGACGAACTTCAAAGTGCGCAAAACCTTACAAAAGAGCAGTTTGCGTACCTTTTGGAGTTCGGCGGTGACGATGACAAAGAATACCTTTTTGAAGCTGCACGTGATGTATCAGAGAAGGTTTTCCATAAAGAAGTTTACTTAAGAGGACTTATAGAATTTTCCAATTACTGTACCAGGAACTGCTATTACTGCGGTATCCGCGGAGGCAATCTCAAGGCTGACAGATATAGACTTACTGAAGAGGAGATCTTATCATGCTGCGAGATCGGCGAGAAGATCGGTTTTAAGACGTTCGTTCTTCAGAGCGGCGAGGATCCTTACTATACTGACGACATGATCGTAAGCCTCGTAAAGAAGATAAAGGCGCAGCATCCTGATTGCGCTGTAACGCTCTCTATCGGTGAGAAGAGTCACGAGAGTTATCAGAAGTTTTTCGATGCAGGTGCGGACAGATATCTTCTCCGTCACGAGACCGCAAATGAAGAACATTATTCAAAGCTCCATCCTGAGAACATGTCAGGCGCCGAGCGCAAGAAGTGCCTGTTCGACCTAAAAGAGATCGGTTTCCAGGTCGGCTGCGGAATAATGGTGGGAACGCCGCATCAGACTATCGATAACATTTATGAAGATATTCTTTTCATGCAGGAACTGAAGCCTCACATGATCGGCATCGGACCGTTCATTCCTCACAAGGATACTCCATTTAAGGATGAGCCCGAAGGAAGCGTTGACCGCACTTTGCGTCTGCTCGCTATCTTAAGACTGCTGTTTCCTAAGGTCCTGCTTCCTGCAACAACGGCACTCGGAACTGCAGATGCATTGGGCCGCGAGAAGGGTATCCTTGCTGGCGCGAATGTCATGATGCCCAATCTGTCACCTTCGAATGTGCGTGATAAGTATCTGCTTTACGACGGTAAGATCTGCACGGGTGAAGAGGCTGCGGAATGCAATGCATGCCTGAGAGGAAGAGTCTCCCGCATAGGATTCCATGTTGTTGACAGCAGGGGCGATCACCCTGATTTTGTATGAGAAGTCATTCTCCTGTTTTCGCATGATTGAACAATAAAACTGTCCTCATAATTAACGGTGATGCCGGCTTTTGACTGTTATAATAAGTCAGTATGCAAAGACCTGATTTTGACAGTATAAGAGACTTCGATGAATTCAGTAAGTACTACTGGTACAGAGACGAGCTGATTAAGATCTGCCGCGCAAAGGGGCTTAAGCATGATGGCGGCAAGATCGAGCTTTACCATGTCATCGAATCTTACTTTGCAGGTGAGAAGATCCTGCCTGAGAAAAAGATCAGGCCCGGGCGCAAAAAGACCGTTACGGAACTTACACCTGACACGGGACTTATCGAGTGTGGATTTACATTCGGAAACAGGTTCAGAGAGTTCTTTATTGAGCAGACCGGCGAGAAGAATTTCAAGTTTAATGTTGATATGGTAGCCACTGCAAAAGCAGTCAAAGAGAACGGAGACGAGTCATTTACATTAGGAGATCTTCTGGACATATACTATGGAAAGAAGACTTATGCCGTATACGACAGATCTGCTCTTCAGTGGAACAGGTTCGTGAAGGATTTCTGCGCGGATAGCGAGACAGAAAAATATCCTGACAGGCTTAAAGCAGCAGCAAGATTATGGAAGATAGTCCGTGAATCGGACAAGGAAAAAGTATATTCAAGGGGATTATTGGAGGAATACGGAAAATGTCTTCGAACAAAGGATTAGAAGCAACTTTTGATACTGTCGTTGCAAATTACGATAAGATGCGCCCGGGTTATGTGCCGGAGCTTTTCGAGGCTGTATTTAACTATGCTGCAATCGATGAAAATTCCAAAGCTTTAGAAGTCGGAAGCGGAAGCGGTCAGGCTACAAAGCCGGTGCTGGATAAAGGATGCGAATTAATAAGCGTTGAATACGGTGAGAATTTCTCGAAGATATTGAAGGAAAAGTTTAAGGATTATCCGAAGTTCTCCGTTATTACGGGCAAGTTTGAAGATACGCAGCTTCCCGCAGATACTTTTGATCTGATATTCTCTGCGACGGCATTTCACTGGGTGCCTGAAGAAATCGGTTATAAGAAGGTTTTCGAGATCCTTAAACCGGGCGGAGCATTTGCACGTTTTGCGAACCGCCCGAGAAATTGCAAAGATGCTCCTGAACTTGCAGGTGATATAGAGGCTCTTTATAACGAGTACTATAACCCTCAGCACAATATTAAGCCCGGTACCCAAAAGTGGTTTACCGAAGACGATGCAAAGGCGATCTCGCTGATCCCTGAAAAATACGGTTTTACTGATATCAGGCTTCAGCTGTTCTATCGTGAAAGAGTCTTTACCGCGCACGAATATACTGCGCTTTTAGGAACGTATTCAGATCACATTGCGATCGAAGAGAAGATAAGAAATGAGTTCTTCGCAAAGATCGAAGATGCGATCAACAGGCACGGCGGAAGAATTACCATCAGCGATACAATGGATCTCGAACTGGCCAGAAAACCATATCAGGCTTAAGCAGTCTGCCCGGCAGGCTCAATGACTGCCTCTCTTAGTGTCAGATATGTGTTGCCGTCTTCTTCGTACTTGTCGAAAACTCCCAACACCCTTATTGTTTCTCCGTCTTCGGGGAAATCGTCAGGGTATGTGAAATCTGATGACGGTTCAAATTCCAAGCCCTGCGCGCAGCATGCTGCAGCATCCCTGATTATGCACGCAAAGTAATTCTTATCTTTTTCTTCGTCGTGGTAGAAAACAAATTGACCTTCCATTCTGACCGTAAGACCGATGTATCCGTCAGGTTCCATGACCATGCTGAAAACCTGCGCGTAGACCATGTTCGCGGACATTGTTGTAAGGTCTATGTCAGCACCGTTAGCTGCATTGGTCATGATGGCAGAGGTTTCGGAAATCGTGGTTTCTTCCGTGACCTGAAAAAACGTTTCACTGTCAGATGCCGAAGAACTCATAATGACTCCGGCAGGTGATACAGAAGCCGCCGGATCATGTGTTATTCCTGCATCTTTTGTACAGCCCGTCAGAGTTATAGGCGCAAGAGTAAAAACAGACAGGGACACGGCTGTTAAATAACGTAAGTTTACATTGATTTTCCGCATAATGAATCATCCTCAAAAACTTGTCCCGGGCATCTTTATCAAGGGGGGACGCCCGGGACATTTGTTGTGGAAAAAGTTCTTAATTAAGTGCTTGTTTTAAGACGCTCAGATTGCTTTCCATGATGGAGAGATAAGATGCGCCGTTTGCTATATCCGTTGAAGAAACGGACTGCATGGAATTCATCGTCAGGATCTTCTGGTCTTGTGTGGAAGTGTTTTCGACTATGGTCTCTGCGATGCTGTGATCCGGGCCTTCGATTGTAAGAACAGCGGGAAGGGAGAGTTCATCAACCTTTTGGGCAAGGAAAGTGACAGTTTCAAAACTTGCCTCTGATTCTGCAGAGCACCCTACGAACGCTGCATAGTATTCAAGTCCGTAATCGTCAACAAGATAACGGAAGGGAAAACGGTCTCCGAAGAGGATCGTGTTGATGCCTGATGCCGCAACGGCCTGCTGATATTCCATGTCGAGCTGATCTAACTTCTCAATGTATGAAGCGGCATTGCTCTTATACACATCTGCATTCGCGGAATCGATCTCTACGATGGCATCGCAGATGCTCTGAACAAGTACCGATGCATTCTTGAGAGAAAGCCATACATGTTCATCGTATTCTGTCTCTTCTTCATGCTGGTGATCGTGAGCTTTCTCTATCTCATCATGCTCGTGCTCGTGTTCATCTTCGTCTTCATCGTGGTCATGCTCGTGCTCTTCCTCCTGCATGCCCTCAACGATCTCTTCTTCGACAACTCTGTCACCTAAGATCTCAAGAAGATTGATAACGGCCATATCCTTGTTTGTTGCTTCTTTAAGCACGTCTTCGACCCATTCGTCGGATTCGCCTCCGACATAGATGAACAGGTCGCATTCTGATATTTTCACGATGTCGCTTGCCGACGGCTGAAAACTGTGCAGATCTGCTCCGTTATCCTGAAGCAGGGTAACCTCTGCATTAGCGGGATTGCTTCCCAATACGTTTTCCACCCAATCATATTCAGGGAAAATAGTCGTTACGATCTGGATCTTGTCATCCTTTTTGCCTTCCTGTCCGGCCAAACTGCAACCGCATACGCTGCTGACCATAACCATGGCAGCAGCAAATACAGATAATATTTTTTTCATATATAACCTCCGAAAAGTGTTTGTTTTCGCGCGCAAAAAAGAGCGGTATCACCGCACGCTTAAAGCGGATCCGCCCAGTTAACGGAGGTTATCAAATATTCAGTCTGACTTTGTCTGAAACGGGATTCTCTTTGTTAAAAACACCGGTTAGGTGGATGCTTCCGGTGATCAAAACGGGGAACACCAGAAGAACAGCTCCCTGAGTTTTGATTGCCGCACTGAGCTGATGAAGAGTTGCCTGACACTGCTCTATGCATTCGCATACAGGACAGTCTTCGCCTTCACAGTCGTGGCCTGCCTCTAAGATTATGAATATGCCTGCCAATAGGATGAATGACAGCAGGGATGCTGCCGTAACAGCTGCTAATACTTTTTTGAATGTGGAATTCTTGTTTGCTTCCACGGAACTTGTCTCCTATCTGGTTGAATATGAGAATCGTTCTCAATTGTAACCATGGGTATGATTTTTGTCAATCTTGCATTTGACGGTTCCGGAAGCGTTCCCGTGTAAAGAAAAGCCCCGGCGCAGCCAAATGCACCGGGGCGGAGTTTTACAGAAAATAACTTTAGATATATGTTCCCAAATAAGCGAACTCTGTCGGTTCTGCATCAAGCTCGCAGAGGAGCGCGATTACTTCATCAGAGTAAACCGATGCTTCGAAGTCAAGATAGAACATGAATTCGAAGTCTTTGCCGGGCATGGGACGGGACTCGATCTTTGTGAGATTCAGGCCAAGGGAGGAGAACTTGGCGAGAGTGTCTGCGAGAGCGCCCGGTGTGTGGCCCAGGGCGAGCATTACTGAAGTCTTGGACGCGCCGGGGAAGATCATGAGCTCTTTTGTGATGCAGATGAATCTTGTGTAGTTGTTGTCTGTGTTCTGGATATCGTCTCTTACTGCTTCCAAACCGTAGAGCTGCTGGCAGTCGGAAGATGAGATGGCTGCAACGTCCTTGCGGCCTGAATCTGCAACGCTCTTTGCGGCTACGGCCGTGTTCTCAACGATGTTCACCTTGATGTCCGGATGCTCTTTGAGGAACCGGCTGCACTGACCGATAGCCTGGTTGTGTGAGTACACTTCGCGGATGTCGTCGAACCTTGTGCCGTGATTTGCCAGGAGTTTGTGGCTGATACGGAGCTTATAGTCTTTTACGATATGGAAATTGTGGCCGACCATGAGGTCATAGACCTGGGTTACTGAACCGAATGAGCTGTTCTCGATAGGGAGGATGCCGAACTTGCAAAGTCCGGATTCGACTGCCTGGAATACGCCGTCGAATGTTCTGAAGTACATGATGTTGGCGTGGCGGAAAATCTTGTCCGTTGCGATCTGGGAATAAGCACCTTCGATGCCCTGGCAGGCGACCATTGGTGACTTGGGAAGTTCGTTGGGTGTTGTCTCTAAAGCCTTCTTGATCTGGTCTGCGAGCTCGGTCCTGGTTCCGTACTCTGTGTTGCGGTATGAATGGCTTAAGTTAAACATTGTGGAGAAAAGGACGCGCTCGTAATTATCTATAAGCTGGTCTGAACTCTCAAGTCCTGCCAGATAGCTTCGCTCATAGCGTCTGCTCTTCAATGCGATCTCGGATTTTGTGAGTGTCTCGTTTGCCATTCTGCTGGCTTCGAGTCTCTCCTTGAAGAGCTCCTTGATCTGCTCGTCGATCTCTTCAATACGTTTACCTGCCTGTTTCTGTGTCATGTTCTCATCCTCCTGACAAATTAAAAGCCCCACAGTCTTGTTCACTGCGGGGCCCTGTAATCTACGTAAATCAAGTCAATTATTTACATGCAGTGAACTAATTACCCCTGTTTGTAAAGGCAAAAAATGAAAAGTCACGCCATGTAAATGCAAAATTAGTCATGTGGCAATTATATACCACAATTCGAAAATGTAAACACTCAAGCTGAGTTTTGTTCGAAAACGAAAATTTCGAACCTGCCAAGCAAGTTGAATTTATTTTTGCTATAATCTTATGGCTATGAAATTTCGTGCATTTACAGCTCTAGTTGTATGTAAGGCGGTCAGAGGCTTGGCAAAGCTTTTCGGACGCGGTTCGAGTCTGCCCGGCAAGTATGCCCTCAAGATCTGCCCCGATATCTTAGGTTGTCTTGAACTTCCTGAGCTCTCTATTGCTGTCACGGGCTCCAACGGAAAAACTTCCACGGTCGAGATGATCGCCCATGTCCTTCAGAGCCAGGGACTGAAGGTCGCTTATAACAAAGAAGGTTCAAATCAGATCGAGGGTGTAGTTACTTTCCTTATCGGCGATGCAACGATGTCAGGCAAGGTAAGAAGCGACGTTATCCTGCTCGAGACTGACGAGAGATATTCGAGAAAGATCTTCCAATACTTCCACCCGAAGTTTTTTGTGATCAATAACTTATATAGAGACCAGATGACCAGGAACGGCCATCCCGAGTGGATCAAGAGCATTATTGCCGAAGCTGTTCACGATGACATGACTCTGATCCTCAATGCCGACGATCCGCTGGTATCAAGCCTCGGTAAGGACAGGGACGGCACCATCTACTTCGGTGCAGGAATCCTTCCCGGCGACAAGTTTATCTATGAAGGCGTCTACAATGACGGCAAGTACTGCCCGATCTGCAAGAAGCCCATGAAGTATGAGTATTACCACTATAACCATATCGGTAAGTTCAAGTGCCTTTACTGCGGATATACAAGGCACAAGATCGACCATGCCCTCTCCGGCACAAAGGAAGAGAACGGCAGGGCAGTGGTCATTCTCGACGATAAGTATGAGATTCCCGTATTCTTCACGGGTATCTATCACTGCTATAACATCCTTGCGGCATTCACTGCTTCCATCGCCATGGGCATCGAGCCTGAGAAGGCCGCTGAAGCGCTCGGCGGATATGTCCTTAAGTCCGGCCGTATATCAGACTTTACGCTCGGCAGCACCGAAGGAAGACTCCTTCTGTCCAAGCATGAGAATTCCGTATCTTATGACCGCTCGATCGATGTAGTCGTTTCAGATAAGAGGAAGAAGAGCGTCATGATCATAGTTGACGCCATCAGCCGTAAGTACTATACGTCTGATTCAAGCTGGCTCTGGGACATCGACTTTGAGAAGTTCAAGGATGCTGATATCGATAAGATCATCCTCGCAGGACAGTATTGTGACGACCTGGCAATCAGATTCGATCTCGCGGGGATCGATGAAGAGAAGCTTAATGTTTTCGAGACCGTAAATGAAGCTGCAGAATTTGCCAAGAGCCTGGATTCATTCCTTTATGTCATTACATGCTTCTCCGATAAGGATAAGATCCTGTCGCTCGTAACAAGGAGGGAACTTACATGACAGTGAAGATCCTTCATCTCTATCCGGATTTTATGAATCTTTACGGCGAGAACGGCAACGTCAGGATCATGAAGCGCAGGCTTGAAGATCAGGGATTTACCGTAGAGATCATAAACAGCACGATCGCTGATCTCGATATCAAGTTCGATGTTGATTTTGTTTACATGGGTTCGGGTTATGAATCCAACAGGGATATTGTGGCTAAGCATCTCGGCAAGTTCAAGAGGTCTCTCGTAAGGGCTGTCATTGACGGCGTTCCGGTGCTTTTTACGGGCAACAGCTTCGATCTGCTCGGCAAGGGGATCACGACTGCTGACGGCAGATTTATCGAAGGCCTTGATATCTTTAATTACACGTTCAAGGAGCAGCTTGAGAAGCGTTATACCGGTGATCTCGTTCTCGAAGAACGGGCTACCAAGGATCGTTATGTCGGATTCGTTAACCGTGCCGGTGTTCCTGACAGTGCGGAAGATATGTGCTGCGAAGTTATCAAGACCATAGGCAATGTACCAATGAATAAGGATGCCTCACGCGTGCATAATCTTCTCGGCATAAGCCTCATCGGACCTGTGCTCTTAAAGAACCCCCAGCTTGCAGAGAACTTCGTTAAGGCGATCTGCGAACGCAGGGGCGTTGATTATAAGGCTATAAGCTATCCCCGCTCAGAGAGAAGCCATGAGAAAACGCTCAAGGCTCTGCTCGAGACAGATGCGGGCAAGAAGGGCTGATAACACTCCCGCTTTAATTGGAATAATCGGTTATTTATGGTATCCTTCTCTAAATGGGAGGGATAGGTATGGCTGATACAATTAAATGCCCCAATTGCGGGTCGAATCTCACACTTAATGCCGATACTCAAAAACTCGACTGCCCTAACTGCGGATCTTCTTTTGATCCCGCAAAGCTCGAAGTAACTATCGGAGAACTTGAGAATAACAGTGCTGCGGAAGCCGAAGAGAATAAATATCCGCAGGACTGGATGCCGGAAGTATCACCGGAGCAGACCGAATTCGTCTGCAACTCCTGCGGAGCAAAGCTGATCACGGATTCTCACACAGCTGCTACGTTCTGTACTTTCTGCGGTTCTCCCGCTTTGGTCGGAAGAAGACTTACTGAAGAATTCAAGCCGCAGTACATGATCCCGTTTAAGTATTCCAGACAATCTGCCGAAGAGGCCTTCGTAAAGTGGGCCGGCAAGGGTAAGTGGACACCTTTCGGATTTGTATCGAAGAAGAACATCTCAAAGATGACGGGACTTTATGTGCCGTTCTGGCTTTTCGATATCGAGGCAAAGATCGATGCTGAAGGCATCGGCAACAAGGTCAGCTACAGCGGTGATTACAGGATTACCGAGACATTTGATTTTAAGCGGGTGGGAGATCTTAAGTGGTCACACGTTCCGTTAGACGGCGAGACGAGGATAGACGATGCTCTGATGGAAGCCATCGAGCCTTTTGATTTCTCGGCTCTCATTCCTTACGATTACAGATATCTGCCGGGTTTCTATGCCGACAAGTTCGACCAGTCACCTCAAGACCTTTCAGCCAGGGCCACAAAGCGCGCGATGAACGGTATCAACCAGTCGCTCAAGGCCTCGCTGACAAGCACATACGACAGTCACACGATCAAGCAGAACAGGAGCAGGATCGAGAACATGGGTGCAAACTATGCACTGCTTCCAGTTTGGTTCATGTCCTACAAATATCACAACAAGTTCTATTACTTTGCCATGAACGGCCAGACGGGAGAGGTTGCAGGCACGGTTCCTGTCAGCCCCGTTAAGAAGATGATGGTCTTCTTCATTGCATTGGGCATCCTGGCTGTTATCACAAGATTCGTCTTGGGACTTATCATGAGGGGGTTCTGGGGATGAGTGCAGAAGTTGATAACAATTTGATCGAGAATAACGGCAATAATAACAACGCAAAGTTGTCTGTGTTCAGCGAGCTCAACGGAGCTTCCATCGGTGTAGGTATCGGACTTATCTGTGTGATCATTGCAAGCCTTGTGTTCTATGTCTTCATGAACTTATCGCCCAAAAAGAGCGTTAAGGTCGTTGATGATGCAGACCTCTTTACTTCGGGCGAACTCGATGACATCACCGATGCAGCAAAGGATCTCTCCAGGCTCAAGGATATCAACGTTGTGGTCGTCACAACGAGAGACAAGGGCAGGGGATACTCTAATTCTGATGAAGACGAGAAGAGATTTGCCGAAGATTTCTACATGGATCACGTTAAGACCGTACCTCTCCAGAACAATTCGGGAATCTGCATCCTGATCGATGTTACGCTGGATGAGCCGGGTCAGAGATTCTTCTGGCTCTATACATACGGCACGGCACATTTTGCCGTTGACGATGACGACTGTTACTCTTTATTCAGATCCTACATAACCGAGCTCGGTGACGGTGAGTACGGTACTGCGGTACACGGCATTTTAGGTAAGCTCAAAGGATTCTCTTATACTAATTACGCGCCGATCGTTTTCTTTACGATCCTGATTCCTGTCGGACTTGCGCTTGCATTTACTGCGATCATCTCGCCTAAGAGAAGACTCGACAAGGCACCTTCTGTCATTGCATATAGTGGTGATCATACCAATGTTATCGAGAAGTTCGATAAGTTCAAACATAAGAGCGTCACCCGTATGTCTTCAGACAGCGGTGGCGGCGGCGGTTTCTCCGGTGGCGGCGGAGGCGGCGGTTTCTCCGGTGGCGGCGGAGGCGGCTTCTCCGGTGGTGGCGGCGGACGCTTCTGATGTGCTAAAATATCGCGGTATTTTTTATTAGCGAAGGATAAGTATGCTCAGTATCGTCGTGCCTGCCTATAACGAAGGCGAACACATCTACGAGAATCTCATGACCATTGACAAGGCGCTTAAGGCGTTCTGTTCTGACTACGAGATAATCGCTGTTAACGACGGCAGTAAAGACAATACCGGTGCAGAAGTAAAGCGTGCCGCGCAGGATAATCCCAATATCAAGGACTTTGGCTACGATAAGAATCGCGGCAAGGGCGGCGCAGTTTCATGGGGTGCCATAAACAGCAAGGGCGATATCGTCGGCTTTATAGATGCCGACCTCGATCTGTCGCCTGACCTTATTCACGGCTATGTTGATGCTTATGTTAACAATGGAGCCGATATCGTCATCGGCTCAAAGATGCATAAGGATTCGAAGCTCGATTATCCCGCAGCGCGAAAACTTTTTTCCTTCTGCTATTACATCATGCTCAAAGTCTTATTCGGTCTTAAGTGCCACGACACACAGACGGGTCTTAAGCTCTATAACGGCAGTCTTATCAGAGAGATCGCTCCGTTAAGGAAGATAGAAGGTTACGCATTCGATATCGAGCTTCTGGCATTGTCCTCTAGGAAGAAGGCCAAGCTCGTTGAGATGCCCGTCGTACTGAATTACACCAGAGGCGAATCGTTCGGCAGGATCAAGTTTAAAGACGTCTGGAAGATGTTTACCGATACCTGGAAGATCTGGTGGAATCTGAAGATCAAAAAGTCGTATTTTGGGAAATGACATAGTTTTTCTGAGCATTTAAGAGTGATTTTAACGGTGTCACCAAAATGCCACAATTTTTCTCTCACATATTTATATTTTTGTAATCAAAAATCAAAGCATTTGTGTTATTCTATGCAAGGTAGAATGACACGCTTTGACATTGTCAAAGCTTGAGAGGAAAAGTATTGGCTTCACGTATTAATAATCGCATCACTGAATATAAGCTCGCTAAGGACCTTTTTACCCGTGGCAAGAGCATTATTCTCAGTTCAAAAGCCCAGGAGATGAAGCAGTTCATCCAGCATGGCGATACTTCAGTTTTCAATCACTGTATTGCGGTTGCCAAGTACAGTCTCCTCTTTTCCTATTTCCTCGAGAGAACACTTAAGATCAATATCGATAAGGACAGCCTTGTAAGAGGCGCTCTTCTTCACGACTATTTCCTCTACGACTGGCACGTTAAGGGTGCTGCTGAAGGTCTTCACGGCTTTACACATCCCGGAGTTGCAATGAGAAATGCCGACAGAGACTTTGGTCTCAACGATGTGGAGAAGGATATCATCAAGAAGCACATGTTCCCTCTTACACCTTTCCCGCCCATGCACCGTGAGAGCTTCATCGTAAGTCTTGCTGACAAGTGGTGCGCGCTGGCTGAGATCTTCAGGATCGACGTATCTTCCTATGTTATGTACCGTGTCAACTTCAATATCGCTCTTGCCAATGGTGAGATAGATCTGGGTGACACAGTAGCTGATCTCATTCCCGAGATCGACGTTGATCTTCCCGCTGAGACAGTTAAGACCTGATTTTTTTACCGTTTCTTTTTCACGGTTTGCAGACAAAGACTGATACATTTATACTTTTGGCATGCGTATCGATAATCTCACAACATTGATCTACATAACCAAAGGAGACGAGTGTCTCTTTATCCGCAAGACCAGAAAAGGCGATATGAACCTCGATAAGTATCTGGGTATCGGGGGTCACTTCGAATCTGACGAGACTGCCGAAGAATGCGTGCTTAGAGAACTTGCAGAGGAGGCATCCATCGGTAAGGATTCGCTTATTGAATTCCGCTACAGAGGTCTTATTACATTCATCTCATCCGAATATCCGACAGAGTATATGCATGTGTTCTCAGGCAAGGTGGATGAAGATTTTGTCCTGCCGGAAGATGGTTGTGAAGAAGGAGAGCTCTGCTGGGTGCCGCTTAATGATATCTGCGCTCTGCCGATCTGGGAAGGTGACAAGATCATGTTCGACTATCTGTTCGGCAATATGAAGGATTCAGGATTTTTTACCATGAAGTTCCGCTACGAAGGCGACATGCTCGCAGAGCATATTGAGAAAACCTGGTAAGTGTTGCCGGATTACATGCTCTTGTGATATATTACCTCTGAAAAATCTAAAGAAAGGCGCTTCTCATATGCATTGGATAACACCCAACATTCATCTTATGTTCGGTTCCATCAAGGTGTCCTATAGGAGAAGTCTGCCCATTTGTAGGAAATAAACACCTTAATCCAATATATTTAGACGGCTTCTCCTTTACTGATTTCGGTAAAAGGAGATTTTTTATTTATGACAAAAATAAACATCAAAAGGCAGCTCGGACTGCTTTACATATCAAACTTCCTGTTCAATATTCCGATAGCCGGTGCTGCCTGGGTATTGTTGCTCGTTGCTGACGGCTATTCGCTGATCCAGGTGGGATTTGCCGAGACGGTCTTCCACATCGTAAGCCTCCTGGCCGAGATCCCGACAGGCATGTTCGCTGACGTCTTAGGGCGCAAGAAGAGTCTTATTGTTAGCTGCATCATGACGATGCTCTCAGCTTCTGTCAGAGGCTTTATACCGGGCTTTGCGGCCGTGTGTGTCTCGGTCGGTTTGTCTGCCCTGTCTTATAACTTCATATCCGGCAGCGACAGCGCACTTGCGTACGATTCGCTCCTTGAAGAAGGGCAGGAGAATAAGTACGACAAATACATCTCGACACAGACCGCGATCTACAGGATCTCAAACGGCTTGGCTACGCTTTTCGCAGGCGTGGCTGTGATAATGGGGACGAGGAACGCACAGATCCTCTCACTCGGAATATCGCTCGTTAACCTGATATTCCTTTTGTTCCTGCGCGAAAACAAGGTCATCTTAAAGAAGACACATGACACACTGGGTAAGCGCATCAGGGACGTTGTAAGCGGAAGCTTCGGATTCCTTAAGGGCAACAAGAAGGTCGCAGGTCTCATCTTCCGCAACGCTCTGGTAGGCGGCATTGATGTTCTGCTCCTGTTCTTCCTTCAGGCAAAGCTTCCAATGACAGGAATTCCCGACTGGAGCCTGGGGCCGCTCCTGTTCATTATGTCCATGGGAGGAATCTTAGGTGCTCTTGCTACGCGTAAGGTGAAGAAGCTTACTCTGGGCAAGTTATTCATATTCTGCATCTCGCTGGCGCTCTTAGGCCTCGTGAGCGAGTTTACGGGTGTCTGGTACATCATGACTGTCGGAGGCTTTTTAACGGCATTTGCGGACGACCTGATACAGATCAGATCTGATATTGCGTTAAATCAGATGGTGCCGCCTGAACAGCGCGCTACGCTTATCTCGGTCAACTCGTTCTGCTTCTCGCTGATAATGATCGTTATGTCGCCCCTGGCAGGATTTATCTTCTCACTGTGAATACGTTTACCGGGCGAACAAATTCGCGGCTGGATTTGAGGGTGCCCCCGCAAGTTTAGCCTCAATTTTTTTCAGATTTGCATAATTTGCGGCAGAATTTGAGGGCAAGCCCTCAAGTTTAGCCTCAAATTTACTATTGATCAGGTTCTTGCCGTTCAATTGAATCAGGTATATTCACACCAAAAAAGGAGTTGACTCATCTGAGACAACTCCTTTGCATTTCTTTGAGTTTTAAGATCAGAACGGATAATCCTCATCAAGATTGGTGATGAATCTGTGGCACTCGAAGTCCTCACGCTTCGTCTCGAACATCAGCCTTAATATCTCGGCTGCTTCGTAGGAAGACAGAGGTGCAGGATTATCAGGTCTGCCATCGGTTCTGATCCAACCGGGATGAACGCAGAAGATGTTGACTTTACGCTCATCCTTGAATGTGTTATAGAGATTCATCGTGGACATATTCAGCGAAGCCTTCGCCATTCCATAGTCAATCAGATTTGTACGGTAGCATTTGGAGATGCTGCCGGCCTCAGATGAGATGTTCATTATCAACGCGGTTCCGCTGCTCTTGATAAGAAGAGGATAGAAAGCCTTGATAACGCGCATGGGTCCGACAGCGCTGATATCAACAGTACGGGCGATGTAGTCTAAGTCAGCATCGAAGAACCCTTTATCGCAGTCCGGCGATACCTCTACGGCATTATTTATCAGAAGATCCAAGTGGTCGATCTTGGAAGATAATTCTTCAGCGGCTTCGTTGACCGAAGAAGAGTTCATTATGTCCATTGTAAGGATTATGAGCTTATCTCCATACTTCGCCTTCAGTTCTTCTAATTCCAGACAGGGCTTACGGATGGTTGCTACTACGGTATCACCTGCTTCGAGATAACGGAGAACAAGATTGAAGCCGAGTCCGACAGCTTTGCCGGCACCTGTGACCATGACGTTTTGAGACA
Organism: Saccharofermentans sp.; assembly: GCA_024695565.1. The sequence goes on along the minus strand of JAILHX010000067.1, from coordinate 54,298 downwards.
TATTAGTACCTCTGATGTTTTATGTAGAATATGAAAAGAAAAGCCCCGGTAACTACAGGCTGAGGACCATTGTTACCGGGGCTGCATTTTGCCGTAGATTACATGCTCATGCGGTAGATGTTGAGCATATCGTCTTCGTTAAGGACCTTGGCTGAACCCATTTCGCCGCCTACGCCTACTGCGCACTTACGGGCCATGACAGCCAGATCTTCTCCGCTAGCCGTAACGCCGAGTTCTCTGAGATTGGTAGGCATATTAATTGAACGGTAGAAGTCTTCCATGGCTAAGATACCATTAAGAGCGATCTCCTCATCTGTGCCTTCATCCGGAACGTCCATTACGTTGATGGCGAACTTCTTGAAGCGGGGGAGGCAGTCCTTGTAAACATATCTTGCCCAGCTGCCCCAGATGGCTGCAAGACCTGCGCCGTGAGCTACGTCATAGAGACCGCCGAGTTCATGCTCAAGCTTGTGTGTCATCCAGTCGCCGCCGTCGTTGCCGCAGCCTGTAAGACCGTTGTGTGCGAGGCTTCCTGCCCACATAACTTCAGCACGTGCATCGTAATTCATAGGATCGTCACGGAGGATGACCGCATTATTCTTAACAGTGCGCAGGAGTCCTTCAGCGAGAGCATCAGTGAGCTCCATATTGCCTCCGTTTGTGAAATATCTTTCCATGGTATGCATCATGATGTCAGTGCATCCGCATGCCGTCTGATAATCGGGAAGAGTCATTGTGAGCTCAGGGTTCATGATGGCAAATCTCGGACGTGAATAATCACTGCTGTATCCGCGCTTAACAAGTCCTTCTTCCTTGGTGATAACGGAAGAGTCGCTCATCTCGCTTCCTGTAGCTGCGATGGTGAGGATAACACCTAACGGCATGCAGCCTTCTGCCTCACGCTTATAGTCGTAGAAATCCCAGACATCACCATCGTTTGCAAGGCCGTAGCCGATTGCCTTTGCAGAGTCGATCGCACTTCCGCCGCCTACTGCGAGGAGGAAGTCAACGCCTTCCTTTTTGCAGAGTTCGATGCCTTCATAAACGAGTCCTAAATGGGGATTCGGAACAGCACCGCCTAATGTGACATAGCTGATGTCTGCACCGTCGAGCGTGTCGGTTACGCGCTTAAGAAGACCTGAACGGACGACACTTCCGCCGCCGTAATGAATGAGGACCTTTGTGCCGCCGAATTCCTTGATGAGTTCAGCAACCTTGGATTCTGTGTTCTTACCGAAAACTACTTTTGTAGGTGTGTAATACTTAAAATCGAACATAACGTCACGCTCCTTTCGTTGATATTAAAACTTTATCACACGGGACGGAGCATGACTTTCATTTATCACAGTTATTTATCACATTTTCGATTGCGTGCTACAATTAGTTATTCAAGTATCAGGGAGACCCCAAAAATGCCCGACATCATCGTTGTTGAAGATAATGTAGAGATAGGAACTCTGCTTTGTGATTTCTTACGCAAAGAAAACTACACGGTATCTCTTGCAGAGAGCGGTAAGAAGGCGCTCGAACTGTATGAGAAATACGGTGCCAAGCTAATAGTCCTGGACATCATGCTCCCGGGCGAGACCGACGGATTTACCGTATGCTCTAAGATACGCGAAGATTCCAATACCCACATTCTTATCGCGAGCGCGAAAACAGACAAAGAGAGCAAACTCAAAGGTCTGGACTTAGGTGCTGACGATTATATCGAGAAGCCCTACGACATAGACATTCTCCTTGCAAAGATCAAGGGCATCTTCAAGCGTAAATTCTCGATAGATGAGATTACTGAAGGCAATCTGAAACTTAATTGCGTAACTAAATCATTATATGTAGATGATACGAAAATAGAGGTCACGGCAAAGGAGTTCGATCTTCTAAAGCTCCTTATAGACAACAAAGGTGTCACGCTTAAGAAAGCATACATCTTCAGTACTATATGGGGAAGCGATTCCGAGTCTGAGATGCAGACGCTGACGGTACATATCAAGTGGCTCAGAGAGAAGATCGAGAAGGATCCCAAAAATCCGGAGCATATCCTTACGGTCTGGGGAGTAGGTTACAGATTTGAGTAAGTTCCGTAAGTCAGCAGCTGCAATACTTATAGTGGAAATATTGCTTATTATCTTAAGCAATGTTCTTGTCATCAAGAGCCTGAAAAAGGATGATGCGACCGGCATCGTGGAAGCTAAGCAGATCGCTATGCGAATGCAGAGTGAGAGCATCGATAACATCAAGGCAAGTGATTATTCAGCCATATCGGTCATAGAACCTTACGATGGTACTCTTGTTAATTACGATTACATCGCAGCCGAGTGCGGCGGAACTTTATACAGGATAGGTTATGAGACGCACCCGGATATCAGGACTGTAGTTATTGTAAATATATGCCTTGCGGTAATGTTCATAGTATCTGTGACCGTGCTTATCTACATTGACAGGAAAGTATTAAAGCCTTTCAACAGCATGACCAGCATGACGATAGATCTTGCAAAGGGCAACCTTACAAAACCGGTCAATGAAGAAAAGAGCAGATATTTCGGAAAGTTTTTGTGGGGCATGGATATGCTGCGCGAGAACTTAGAGGATTCGAAGAGAAAAGAACTTGAATACCAGAAGGAAAAGAAGACTCTGGTGCTCTCGCTCTCGCACGATATCAAGACACCGCTCTCAGCTATTGAGCTTTACACCAAGGCACTGAAGGACGGCATCTACGATTCGGAAGAAAAGAGAGCTGATGCTCTGAACGGCATTCTTAAGAACACTGATGAGATCAAGCGTTACGCAGGCGAGATCAGCAAGATATCAAGAGAAGATTTCATCGATCTTAAGGTAAACATGAGTGAGTCTTATCTTGATGATGTCATGAGCAAGATCGAAGCTTACTACAAGGACAAGCTCTCGGTCCTGCATACTGATTTTACTGTGGATAAGCACATGAATTGTCTTTTGAAGTGCGATCCTGACAGGCTCATCGAAGTGCTGCAGAACTTCATGGAAAATGCGGTCAAATACGGAGACGGAAAGTCCATAAAGATCTCATTTGAAGACGAGGAAGATTGTAAGCTCATCTGCATTACCAACACGGGTGAAGCTCCTGATGAGACAGATATGCAGAGCATTTTTGATTCATTCTACAGGGGCAAGAATGCTGAAGACATTCAGGGCTCCGGTCTCGGTCTTTATATATGTAAGCACCTCATGCAGAAGATGGATGGCGACGTTTATGCCGAAGCAACAGAAGACGGCTTTAAGGCTGTTGCGGTCGTGAAACTCGCTTAATAATTTACCCGCACTTGACAGGCTTCAATTCCGCAAACGCAATAAATTCAGGCATTTGCGGTTTTTAATGATTGTTTAATAATTTGATTGGTATCATCTTGCCATAAACCGGAAGAAGGGATCAGATTAGGAAATGCTTGGAAGGATTTTGAAAAAGGACCTGAAGAGGAACAAGACGATGAACATTATCCTGTTCCTCTTCGTAATCATCGCAAGTGTGTTCTTTGCGAGCGGCATCTATAACTTCGTGGCGGTGATAAACGGCACGGATTACATGTTTGAAAAAGCCGGCATCGGAGATTATCAGCTGATATCTTTGGGAGAAAGCGAGCCCGGAGCTTATGAGGAAAGAGTCAGATCGATTCCTGAAGTTGTAAGCTACGAGAGCGATAAGACAATCTATTTTTCCGAAGGTGATGTATTAACGGAAGACGGCAGGAAGATCGATATCACAAATGTAGGACTGTTAAATTCCATCGACCGCCTCGGCATCAGATTCTTTGATAAGGATAACAATGAGATCACTACCGTAGAGTCCGGAACGGTAATCGTATCCGGCAAGGTCTTCAGAGAAAATGGTCTCGAGACAGGCGACAAGCTTACATTTGTAAAGGGTGATACCGAGGTAACACTTACGGTAGCAGGCACTCTTAAAGATGCATTCCTAGGTTCCGAGTTTATGGGCAATCCGAGATTCCTGGTCTCAGATGATGTCATGCAGGAATTTTTGAATGATGAGTTGGTTTCAAAGTACTATCAGGGCGATGTTTTCTATATCACGACTGATGATCCTGCAGCAGTAGGTTCCGCTTTATCAGATCTTGAGAACGTAGGATATTCAAAGCCCGTATCAACGATCAAGATGGCTTACATAATGAATCTCATCATTGCATTCGTTGCAGTGATCCTGAGTATCGTTCTCATGATCGTCTCGTTCCTCGTGCTGAGATTCACGATCAATTTCTCGATCGGTGAGGACTTCAGAGAGATAGGTGTAATGAAGGCGATAGGAATCAGGAATAATAAGATCAGAAGTCTTTACATGACCAAGTATGCGGTAATTGCCGTGGCAGGTTCGCTTATCGGTCTCTTCCTGAGCATTCCGTTCGGCAAGATGCTTCTTGATTCCATGACTCAGGATATGGTCCTTGGAACGGAACTGGGATTTGTCTGGAACATTACCGGTGCTGTCCTGGTAACGCTTCTTGTAATTCTTTTCGCATACTTAAGCACAGCGAAGATCAAAAAACTTACACCTATCGATGCGGTAAGATCCGGCCAGACAGGCGAGAGATTCAAAAAGAAGGGTGGTATAAGGATCACGAAGAATCTTTTAAGACCTTCATGGTATCTTGCACTGAATGATATCTTCTCAAGCCCTAAGAGATTTGTAACTGTAATCGTCTCATTCTCGCTCTGCACGCTGCTTGTGCTCATGATCGTTAACACGGCAAACACGATGAACAGCGATAAGCTCGTTTACCTTTTCGGACCGCCAGCAGACGTATATATCACGGATGTAAAGACAGAAACTTCATTCATGCATGCTGACGGAAAGAAGGAACTGGAGGAATACTTATCTGACCTCGAGAAAGAATATGCAGCTCACGGAATGCCCTGCACGGCACGCATCGGACTTATATATACATATCAGATCGAATACGAGGGAGAGACATATTCTTATACCTGTCAGCAGGATATGTACACCCAGGCTTCCGAGTTTATTTTCAGTGAAGGCAAAGCGCCTGCCGGCCGCAACGAGATAGCTGTTACCAAACCGTTTATCGAGAATACCGGTGCAAAGCTCGGTGACACGGTAAAGATGGATTTCGGTGAAGGCCCTGAGGAGATGCTAATTACTGCAACTTTCCAGTCGTTCAATAATCTTGGGGACATAGTCCTGCTCCATGAAGATGCCCCGACAGACTTCTCGCATCTGACATCGACAATGCAGTTTAAGCTTGATTTCACTGATGATCCCGATCAGAAGACGATCGATGAGAGAGTTCAGAAGATCAAGGACATGACGGGAAACGACGAGGTATTCAATGCAGCAGAATACTGCGTCGACAGCACGAGAGTTTATTACATTATGGATGCGGTCGCAAAGCTCCTTTTGGGTATCGTCCTGATCGTGGTAATACTCGTAACGGTCCTCATGGAAAGGTCTTTCATTGCGGACGAGAAGAGCGAGATCGCGATAGCTAAGGCCGTAGGGTTCAAGGACGGCACGGTGATCAAGTGGCATGTACAGAGATTCTTTATAGTTGCTCTGGCCGCAATGATCCTGGCAGTTGTCCTGTCGATCCCCATGACGGAGATCGTCATCAGCCCGATCTTCGGCATGATGGGAGCATCAGATATCAGTTATAACTACGATATTCTGCAGTGCTTTGTCATGTATCCCGGAACCGTACTGATAGTGACTATAGTAACCGCATTCATAACTGCGCTATATACGAAGAAGATAGTAAGCCGCGACACGGCAAGCATCGAATAACCGGAGGATAAAAAATGGCTACAGTAATCGAGACAAAAGATCTTTGCAAGACATATGTCGTTGACAAAAGACAGAACAACGTTTTAAAGAACATCAATCTTAAAGTTGATGAGGGCGAGATGGTCGCTATCATGGGTCCCTCAGGTTCGGGTAAATCCACGCTCCTTTACTCGGTCTCCGGAATGGATCAGGCTACGAGCGGCAGAGTTCTTTTCGATGGTGAGGATATCGCGAAAATGAGCAGCGCACAGCTTGCCGAGACCCGCCTTGATAAGATGGGATTCATCTTCCAGCAGATGTACATGATGAAGAACCTCACTATCCTTGATAACATTCTTCTTCCCGCTTTCGAGAGCAGAAACGGCGGCAGCAGGGAAGATAAGATCAAAAAGGGCGAAGACCTGATGAGAAAGCTCGGCATCATCGAAGTTGCCGACAACGACATCAACGAAGTGTCAGGCGGACAGCTTCAGAGAGCCTGCATCTGCAGGTCGATGATCAACTCGCCGAAGATCCTTTTCGCAGACGAGCCCACGGGAGCTCTCAACAGAACATCTTCAAACGAAGTCATGGACGAGCTTGTTAAGCTTAATGAGGAAGGCACGACCATCATGATGGTTACCCACGACTCGAAGGTTGCTTCAAGATGCACGAGAGTCCTCTACATCGTAGACGGCAACATCAAGGGCGAGTATAAGAACGATACTGCACTTCCCGATAAGGACAGGGAGAGGAGACTTAACAACTGGTTAATGGATCTGGGGTGGTAATAAAACCGGTAATAAGGGACATTAAGAAATGGGCCGTCTGCTTCTTGCAGGCGGCTTTTCCTTGACAACGGCGCTCTATCAATTAAAATTGATTTGTTTGGGCAAATGTCCCAGCTAATGACTGAAATATGGAGGGTGAATATGAATAAGACAAGTAAAATGTTTTCTGCCTTGCTCGTTCTGGTCATGGGTCTTTCCATGGTGTTTACAGGATGCAGCCTGACAGGTCCTGAGATGAAGATCTCGATCGACGGTGATGAGTTCCAGCTTGACTGCAAAGTCGGTGATATCCTTAGTGCAGGTTATGAATTAGCTGAATACGATCACAAGAATGCCATCATGACTGAATACTTTGATGTGCCTGCAAGAACCCTGATCACGTCCGGTATGTTCCTTTATAAGGACGGCGTAGCTTCACATGTTGAGATCTTCATTTACAACAAGTCTACAAGTGATGCCAAGTTTGCAGAATGCAACGTTTACCAGTTCAAGTATGACGTCGGCGATTATTCAAGCGAATCAGGCAATGACGACGGCCTTAAGGTTCAGTTGAACGGCGTGGATTTCCGTTTTACGGACAGGAAATCCGTTATCACAGATCTTGAGACACAGGGATTCAAGTTCAAGGAAAGCGAGAAGGAAGATTTCTTCAAGTCAGGCGATGTTTATTCTTCTCCTCTTATCAGTGCTACTGGCTTGATCGAAAAACACCTTACGGTCTATAACAACTATGATTACGAGAGTGGAGAAAGATACATCAACGGATTCGAGATCGGTCTCAAGATCGATTACGATACGAGCGATGCATGGTCATCTTAATGTGTAACAACGTTACAATGCGTCAACCGTAAGTATTATAAGCAACAGCAGACAAGTTATGCGGCCGGACCGATAAAGTCCGGCCGATGTATTTTGAACAGCCTGAACAGGTCAAAACAGGGAGCCCTAAAATTCCAAATCAATAATTTACGGAAAAAGACTTATATGTGTGTTATCATCTACTCTATGGGTAAAAATATAAAGTGCTTAAGAGGTGCCTATGAAAAAGAATGAACGCAAAGATCTTGTAACCAACATCTACACAGCAGACCCTTCTGCTCACGTATTCAATGGCAAGATCTACATCTACCCCTCACACGACGAAGATCTGGATATCCCTGAGGATGACGACGGCGAACAGTACGTCATGAAGGATTATCACATCCTCTCAATGGATAATCTCGACAGCGATTGCGTCGACAACGGCGTTGCTATCAGCGAAGACGATATCCCGTGGGTATCAAGACAGCTCTGGGCACCTGACGCGATCTACACTAACGGCAAGTATTACCTTGTTTTCCCCGCGAAGGACAAGGACGATATCTTCAGGATCGGTGTTGCCGAATCAGATTCACCTGTAGGCCCCTTTAAGCCTCAGGACAATTACATTCAGGGCAGCTACAGCATCGACCCTTGTGTTCTGTTAGATGATGACGGCAAGATATATGTTTACTACGGCGGTCTCTGGGGCGGTCAGCTCGAGATGTGGCAGTCAGGTTCTTTCAATCCCGACGAGCACCGTCCTGAAGGTGATGAGAAGGCTTTGGGACCGATGTTTGCACAGTTTGCTCCTGATATGAAGTCTTTCGTCACAGAACCCAAGATGATCACTATCCTCGACGAGAACGGCGAACCCTTGAAGGCAGGAGACGAGGACAGAAGATACTTCGAAGATCCCTGGATGTTCAAGTTCGGTGACAAGTACTGCTTCACATGGTCAACAGGCACAACACATTATCTCTGCTATTCGATAGGCGATACACCTGACGGTCCGTTCACATACAAGGGAAGGATCATGGAGCCCGTTATCGGCTGGACTACACACCACTCAATCCTTCAGATAGACGGCGAATGGTATCTGTTCTATCACGATGCCAAGAGATCCGGCGGCTGCTCACACAAGAGATCCGTTAAGTTCACGAAGCTCAACATCTCTGAGGACGGCACGATCGAGACGATCCATCCTTACGATCACGAGTAATTAATAACCAATCGAATTCATCACCGCCTTACATCACCTGATGTGAGGCGGTTTGTTTTGTATTACAATTAAGTGGTAAGTTGATTTACAGGGGTTATTTACATGACTAGAACAGCTTCAAAGTTTTTAATCGTTATAGCCGTAATTACCATGGTTTTTTCTTTGGCATCCTGCGCCGATCCCAAAGCTCCGTTTGATTCGAATTGGAAGCTTGATTACGTAGTCGAAAACGGCACTGCCACATTTGCCGAAGACGTTGAACTTATCAAGCAGCCGGTGATAATAATCGACAGCGATAATAATGTCACGTTCTACTTCAAAGGCGCGATCCATTACGGCAGGATCGAGATAAAGCAGTATGAAGATTCAATTATCACATTGAATGATACAGACATGAAGCTCTACTGCAGTATAAGCGGCAACAATTTAAGTGTGTCTATTGATGGAAGTGATGAGAACGGCGTCTGTTTCGTAGCAACAAAAGACACCACGCTTATTCCTGTTGTTGAGGAAGAAGGTACATACGACATTTCCGTAACAGGCACGGGCAGCATGACCGTAGAGTTCACGAACAGGGACGATGAGGTTTGGTGCTTTGGCGAGTATTACAATCTTGAAGTGTTAAAAGACGGTATCTGGTTCTATGTTCCTTCAAGTGGTATCTCGGTACATGATCTTGGTCACGAATTATCACCGGGACAGAGCGATACTTTGGATTACGATCTTGAGCCGTACGGCAAGATCAGGCCCGGTGATTACAGGCTCGCAGTAGGCGGTTTGGGTGACAGGACCAACAATTATTATGTTTACTTCACCGTCGAAGAAGACGGTTCAAAATCGTTCTCGTGACGAACGGTATTCTGCATGCTGTTTTGAAGTCTGAAAAATATATCATATATGATATGAAAATCAGACTCCAAAAACTGTTTGCAGTATCAGTGGTATTATAGTGTCAATCGATTCAGACTCATGGGGTTTATATGGAAGTATTAAGAGCAACAGAAGAGTGGCAGCGCGCAGGTGCATATTCGGTCAGGATAGAGGGGATGAACCGGCAGCATCACATCTCTTTAAGGGAAGAATTTGATGAGCATGACTGCGACGGAACAAAATATATCGTGCTCCTTGATGACGGTTATCCGGTAGCCACATGCCGCTTCTATGAACTTGATAAAGACAGCGTAATGCTCGGAAGGGTTGTTGTTCTTCCTAAATACCGCGGTCAGCATTTAGGTAATAAGACCGTTGAAGAAGCTGAACAGTGGATCAGGGAACTGGGATATAAAAAAATAGTTATCGACAGCAGAGTAGAAGTTCAGGGCTTTTACACCAAACTCGGATATGTATTGGATGATGAACACATAGTAAGAAGCGGATGCTTTGACTGTGTCCTGATGCATAAAATACTGTAAGAAGTTTCCGATTCTTCATTGAGAACAAGGCACTTATCAAATATAATTGTTTACGTGGGTAAATCGGCATCATGCCGGTAATTTGAATACGAAAGGATACCAACACTATGAAGATCGGATGCGTAAAAGAGATCAAGAACAACGAGTTCCGTGTAGGACTTACACCTGACAACGTCAGAGCTTACATTGCTGCGGGACATCATGTTTACATGGAACAGGGCGCAGGTATCGGCTCTGGCTTTACAGATACCGAGTATGTTGAAGCAGGCGCTTCACTCATCGACAATGCAGCTGACATCTGGGCGCTTGTCGACATGATGGTCAAGGTAAAGGAACCCCTTCCGGAAGAATATCCGCTCTTTAGAGAAGGTCTTATCCTCTACACATATCTGCACCTTGCTGCTGATAAGGAACAGACAGACGCATTGCTCAAAGGCAAGGTCAAGGCTGTTGCTTATGAGACTATTCAGGAGAAGGACGGATCGTTGCCCTGCCTCGCTCCCATGAGCCAGATCGCAGGCCGTCTCTCGATTCAGGAAGGTGCCAAGTACTTGGAGAAGAAGTTCGGCGGTGAGGGCATCCTCCTGGCAGGCGTTCCCGGTACACCTAAGGCTAATGTCGTTATCCTGGGAGGCGGTACGGTAGGTATGAATGCCTGCAAGATCGCTGTAGGTATGGGCGCTAACGTTACTATTTTAGACGTCAACCTTAAGAGACTTGAAGAACTCGATAACAGATTCGGTTCACACATTCAGACACTTGTATCCAACGATACAAACGTTGAGAGAGCAGTCAGGAACGCTGACCTTGTAATCGGTTCTGTCCTTATCCCCGGCGGTTCCACACCGAAGCTTTTCAAGAAGAAGTATCTGCCTGAGATGAAGAACGGCGCTGTCTTTGTAGACGTTGCCATCGACCAGGGCGGATGCGGCGAATCTTCTCACGTTACGACCCATGACGATCCGATCTATGTTGAGGACGGCGTCGTTCATTACTGCGTAGGCAACATGCCCGGTGCAGTTCCGAGAACAAGTACTATTGCTCTTACTAATGCAACACTCCGTTATGGTCTCCAGATCGCAGCATCAGGTCTTGAAGAAGCCTGCAGGAACAGCGAAGTAATCTCTTCAGGCGTTAACTGCTACGGCGGTAAGATCACAAATAAGAACGTTGCACTGGCACTGGGTTACGAGAACACAGAACTTAAGGATCTTATCTGATTCTTCTTAAGGAGATGAATTACTTATAAGACCGTTTCTTATGAAGAAGTTAATCAGCGGTATTTGTATTTTAGGCCTTTGCCTGTCTCTTGCTGCATGCTCTGCAGCAGAGACGGCAGAGGCTTCTCTTATAAGTGAGCAGGAGACAACGGTTTTCGAGAACACCGCTACTGAGACCGACGCAACAGAAGCGACTACAACTACAACAACAGCTGCTACGACAACAACAGAAGAAACGACGGAACCTCTTCCTGAACCAGAAAACATATCGCCTGAATGGGTCAGAGCCCTTCCGGAGGCTCAGGATGAATCGGTTACCCAGATGGTTATCGTAGCAGGCGAGAGCATGGATACCGAGTTCTGTACCGTGTCGATGCATGAGCGCGACGAGAACGGATTCTGGATAGAGATTTTATCTACTCCGGGTTATGTCGGATGGAACGGTCTGATACTTGATGAAGAGCGTTACGAAGGGTGCGGCAAGACTCCTATCGGAAGATATTTCTTTACCAGGGCGTTCGGCATCTCGCCCGATCCCGGATGTGCAATCCCTTATGTCCAGGTAACTGACGACCTCTATTGGTCGAGTGATCTTGGCGAGGGGATGCACTACAACGATATGGTAAGCATTAACGATTATCCGGACCTTGATACTGACAGAAGCGAGCATCTGATCGAGCACGATCTGGCATATCAGTACTGCCTGAGCATAAGCTTCAACATTGAGGGAACATTGCTCAGGGGATCTGCTATCTTCCTGCATTGTCACGGCGTAAATCCGTACACATACGGATGCATTTCCGTACCGGAAGACATGATGGTCGAGATATTGCAGAACGTAGAACCTGACTGCGTTGTCATCATCGATACCGCAGAGGCTTTGGGTGTGAACGAAGGCTGATCAAGTAGTATAATACGCATATATTTTTACTCTATTCGAGAAGAACTATGGAATATAAGGATTTCGTATCTAATTTTAACGTGTTGCCTGCATAATGTCAGTTGATCTCAAGGAAGAGAACCACGACAACAGGTATTTTGTCGCGGATGCCAACGATGCCTATAAGCGCACTGTTGTTAAGAACTTAGAGGACTTTGAGACCAATGTTCCTTATACGAGATACATTCCCAAGGCAGCCAACTTCGAAGCTTTGTGCGACAGCTGTGTTCTCACAAACAAGCCGATCCACACATATTTTGATATCGAGTTATACAATGCATGGATGGAAGTTTTCCTGATGCCATTGGAATCTGACGATCCTGACAAGGGAATGATCCTGTTCTCGTATGAGATGAATCCGAAGGCAGACATTGATAAGCTGACGGATATCTCTTCAGAGACTGCTACGAACGTTATCAAGACATGTCTCATGCTGCGCGAGACTGATGATTTCCAGGAGTCGATGAATGCGGTGATCGCTGACATCCGCGAGCAGTGCGGAGCCAAGAGATGCAGCATTCTTCTTACTGATTATGAGAAGCGTGAATATAAGCTCCTGTGCGAAGACTACGGCAATGATCCGAATCAGATCCCGTTGTCGGAGTTCCTCACGGAAGAATTCTATAAGGTAATCGAGACATGGCCGAGACTTATCAAGAAGAGCAACTGCTTTATTATAACCAATGATAAAGATATGGATGAGGCACATAAGATCGCTCCCGAATGGATCGACTCATTAAGAAGCGATAATGTTAAGACGATCGTTATCTTCCCGTTAAGATCGGACAATAAGACGATCGGTTATATCTGGGCAGGCAACTTTGATCCTTCAAAGACCCTCATGATCAAAGAGACTTTGGGTCTTACGGCATTCATTCTCTCAACAGAGATAGCGAACGAACAGAACATCCGCAAGATGAAGATAATGAGCTCGACGGATCTTCTGACCGGTGTATATAACCGTAATGCCATGAACAACAGGATCAGTGACGACCTAAGCAGCCAGAATCCGATCACAAAACCGTTCGGCATTTTCTTCGTTGATGTTAATGGTCTTAAGACAACCAACGATACTCAGGGACACACGGCCGGTGATGATCTTCTTAAGGATGTTGCTGCAACTCTTAAGGAGCTTGGAGATGACGGGCTCGAAGTCTATCGTGTCGGCGGCGATGAATTCATGGTGATCGCAACTGAGACTGACAAAGAAGAATTTGCCAAGCTTAATGAGATACTTGTTAGTAATTGTGAGCGTCCGGGCAGGGCTCATTTTGCGGTTGGCTCAAGCCATAGTGATGATGTTGACGGAAGCATTATCAAGGCCATGCAGAATGCCGATGCCACGATGTACGAAGTCAAGGAAGAATACTATTCCAGACATCCGGAATACGAATGGCACAATAAGCCCGTCGGCTGATTACTTTTACACGGATGAATTATTCTTTGTACTCAGGCGATCTGAGTCTTTCTGTCATCTCATCTTTTGAGAGAGGCTTATCGTAGTAATAACCCTGGATAACTTCAACTCCGAGATTCCCAAGGATATCGATCTGGCTCTTTTGTTCAACGCCTTCTGCAACGAGCTCAACATTGATCTCTTTTGCAAGCCTTACTATGTGGGTAAGAATGGTAATGTCTTTTGCCTTTGCATGATCGACAAATCCTTTATCGATCTTAAGCGTATCGAATGCAACCTCGCGGAGCAGGGCAAGGGATGAACTTGCACTTCCGAAGTCGTCGATCGATACCTTATATCCGAGGTCATGAAGATCGTCAACAAAGCTCTTGAGTACATTGATCGAGAATTCGTCGCTGCTCTCAGTTACTTCGATCTCAATAAGATCCTTCGGGATCCCGGTGCTCCTGACTACAGTATCGATACGCTTAGCCAGTCCGTCATCAACGAGATTACGCCTGGAGAAGTTGATGGATACAGTCGGAACATCTAGTCCTGCTTCGAGCCACTTGGAGATATCTTCACATACTGACTGCAGCATTGAGAAATCCAGAAGACGGATAGTGTCATTTGATTCCATGAGGGCGATGTAAAGCCCCGGACCTGTAGTTATGCCGTCATGATGCCAGCGGGATAATGCCTCTATACCGCAGAGCTTACCGGTATTGATGTTTACCTTAGGCTGGTAATACGGATTGAACTCGGAGGTCATAAGGCCCTTCTTGATATCGCTCTCGAGCTTTTTGCGGTCAGCTATGGTATCGATTAATTCCTGCGTGAGCATGACGACTTCATCACTGTCTTTTGACTTAGCCACGCCGAGTGCCTGTCCCGCAAATACCAGAATATCTTCACCGTTCAGATCAGTCCTGTCGATCATGTAAACGCCGACTCTGGCAGAGAGGGATACCATCGTATCCTTGCCTGAATCTGAATTTATGAACGGAACATCTATCTTTTTAAGTACTTCAAGGAAATGATCAAGATTTCTCTTCTTGATTATCGCTACAAACTGATTGCCGAACTGCCTTCCGATGATCTCATCGCTCTCAATGTAGCTGCTCATGATATTACCGAAGTTAGCGAGCACTCTGTTACCGTTCTCGATTCCGTAGATGCGGTTGATGTCGGAGAAACGGCGGAGATCGAAGAAGACGGCTGCATATTTCTTGAGTTCCGGATTACCCTTCATGGAATTGATCCACTCAATGTAGCCGTGCTCATTTGCAAGACCGGTCCTGACCTCGGTCTTGGATGCCCTGATGATCTCTTTTTCCTTATGTATAACGTTCTCGAAAAACATCAGGAGAACGGATAAGCCAAGACAGATATTTAATAAAGAAGTACCAAACCAGAACATCTGGATTGCTTCGCCGATCATCGGCAATACAAGATAAGACAGCAGAACCAGCATCTGGCTCTTACTGATCTTGTCCCTGTGCTGGATGATCATCGAAGCGACAATAATAGCTCCAATGGTAGGAATAACCGCTGAGAGCCAGAACAGAGGACCTCTCTGATATACGTTGTTGCTGTCAAAATAGTAGTAAATGCCTGTGAACTGGGATATTGTTACAAGTGTCAGACCGATTATTACGATGACCAGAACAGATATTATGCGGATCCTGCAGGGCATATCCTTCTTAAAATCAAATCTCTGGAAGAGCCTTAAAGATACAAACATCGTATAGAAGAACAGCAGCATTACTATGAGGTAATACACGCCGGCGTTGACGATATACATGATAAAGGTGTCCAGAGGTCTCTGGCTTCCGTTGTAAACATAGAACAAGTACTCACAAAGAAGCATGGCACCACAACTGATGTTGAGGGACAAGACAACAGATTTTCTTATCTGAAGTGAATCTTTGCTTACTGAATAGACCAATGCCGACAGGAAGCAAAAGATGGATTCAAAGATAAGGAATGCAAGCTGTACACTATATCCGTCTACCATTATCACTATCCTTTGAGTATTAATATAAATAATATATGCTTACAAATCGCAAATTTTAAGTACAAATTCACATTGTTGATACTTTATTCAAAGAGGTTTTCGAATTATTCACAGAGAGAAAATATCGACGAAATCAGGCGGGCGTAGTATAAAGTCATACCTCTCATGGAAAGGGACGGATAGATTATGAACGGATGTATTGGAGAGAATATGAGAACTGCAGTTTGTGACAAGGAGGACATCATGATTTTTGATCTTGAGAAATACATAGATGAACCGTTGGTATATTTTGATGACAAGCGCAAGATAGACGATCAGAAGGTATTCCTGTTAGGAGTTAAGATCAGAGCTGATATGGTCGATCTTCTCCTCAACGGGATCAAGGCAAAGGATATAGTAGTCAGAAAACTGGACCCTGCAGAAGACCCGAGCTTCGGTCTAATCAACATGATCGCAGACTCTGTTCTGTCAGACTGGGGATTTGAACTGACTGATCCTGCCGATATTGAGGAGCCGCAGATATCACCTGAGGAAGAACTCGCAAATGCCAAGGGCAGATATTCAGGCACAAAGTTTGGCCAGGCGGATACGGGCGAAGCAAAGATCCTGAAGAAAACTATTACCAACTTCAAGATGTCTGATTCAAGGCACAGGGAAGGCGCAGTATTAAGAGCTCTTCAGGATGACTTCGATGTTATGAGAGATCAGCTTAACAACGAACTCAATGTATTTCCGGCGCCTATGAGAGAGATGATCATGATGAGTCTTCTGGACAGATTCCATTCATGGGAGAAGTCTAACTGGGACAGCAAGAAGTGGGACTGAAAAACGGTTTGAAAAGAACAAACAAAAATACACCTTCTGTATACGATTGCAGAAGGTGTTTTGCTATAATGACAGCGAAAATTTGAAGGAGATGACTGATGCGATGAATAACGGATTGAAGAAAACAGGATGTATAGTCTTATTAGCGGGAATGCTCTTGAGTGTTCCTCTTGCAGGCTGCACTGCGAATACAGGTGAACCTGCGGTTTCTTCTTCTGAACAATACACCGGCGGAATGAACGGTGAAGATGCAGTTACAAGGATCTATCTGGAAGGATTCGACACATTCGAAGTAACTTCAGAAGATGTGGTGGACGGAGTATGGTTAGATGTCATCTCCAATACGGATATAGGCGAGAACAGTTCGCCCGAATTAAGATGGGAACCTGTCGAAGGTGCGACCGAGTATGTCATCTACATGGTCGACAGAAACTCGAACGGTTTTCTTCACTGGAAATCAGGAGAGATAACCGAGACTGATCTTCCGCGCGGATCTGCACATGAGTTAACCGAATATTACGGTCCTCATGTCGGACACGGTTACACACATAATTATGATATCTATGTCATTGCATTAAGAGCTCCCGTAGACAGGATCAAGGGTGCGGTCAACTGCATGAATGCAAGGCTAGATGAATTCATATTGGAT
Organism: Saccharofermentans sp.; assembly: GCA_024695565.1. The sequence continues at coordinate 37,264 of JAILHX010000067.1, read as the reverse complement.
CTTGATACTGACATTGACGGCAACACCGGAAACATAGTAGCTTACGGCGTCGTATCAGGCACTTTTACTGACAGCAGATTCAGGGATACTGAGCCTTCCGGTTACTACATCATGTAACCGGGAAATAACGTTTTCTCTAATAGCGGAATATGTTGACAGCCCCGTGGTTGACGTGTTATTTTATGAATGAATAAATTTTCATTCATTAGGAGAGTCATATGCCTAAGTCGCAGGAGCGCTGCCAGGAGATAAGGGAAGAGACCAAAAATCTCATCATCAAGAAGTCGATATTATACTTTGCGAAGAACGGTTTTGCTGGAACCAAGATAAGTGAACTGAGCAGGCATATCGGCATAGCGCAGGGAACTATCTATCTCTATTTTGAATCAAAAGAGGAATTGTATTCTGCTATCTTTGCAATCTCTGATAAGGTGGCAGGTTCGGAAAAACTCGTTACGTTTTCCAAGCTTCCGATATCTGCAGATCTGAAGATCAAGATGCTCTCAGATTACGTCATTAAGAGTCTCAAAAATGATGAGATGTTTGCAGCAGGAATTGCTCTTTATACCCAACGGCTTTTGGAAGGTGATGCAGATCAGAGTTTCTATAAGACTACCGAGAAGATCATCAGGGAAGGCCAGAAGGAAGGAACTGTCGTATCAGGCAGTGCGCGCAAACTGTCAGAACTCTACTGGGGCGTTGTATATCTATATGCCGTAAAGAGTCTTTACACTTCAGATTTCTCGATGATCACATCAGAAGACTTATCCAGAACATTGTTGAGGGACAGAAGATGATCGCGATCGTTACCGGCGCAACAGGAGATCTGGGCGAAGAATTCGTAAAGAGGATCATTGATGAAGTCGACTCTTTGTGGGCAGTCGGAAGAAGCATGGATAAGCTTGAATCTCTACAGGTAAAATTCGGTGAGAAGATCGTTCCCGTAATCTGTGATATGACAGATAAGAATTCTGTTTTCGAGCTCTGCAAAAAGATAGAAGAAGAGAAACCTCAGATCAAATATCTGGTCAATAATGCAGGCGCAGCCAGAATGGCTCCCGTAAGTGAATTCGGACTTGATGAGATATCCGACATGATCGACATCAACGATAAAGCACCTGCATTGATTTGCAGAGCTGCGCTTCCACTTATGGCAGAAGGTTCATTCGTGCTTAATGTAGCTTCAGCATCTGCATTCCAGCCCAATCCTTATATAGCTCTGTACGCTGCGAGCAAAGCATACCTGCTCTCACTTACAAGGAGCATCAATGTTGAGAATAAGTCTGTTACCTGTACTGCTGTCTGTCCCGGCTGGGTCGATACGAAGATGCTCCCGAGGAAGACTAAGGACGGAAGAGATATTAAGTATCCCGGAATGGTTACCGCGGAGAAGGTCGTAGCTGCTTCTTTAAAAGACTGCCATAAGGGCAAAGATGTATCAGTATGTTCTTTCTACTGGAAATACATGAGATTCTTAAGCAAGGTAATGCCTCACAGGACACTCATGAACATGTGGGTAAGAATGCTTAAGCCATATATTTGATAGCGTTACTGATGATTTAGCGATAAAATGATATTAGTTCGAATAAGGGAAAAGATATGGTACGCAGAGCAGTAGAATCAGACATCCCGGGAATACTGGAATTACTGGTCCAGGTTGACATGGTCCATCATTTTGCGCGCCCGGATCTTTTTAAAGGTCCTGCTACAAAATATAACGGCGATGAGATCGCAAAGCTCCTGACAGATCCTAAGACGCCCGTCTTCGTATATGACGATGCATCAGGCAATATACTGGGTCATGCATTCTGCATTGAGAAGCAGGTGATCGGAGATTCGGTCCTGACGGATATTAAGACTCTTTATGTCGATGATATCTGCGTTGATGAGAAGGCAAGAGGCAGGGGTGTCGGCAAAGCGCTTTATGAGCATGTTAAGCAGTATGCCAAAGATGGCGGATTCTATAACATTACGCTCAATGTCTGGGAAGGCAATCCGGGAGCAAAAGCTTTTTATGAGGCTATGGGATTAAAGCCTCAGAAGATAGGGATGGAAGAGATCTTGTGATCTGAACAACGGAATAAGGAGGGCTTGGCCATGAAGTGCAGCAGCTGCGGCGGAACGATGAGATACGACGTTGCCAGTTACGGCCTGGTATGTGATTTCTGCGGATTTACAAAAAGGCTTCACAGACCTGAGGAACAGACAGCATCAGGCGAGTTCGATTTCAATGCGGTAGTAGCATCAGCGCCTTCAGACTGGGGTACTGCCAGAAGGCTTGTTGTATGCAAAAGCTGCGGCGCCTCCATGCTCTACGATTCAGATCAGATGTCGGGCATGTGCCCTTTCTGCGGATCTGCCATCGTTCTTACCGAAGGTTATGCTGACTGCGGGATCAAGCCCAGTGCAATAATCCCGTTCTCGGTAACCAAGGAAGAGGTTGAGGCGAAGTTCTATAAGTGGAACAAGTATGCATTCTGGTCACCTGAGAAGTTCCGCAAGGGTAAGTTCCTCGGAAACCTCACAGGTGTTTATATTCCGTACTGGACATTTGATGCCGATGCGATCACGGCATATTCAGGTCAGTACGGTTACAATCACGAGCGCGGTGACAGTACATATACTGACTGGTATCAGAGGACCGGCATCGTTGAGTCTCATATCAACGACTATTGCGTCTGCGCGAGCAGGAGGTTCTGCAGCGACAGGCTCCTTAATTCTGTCGTTGCATTCAAGCTCAGTGATCTTATTCCTTATACTCCTGACGCTCTGGCAGGTTTTGCGGCAGAAAAATACACGATCGGCATGGATGAAGCTTGGTATGCTGCAAAGGTCGGTGAACTCAGAAACAGATGTGAATACGATACAAGAAGGCATGAGAGCGCTGATTACAGCCGTTATGTTCAGATGTCTACTGAATATTCGAACATCAGGTTCAGATACATCCTGGTGCCTATATGGGTCTCAGCATGCAGATATAACGGCAAGGCTTATAAAGTTGTAGCCAGCGGCCACAACGGAAACGGCAACTGCAACAGACCGGTATCAGTTCTGAAAATAGTATTGCTGATCCTGATAATCCTTGGAATCTTTGCCTTACCCGGTATTTTAGGATTTATCATCCAGCTCATCGGAGTTTTCGCAGCGGGCTGATAATCAGGAAAAGCCCCTAAACAGATCCCTCATGAAACCGCCGAATGATACGGGCCACTGGCCCTGAATCTCGCCTGTCTGACCGTTAACGACTATCTTATATAGCTTGTTGTTATATGTGAACGAGCTTATCCATACGGGAACCAGCAGATACTTGTATTTGATGTTGCTGAATGTGCTGTAAACATCGATCTTTTCTCTATTTGCGGATTCGATGTTTACTGCTTCCTTTTTGAGGTAATAGACAACGTCATTCATGGCTCTTCCCCATGCTTCGGCAAGACCGACCGAATAGTGCTCGGCGGGGAATCCTGCCAGTGCTTCAGGTGTGTAAGGACGGGCTTCTCTTGTCCAGTACTTCATTACGGATACGAGCAGAGCGTCAGTAGCTATCACGTTACTTGCGACTACGGGGAAGTCGTCAATGAACTTGTTGAACGCACCTGATCTCTCATACCATCCTATGCATGAATCACCGTCTTTGTTGGTGGACACGTAACCGAATTTGCCCTGGTACCGGTTGGCGCTGTCGAAGTCGAAAGTAAACAAGGGGATATATATGCCCGTGAATTCGTGAAGATTTGCATTCTGTTTTAACTGATCAGGAGCCGCGCGTCTCTCGCCCAGCCACCTTATCAGAGTATTCTTTGCCTGGATCTCCCTGACTTTGAAAGGGATGATGCCGTTGGGGGCAAGGAGAGGTTCGTTTGACTTTACAGTCGGAACGATCTTGGTGGAACCGCAGAAGGGGCAGCTTCCTGACAAGAGGAGCTTATTGTTGATGAACTCGCCTGCACACTGCGCGCACTGGAAGACCTGGGTCTCAATTCCCCAGTCGTGGCTGGCATGGGTCTGGGCAGTTACGAAATCCTGCTCGGGAACAGGGATCTTGGAAACCAGTTCCGGAATTACTTCCTTATAACCGCAGGACTTGCATATCAGTCTGTCCCAGCCGGGATCGAAAAAAAGTGTTCCGCCGCAAGCAGGGCATTTTCTGTCGATTGCCATATCCTGATCCTCCACGGTCATTCAATTAAGATATCTGCGTCAATCATAATTTTCGCCTGACTGTATAATAAAGTCAAATTTAATATTTAAATAAAAATGATATAATGTACCGCAGGAATAATGCCTAGGGGGTAGGATAAATGAAGTTTTACGATGATACCAAGTATTATCATTTCAGTACCGAACAGACAACTGATGCCGAAGAGCGTCAGATCCTTTTGGAAGAACGGATCGAGTATACCAAGGAATTTGTCGGCAAGACTTTCGGTCCCGAGAAAACCGTATCTGACAGCATCAAGAAGTACATAGTTATAGGCGGTTTTGCCATTGCTGTCATTCTTCTCGTAATTTTCTCGCTTAATAAGATAGTTCCGGGAATCATTTATACATTCGCAGGACTGTGCATTTTCTTCGGGATTTTGATTCTTTTGCCGGGCAATAAGAACGATCAGTCCATAGATCTGCCGGGACAGGCAAAGCTTCCTAAACCTGTTTTCAGTACTCTGATGTTCATTTTTGGTATTGCAATAATCATTCCTGCCGCTCTCGCACCTACTCAGGGCTATGCGAAGGCTACAGTCGGAGGTATTGCAACATTCTTCGTTATCACAGGCATATTCTTTATCGGCTATATGATCTCCGGTATTGCAAGACAATCCAGAGCCATGAAGGAGAAGGTCAATGCCAAGTGCATCGGTTACATAAAGATGATCGGATCTTCCAACAATAATCACGGCGCTTCCCATCTTGTCATTACAGGAACACCGGTTTTCGAATACTATTACAAGGGACGCAAATTCCAGGCATTCCAGGAGAGCGCCATCAAGACAGGCGCTTTGTCACCTGCCGTAGGCGATATGGTCGAGGTAGGAGTACTTCCTGAAGATCCTTATGCCGTTTTCTACCGCAAGACTACAGTAGCTACTATTATGGCAATAGTATTGTCTTTACTTGCTATAGGCGCAGGTGTATTCATGTTTGTCATGCTTCCCAATATCAGTGATGAGAACGGATTCTCAGTCAACACCATGGGCGGTGAGGTGCAGCTTGCCAAATCTCAGTTTGACGATGAACTCATCGAGTCTTACGTTAATACAAGTGAATTCACTATCGAATATGTTACGGTTACTTCCGTATATCAGGTCGGTGAACAGTGGGCGATGGATCTGTCTAACGATACCAAGCGCGGAATCATCGAAGAAGACAAAGACAAGTATTACGAAGGCTGCGGCATCTATCTCGTTATTCCGGGTGAAGGTTCGCAGGGTTTGAGCTTCATTGCTGATGAGTGGGAATACACGGGCAGCCATGAAGTCATCAATAAGCCTGAATAATCTGGATCGAAGGTATTTCTAATGAAGAACATCAATATGACGAAGGCATTATCTGCCGGTCTTTGTGTTGCAATGGGATTTTCTTGCGCTGCCTGCGGGTACCCGGATGACACCAGACCTTATGAGACAGAAGCAGAAGAAACAACTGCAGCAACTTCAGCCGAAGAGACCACAACAGAGACAGCTTCCACAGTAACGGAGATCTCGGAAGAGACTGCTGCCACAAGCGTAGAGATTGCCGGCAATCCTTATGAGAGCTTCATCGAAGGCTATAAGGATGCAATCATCAACAGGACTTCCGTATGGTATTACGGTCCTGATATCGATCCCAATGATCTGTCTGTTGACTACGGTCAGGGTTTGATCGTGGATGAGATGAGCGACTATATGTATTACACGCTCTATGACCTTGATAAAGACGGTGTGGAAGAACTCATCATCGGGTGCGATGTTACGGGCGATCACATGCAGAGCTGCACCATGATCACGGGTATCGTTACGCTCGAAGGTTCAGCATATAAGATCGTAGCCGCAGGATGGTCTAGGTCGAGCCTGGAATATGTAGGTGAGGGATACTTCGTAAACTCCGGTTCAGGCGGAGCTTTTCTCCACTATGATGCTGTCTTCAGATACGACGGCGCTGCAAAGGAACTTGCAACCGTAGGCGTGCTCGTTACCGAGTATTCGGAGACGGAAGATATTTTCTATTCCTATTTTGACAGCATAGATAAGGCATATGCGGCTTATCCTGCATATGGCAATGAGAACGCTATATGCTTTGACGAAGAAGCACAGCAGAAATACGATAATGATCTCCTTACTGCGCAGTCGAAAACAAATGAACTGATTGGTGTTGAGTGGCAGATTGTTGATCTTCACGATCTCTGACAACTGATTTTACCTCTTGGTAACGTAATATGTACCGCTTGGCAGCGCTCTTATTGTGAGCGCTTTTTGCCGTGGATAAAATGGCGTTAACTTAAGGAGGTGTTAACCATGATCAACACAGTAAAAACAACAACTTCAGTAACTTCTGCTGACATAAACGAGCTTCGATCTGAAGCACAGAGAATACAGAAGAGAGGCGCGCCTTACATGATGGCATCAGTCATTATCTGGGCTCTTGCAACAGTCATCAGATTGCTTCCTATAAGCCTTTATACGATGAATCTTTTGACTTTCTGTTCTTCGATGTTACTGGTTCCGTTAGCACTGGTCTTCTCTAAGATCACCGGCGCCGACATCTTCAGAAAGACAAATAATCCGGTCAACAAATTAGGGATACTCTGCACATGCAACCAGATGCTCTATATCCTGATCGCGATGTGGGCATTCAGCCAGAAGCCCGAATGTATGCTCATGATATATGCGATGATATTCGGTGCACATCTTATTCCTTTCTCATGGATATATCAGAGCAGGACGTATCTTGTTATGTCGTTAGTGATAACGATCGGATCGCTTGTAACCGGAAGTCTTTTCGGCGACGTGGTTATGGGAGTGTTCCTGACATTGTGCCAGGTCGTAACTTCTTCTGCATTGCTTCTTGAATGCCGGAAGAATGAGTCAAAAAACAAGGCCGCTGGATTATAATGGGGAATGGGAATTGATGCCGGACCTGTCACGCACTCTGACATGTCCGGCAGATCCCAGACTTACGGGTTTAAGAGGTCTTCAATGAAGGTTACTGTCAAGAACGATATCGAATCGGGAACACTAGTAGAGATCCACTGCAAAGAAGTTACGGGTGAGACCGAGAGACTTAAGAGATATATCAGCCGCTTCGATGAGAAGATAACAGGTACTGCCGAAGGGCAGAGATACAGCATAGACATCGGAGAGATACTGTTTATTGAATCCGTAGATAAGAAGACTTTCCTTTATACATCCAGGAATGTTTATTCAACAGAAAAAAGACTTTACGAACTTGAGGAGATCCTTGATGAGAAGACTTTTTTCAGGTGCTCAAAGTCCGTGATAATCAATCTCGATAAGATAAAGAGTCTTAAGCCTGAAGTTACAAGAAATATTCTGGCAACTCTCGAAAACGGCGAGGTCGTAGTGATCTCGCGCCGGTATGTCAGCGCTCTCAAAAAGCTGATCGGTATGGAGGGATAATATGGAAAACGCAAAAAGGTTATTTGTTATATTCAGAAACGCATTGGCATTCTCGTTTGCATGGCTCGTCCTGTGCGCGGCTCTGGTGTCGCTCTTTGGCGACGGCATTCTGACAGCAGGGTTCCTGTTCAAGATATTAGCGCTCTGCGCCTGGGGCTCACTCTGCTTCGTTTTCTCGTTCTGCACCAAGTTCATGAGCAAGCGCGGATTCATATTCTGTCTAACGGTCTTCTTCGCGCTCTTTATTCCCGTTGAAGTCCTGATGTTTTATCTGATGGGTATTTTCGCGGGCTTCGGAACACCTGTGTTATGGATAACGCTGGGCTTGCTGATCGCGGTCTGCTATGTGACATGCGTAGTTATCGATCTTATCGTTATGAGAAGACGCGGCAGGGAATATACCGCAAAACTCATGGAATACAACTCCAAAAAAGCGCAGTAAAAATCGCTCTGAGACTTTAGCGTTTGTTGCGATTCGGTACGATTGATATTGTAAAAGCATTTGCCAAATGGCAAAATATATGGCGGTGAAGATAACTCACCAGGATTTGGGGGTAATTGAATATGTTAGAAGTTAAGAACGTAACCAAGCGTTACGGCAAAAATCTTGCATGCGATGATGTCTCATTCACATTAGAGCCCGGTACGCTCACGGTTCTTTTGGGACCTAACGGCGCAGGCAAGAGTACGATCATCAAGTCGATCATCGGTTTTCTCAAGTACAGCGGCGACATTACCGTTAACGGCGTAAACAACAAGACGACAGAAGCCCGCAGGCACCTGGGTTATATCCCTGAGATGCCTTCGCTCTATCCTACGCTTACGGTAGTTGAGCACATGGAGTTTATCGCGCGTGCTTATAAGCTTACTGATTATAAGGACCGCATCAACATGCTGCTCGAGCGCTTTGAGCTTGATGACAAGCGTAAGAAGTTCGGTGACGAACTCTCGAAGGGTATGCAGCAGAAGCTCAATCTCTGTATCGGTCTTCTTCCTGACCCTGACATCATCCTGCTCGACGAGCCTATGTTAGGTCTCGACCCGCATGCGATCAAGGAACTCAAGAATTACATCGAAGAAATGCGCCGTGCAGGAAAGACCCTGTTCATCAGCACTCACATTATCGACAGCGTCGATATGCTCTGGGACAGAACGATAATCATGCAGGGCGGTAAGATCCGCGCTAACGTTACCCGTGAAGAAATCGAGGGCAGCGGCAAGTCACTTGAAGACCTGTTCTTCGAAGTAACCGAAGGTATTGAGAAAGAATCAGTTAGCAGCAGTGAGTTGGCAGGAGAAGAAAAATGAGACTTTTCCTTTATTACATTACTCACTCGTTTCTTAATACACTTAAGAAACTCCTTAAGACATGGGTCGCCATCTTCCTCGTTCTCATGGTCGGCGGCGGACTTGTCGGAGGTGTTATAGGCTCTGTCATCGAGAGGATTGATGATGAACGTGAGACAGTAATTGAAGAGACCGTAGAAGATGACGGTTCTTCTGACGTTGTTTCTGACATAAGCGAAGCTTCGGAAGATGAGGAAGAGTTAGACTTCGGATTCAGTTTCAGCTTCGAAGACAATATAAAGAAATACGGGCTTACTCCGGCTACGATAACGGACTTCGTTATCTCCGTGCTGTTCCTCGTGATCCTTGCGACAAACGTTGCTAATTCAAAGAGCTCGGGCAGGTTATTCCTGCCGGCCGACGTGCCGATGCTGTTTGCTGCACCTATAAAACCACAGTCGGTACTGATGTTCAGACTGACATGCACGCTCGGAATGTCATTCTTCCTGTCACTCTTTATGCTCTATCAGATACCGAATCTGATGATCAACGCCAAGCTCGGATTCTGGGGCGCCCTGTCCTGCGTAATCGTATATATGCTGACACTCATGTTCAGCACGCTTATCCAGGTTGCATTCTATACATTAACGTCCAAGATTGAGAACGGTACGGACAAGATCAATAAGTTCCTTATTGGATTCTACGGCCTGATCGGTGCAGGCTTCATCGTTTATATTACGGTCACCAAGCAGGAGATCGTCCCTGCGGCCATGGGTTATTTTGCAAATCCCATGACACACCTCGTTCCTTTCTGGGGCTGGCTTAGAGGATTCTCGTATAATGCTGTAACAGGCAACCTCTTATTGTCAGGGATCTACCTGGGACTCTTCCTCGTATCATGCATTCTCATTGTCGTCTTCATCTGGAAGATGAAAGCTGATTTCTATGAAGATGCCATGTTCGCTGCCGAGCGTAAGGCGGAGCAGATCGAGAATGCCAAGAGATCTACTAACGGTGCCACCGTTATCCGTGAGAAGGACCGCAAAGCTTCTCTTGACCGTGACGGATTTCATTTCGGTTCGGGAGCGAATGTATTCTTCTTCAAGGCGGTCTATAACAGGTTCAGGTTCGCCAAGCTCAAGATCTTCTCTACGACCATGATCATTTACATCATCACAGCGGTCTTCACTGCCTTTGTAGCGAACAGATACGGTACGGGAGATATGTTTTTCATCCCTGCATGTGCAATGGGAGTAATATCCTTCTACCGTACGCTGGGCGATCCCATCAGGGAAGATACTTCGCGTGATTTCTTCCTCCTGATCCCCGAAAAGGGCTATTCCAAGATAATGTATTCGCTCTTAGGATGCCTTGCCGTCAACGCCATAGACCTGTTGGCGCCTATGCTTGTAGCTGCCATCATGATGGGCACCAACCCTTTGGTTGCACTCGTCTGGTTCCTGTTCATTCTCTCGATCAGTTTCTTTGCAACGAATGTAGGCACTTTTATCGCTCTGTCCGTTCCGGGAGAGTCTGCGAAGACCATCAAGACGGTACTGCAGATGATCTTCATGTACTTCGGTCTCGGACCTTCTGCAATCGCAGTTGTCCTCGGCATCGTATTAAACCAGATGGTCTTAGCGCTTGCGGTCGGACTGGTCATAAACTTTGTGATCGGCTTCCTGGTATCGCTCCTGCTGCCGCTCTTCCTGGGAAGAAAGTGATTCTAATTTAATTTCTGATCGCGCGGGCTGTCTCATTTGAGGCGGCCCGCTTTGTCTTGTCTGGGTTCTGTATTTTTTCTTGTTTTCTCATCGAAAAAATACAGGGATCTGCGGTTTCCTGTATTTTTTCACGCTCTTTTCGACGATTTAATACAGAACTCATATTGGCATCACTTTTTCGTACCATACTGAATCGGCTTTCAATCAGACAGAAAAGAACGTCATTTCGGGGCGGTCTTATTATGTGGAACCGCCATTTTTCTAGAACAAAACTCCGAAAATGAATCTTCTGGTTTATATACCTGTTCCATTTTGTTCCGTATCGTTCCATTTCATCATTATTGGTTGACGCATATAATTGGGTTAATAAACTGAATATATAGAAACGGAGAGAAATATGAACGGTAAAAATATTATCAGATATAGGGATGACAACTGTATTTCTCAAAGTGAATTAGCAGAGAGAATAGGAGTGTCTAAGTCCACCTTATCCCGTTGGGAAAACAATAAAAGTGAGCCAAGGGGAGAAGAATTTAAAAGGCTTCGTGAGGTAATAGGCGAGGAATATTTGAACAATGAAGAAGCTGTTGACGTGCCATCTAAAGATACTTTAGGAGAAATGTCAGAGCGGGTAAACGACATTTTATATGAAGTTTCCAGGATTGGAGCAAAACAGGAAAGCCTTGAATCTAAAGAACTTAAAGCGGATTTGTTTCATAAACGGTTAAGAACAGGCGTTGTTATAGCGACATGCGTTTTCATAATTCTATTAACATTAGGCACGTGGATATTCTTAATGAATCATGGGTTTGATGGAGAAGTTATAGCGGGAAATATACATGTTGGTGAAGCATCAGATGCAGATTAACACAATAAAAGGAGGCACAGATTTTATGAAAAAAGTGATCGCAATCATGTTGACATTAGCAACATTATCTGTTACGGGGGGGTGGACTGCTGATCAGGCTGAGGATACAGCAGGTGATTTCAACCTCATTAAGTATCTTGAAGGTCATGAGATACAGACACCTGAAGAGTTTCAAGATGTTTTAGAAACATACACAGACTACCCAGTTCCAGATTATTCATCTGAAAACTTATCGTATTTTGATATTGAAATAGATTATGAAAGCAACCTTGTTTATGTCACAACAATTAATACAAATCTGACAAGGACAGATACGAGCAACAGTGCTTCCCGCGATTATTATAGTAGCATTGGAGCTCTTATTTTTTCAGTTAGCATATCAGGGACATTCAGGTATTCTTATTATTCTTGTACGGTATTATCCAAATCCGGCAGTTACACAAAACCTTCGTATAGCACATGGAACAGTACTCCTTCAATAACTTCTGGCAACAATAGCGCGACAGAAGCATATGCCCGAATTAGTGGCACAGCTTATAGTGATGGAAGTTCATATAGTTATTCATTAACACTTGCGTGTGATAATTACGGAAACTTTAGAAGTTATTAATCTACAAATAAAACAGTTGCCCACGAAGTTTGGCGACCGGCGGGCAACTATTTGAGAAAACAAAAGTTTCGATTAGGAATAACCTGATCGCATGCTTTCTTCGCTTGAAGTATAGCATCTCCGATCAGTGTAAGCAACGAAATGGTGTTGACTAGATTCCTGGAGGTGCAGACCCATGTGGATTATTGGAAAGAAGGTCGAAAAGAAACATTTGGTAATAAGACTTGGAGGTTATATATGATAAAGAAAGTTATAGTAGTATTGTCAACAATGTGTGTAATTATCGCTACTTCTTTTGCTATGTGTCTAGCTTATACTGTTCCTCAATCCGGTGTGCATATATCGCATAATGGTTCCACTACATATGAGCAAGGTTGGATTGATTTTGAGGGTGATAGTTTAAACTATTATGTAAAGGTTTATCTTGTAAAGAACAACACTCATTATGGGACAAGGTGGAATGAGGTTAGCCAATATCAAAACCTAAGACTTTATTCTAATACATATCAAATCTCAGGTAGTAGCGTAGGATATCTTGCCCATATCAATTTCTAAATCATAAAGCAGAAAGAAGCCCAAGCTTCTTTCTGCTATTTCATAAATATAAAAGAAAGTTAGATCTTTAGGAGCAACATAATGAAACGCAGATTTAGAAATGTCATAGGGGTTATATTAGCAATTTCTACAGCTTTATCGGTTGCATCATGCAACTTTATAGGGACAGAAAGCTCTGTTCAAGACGATAAAGTTATCACAGAGGTTTCTCCTTGGTTTTATGGAGAGATTGTTGATGTTGATTTAGGGATTGATGACAAAAGACCAATTGCAGGATTACTACCCCAATTGGCCGGAGCGGACGATAAATATATTGTTGTATTCTCTGATGGAGAATACATGGTTGATGATTGGAGTAAAGTAGAATCAAATTCTGATTTTGCTATAAAAACCGTTTCTATAATTGACAGGACATCAAAACAACTGGTAAAGGCTATTGATTTGTATAGTCTCTTCGACGAGACTAGTTGGCCTGAGTCGGTTTTGTATTATTCGGGCAAGATTATTGTTAATAGCACATCATGGGATGCAGAAACAGCTTCAACTGTTACGAGTGATTACTATATTGATCCTGATTCAGAAACAATAATAGATATCTACGACTATGAAGATAACAATGAGACTCAATTTGTCAATTCGTTTATTGTGGGTGAATATAGAATAGAGACATTTTTCTATCAGGGAACCGGAAAAAGATACTGTCCGCTTAGAGTATATTTGCCGGATGGAAGCGTAAGGACAGTAGATATTAAAGACTCGGAAAAAGAAGTATTTTGGGTTCCTTTGATTCTTGCTTTGGATGATACAACGGCACTGGTTGCCGCTGCTACTGAAAATGAGTACAGATTTTTTAAATTAGATCTTAATACTTGTGAGGTTTCCGATGCTAATACTAATGAATATGCTTGGTTAGATATAGAGCATCTGCTTCATTCCTATAATGGTTCTGAAGGAAATGTGTTATTTACAACGAAACAAGGTATTTCAAAGATCGATTTGAACAGCAAAACGGTTGATCAGATATTTGATTACAACTGTTGTGGAGTAAACAGACAGTATTTATCCAATCTTGAAATAGCGGATTGTTCAGAGGATTCATTTCTGCTTTGCGGCCAATACAGTACCACAACCGCGTTTGATTCCGTATTTGTAAAGAGTTATGCAATTGTAGAATTAACAAGAGCTGACAAGAATCCTCACGCCGGCAAAAAGGTAATCGAACTCTATGTGCCTGATGGAAAGATTGACAGTACAATATCTGATGCCATAATCACATATAACGACACAAACAGCGATTATTTTATTAAAGTATCTACCCGTTACAATATTGATGATTACTTTGGCTCAAGCGATATTGGAAGCCAGGATGATTATGATTCCGCGTGGCTGCAAGCGAATGCGAGCTTAAGCAATGATCTTATAGTGGACATTATGAATGGAGAAGGGCCTGATATTTTCTTGAACACAAGTGAAATAGGCCAGTTGAACAACGAAAGCTATTTAGCAGATCTTTCTCCATATGTTTCTGAACTAAGTTCAGATGAGTATTTTATAAACATTATTGATGGAGCCAGAATAGATGGAAAACTGTATCAACTTCCAATAAGTTTTACCATTGAAGGGATACAGACAGATCCTCAATTCGCAGGTGCATCAGGAACAGGTTTTACAACCGATGAATATGAGACATTTCTGTATGAAGTATTGGATGGAAAAGATGTTATAGAATCCGGACAAGCATTGTATTTTGCAAAGTTGTTTAGTGCTATGAGCGACGTATTCATTAAGGATGGTCAAGTTGACTTTTCCTGTCCGGAATTTGAACAACTGGCCGGGTTTGTTAAGGATAATGTCAGACAGAGCAGTGTTTCCTGGTTAACCGACACGGAAGATGAGACAAGCTTAGATCTTGCGGTTTCTAACAACAGAACAGCCCGCTATTGCACCTGTCCCGGAATAAGCGGATATCTTATAAAAAGGGCGCAGATAAATAATGGAACCGCAATACTCGGTCTTCCTTCAACTGACGGACGAGGGCCTTTGTTTGGAACAGATATTTCGATTGCGGTTTCTGCTCATGCAGTAGATGTTAATGCATGTGCTGACTTTGTAAAGATCCTGCTCACGGATGATATTCAGACCAAGTTGGTTATGAGTGACAAGTTGGTTATTAACAGAGAGGCACTAAGGCAAGGATGTAATGCTGCAATTGATTACTTCAATAACGAAGTAGGCACACAAGAAATTTATGACTATGAAGAGGGCACGTATGTAAGACTTAGAACTGAATTCACATCACAGGACACCGATAGCTTAGAAAATACAATTCTTAGCTGTTCAAGGATGAATTCAGCAGATTCTGATATGAGCATGATTTTAATTGAAGAAATGCCTGCATATTTTTTAGGTCAAAAGGATCTTGATTCAGTCGTTGTAATCATCCAGGACCGTGTTCAGAAAGTTTTGGATGAACGAGGGTGATATGAGCAGCGCATGGTGAAGAGTAAGTTATAAGAAAATCGTATTAAATGTAAAAGCAATTGGAGACTACTATTTATGTTCTATTCACGCAAAACCCAATTAGTAACAAGTATAGTATGTGTATCTTTATCTATCGTAAGTATTCCGATAAACATTGTAGAAAAGGTGTTTGCTGATGATACAGTTGGTCAATAGTTAATAAGCAATAAAGAACAAACAAAAATGAAACGCAGAATCATAACAACAAATGTTTTTTGTGCTTTTATCATAATTCTCTCGCTTGTATGGTTAACCATCAAACTATACTTGTTGAATTCTAATTCGGGAATGAACAATACAGTTTTTATTCCTGCATCTGTTGTTAAAGTTACAGAAGACGATGATTTATTGGTTAACGTATATCCGATAGATATAACTCATCATGAAATTAAAAATCAGGTTCTTAATCTTAATCTGAACGATATTGAAAAGGGGTGGATCACAAATTCTTATGACGGAAATTGCCGTCTGGTATTTGAGCAGAATGATTCTGAGCTGAAGGATGTATATGCTGATGATGGATGCAAGTACTA
The DNA here is from genome assembly GCA_024695565.1 of Saccharofermentans sp. Next base: position 21,554 of record JAILHX010000067.1, on the reverse strand, counting down.
TTACTATGCAGATCTAGTACCTACCAATAGGCTTGTAATTGAAAATTGTATTGATCAGTTAACTGAAGATTCAACAGATCCATTTTCCCAAGATAGCCGACCACATTTCTATTCGGATTCAATCAAAACAGAAATTCTTAACTATTATGATAGAAAAAACGCAATTATGTATTGTGTTGTCATTGATATTGCTATTATAGTGCTTACTCTTATTGTTAATGTTGTTTCATATTATTTCTCGAATAAACAGGTAACGAGATCTATCAGATACTGAGCTATCTCCCGTGAAAGCACCATATTTGGAATGCTTTTAGAGCATTAGATGAAAATGTTGTGTTGCTTGAGATTTACAAAGGGGCTGACTTTGACAATGAATTAAAAGCAGCTGGACTCGATTTGCCTTCTTATGAAATAGCAAAACATACACTTGCTTATCTCCAATATATAATTATTGATGACACTACTTCAAACGAACGAAAGACGAAGACATAATATGAGTAACAAAAGCAATTATAAAATGAATAAAGCTTTGTTAATGATATTTGCTATAGCAATATGTATTCTTGTGGTATTTATTCTATTCCCACGTAGATATGGATTGCAGGATGGTGGAACAATACGATACGAGAGTTTTGGTTTCGGCGCAATGTATTCAGTTGAATTGCGGCATCGAATCAATACTCAAGGAGAGCACTCCTATTACGAAACAGGAACGATAGTCACCATTTTCGGTTTAGAAGCATATAACGATACACAAATAGATTATGATAATCCTATCTCTACAGGACACACACCTGAAGTAGATGAAATAAAGGAAATTATGGATCCGATAATGTATTCTTCAGAATGAATGGGATAGTCTAAATGAGCCGTAGAGTTATAACAACAATAATCATAAGTTTTTTGTGATAATTGCTCTTCTTGTTAATGTTGCTTCATATTTATTCTTGCGTTTTGTTTTTTTTCATGCTTTTTTCGACGATTTAATACAGAACTCATATCGGCACACGGTTTGCACCCGGGAATGTGTGTGAGCAGCGTGAAGTGACGAAATATTCACGAAAATCGTTGCTTTTCGCATTCCTACGTCACTTTCAAGCCGTTTTTCACGAAACAGTGACAAAATCAGCTCATTTCATCACTTTTTCGTACCATGATGAATCGGCTTTCGGTCAGATGCTGAATCGGCTTTCAATCAGACAAAAAAGAACGCCTCACAAAGGTGTTTTCGGGCATAATCAGAAAAACGGCTCAAAGTGCCCGTAAAATAAGGGAATGTAACAATGTTACTTAAGGTTCTTCGGCCGTCTCGCCGGCAGGTTCCGTGTCTGTCTTGTACACGCTGAACTCGTAATATACTGCCTCGTCATCGTAGTCGTTGTAGAAGACGATGATATAGGTATCTTCTTCGAAGAGTTCATCGGCAGTATAGGTTATACGGATCTCGTGAGGGTAGCGTTCGGTGATCCATTCCGAGATGTAGGTATAGGTCAGGTCGGGCCAGGTTTCCTCGGCGATAACATAAACATACTGCCAGATATATTCGCTGGCCTGGTCGTTTAATACGAGTACGCACTCAAAGGTATCCGTGTCAGTGTAACTGTTGGTGACGGGATCCCAGCCGTCGCCGGTCATGTAGATCTCGTCGACCATGTCGAAGAAGCTGTTCATGTAATTAAGCTGTGTGTCTTCGTAGTTGTAGACTTCTACAAGATCAGATGCATTGACCAGAAGGTATTCGTTTAAGTGCTGCTGGAATTGGAGATCTATAATGACGTTTATCGTATCCTCAACTTCAGCAAGACGCGAGTTGAAATCTCCGGGATTAACGAAGTACTCGCATTCATTTAATACCCTGTGATAATTAGCGTACGAGAAGATGACCTTAACTGAGCTCGTTCCGCCCTTAAGATCGGTCTGGAAGCTGCCGTCGTAGATCTGGTAAGTGATCGTGGAGGCGATCATGTTCTTAACGATAAGGGACTTATCTGTCTCATCTTTATCTACTACAGGCATGGAGTTTTTAACGACTCTGGCTTCGTTTACGCAGTTTCTCTTCAAGACGTCGTAATCGCAGTCAGCGAGTGCTCCTGCTATTGCATCAACCGACTCTAAAACGCCTTCTTCTGCTTCTGCGATAGCCTCTTCATCAGCATTTGCTCCAAAGATATCGATATCTCCCGGAATGGAGCATCCGGTCATGGAAGTAAGTAATGAGAGGGTTAATAAAATTGCTGTTATCTTTTTCTTCATAGGGACATTATACTGATTCATACCGTAGTGGGCAAAACTTATCTTTCCTTCGGGAACGATATGCGCTTGGCTGAGAAGAGCTCGAAGTGGAGCTTCTTCTGGAGTGTACCGACGATTCCGTCAGGGAGGAATAAGATCACGAGGATAGTGATCACTCCGAGGATGATGTTTGACCACCCGGGGAAGTGAGCCAGGAATTCCTGCAGGAATACATAGATGACCGCACCTACGATAGGGCCGCTGAACGTGCCTTTGCCGCCGACTACCACGATGAAGATCATGGAGACTGTCCAGCCGATGGTAAAGCCGTTATCAGGATATATGATTCCCTTGTTGATCACGAAAACCGAACCCGCAAAAGCGATGAATACCGCAGCAATGACATATACAACGAGCTTATGACTGATCTGGTCAACGCCTACTGAAGACGCTGCCGTGATGTCGTCACGCATTGCGGTAAGACCTAATCCGATCTTGGTCCTAAGCAGCATGTAGACGATTACGAGTGCGCCCACGCAGAATGTCAGTGAGAGAATGCAGATATCAAACATCCTGGGGTAGGGTGTTACGCGGATCGTCATGCCGCTGCCCTGTCCTACGAATTTCCAGCTGAAGAAGAATGTCGAGAACATCTCAGCGACGACCCATGTGGCGATAGAAAAATACATGCCTTCCATTCTGAAGAGTATCAGTGACATGACAAGTGAGACCACGGTACAGACGATTACCGCAAGAAGTATTCCCGTTCCTAATGGGAGCTTAAACGTTGATGTTGCCACCGCTACGGCGTAACCGGAAAGACCTATATAGAGCTGCTGTCCGAGGCTCGTCATGCCTGCATAACCTGATAAGAGATTCCACATCTCACCGAGGATGATATAGAGGAAGATCTGGATCATATAACGCATCACATTGTTGCTTGCGATGCCTGAGATGCAGATGCCGTAAAGTGCAGCGATAACGACTATACAGCCTATGAGCAGAGGCATTGAGTCGAGGACTCTGGAGTGGTGTTTTGCCGGTGATATCTTATTCATGGCTCACACCTTCTTTCCGAGAATGCCCTGAGGCTTGACGACAAGAACTATCAGCAGGATCACGTAACTTATGAGAAGTCCGTAGTTGGCACCGCCTATGACCTGCGCCAGACCGAAGAGAAGACCTGCTATCAGGGTGCCGGGAACACTTCCCAATCCGCCGATAACCACAACAACGAATGCGATAAGGAGATAGCTTCCGCCCGAGCTTGCATAGAAGGTCCACTTCATGCCGACGCAGAGGCCTGCCACAGCCGCGCTGGCCATCGCGATGCCCATGGCTATGGCGTAGATCTTCCTGACGCTTACACCGGCCAGAGAAGCGGCCTCAGGGTTGTCTGAGGTTGCGCGGATGGCTCTTCCTGTATATGTCTTGTTAAGGAACAGCCACAGGGCACCGATCGTGACCAGGCTGATACAGAATAAAACAACATTAAGTACGGATACTTTGAGTCCGAAGATGTCGAAGTTTGCGACGCTGTATGAAGTCGTGATGTGCTGGGCGTCGGCAGTGAATATGAGGAGCATAACGTCCTGCAGGATTATCGATAATCCAAAGGTGACAAGAAGTGCGGGCTCGCTGCCTTTCTGCATAGCTTTGCCGATGAGGAAATACTGAAGCACAAATCCGAACAGGAACATCAGCGGAACCGTAAGCAAGAGTGTGAATATCGGATCGATGCCGAGCACGGGTGCCAGTACGGAAGACAGGTAAGCTCCCAGGACTATGAAGACACCGTGAGCGAGGTTCGTCTGCTTTACGATGCCGAAGATCAGGGTCATACCGAGACCCAGAAGCGCATATACGCTTCCGAGAAGTATTCCGTTTGTGATCACCTGAGCTATATACATCTTCTTACATCCCGAAATATGCTTTCTTGAGTTCTTCCGGATCGACTTCGGAAGACTTGCCCGACATAACGACCCTGCCCTTGAACATTACGTAGAATGACTCGCTTGCCTTAAGCGCGCGCTGGGTATCCTGTTCGATAAGAAGTATCGATGTATGGTGAGTCGCATTGATCTCGATAATGCGGCGGTAGATGTCTTTGATAACAGCAGGAGCAAGACCCAAAGAGATCTCGTCGAAGATCAGGCAGGCGGGCTTTGTCATCAGTGCCCTGCCTATTGCGACCATCTGTCTCTGGCCGCCTGATAAAGTTCCTGCAGGGCTTTTTCTTTTCTCTTCGAGAACAGGGAAGAGTTTGTAAACATGATGCAGTGCATCCCTGGCATGAGGTCTTGCATTCTTCGGATAACTGCCCATCAGAAGATTGTCCTGGACCGACATGGAATTGAATATGCTGCCGCCCTGAGGAACCAGTGATAAACCGCATGTGGCGATCTTCTCGGCGGGAAGACCCGTTATGTCTTTGCCCATGAAGAATACTTTGCCGTCCCTGGGTTTGTTAAGACCTGCGATAGTATTCATGAGGGTTGATTTGCCTGCGCCGTTAAGACCGACGACAGATACTATCTTGCCTTCTTCTATAGACAGTGATGCTGATTCAACAGCGATGAAATCATCGTAATTTACACGGAGATCCTCAACTCGGAGAACGGGTTCACTCATCTGATTCCGCCCCCAGGTATAATTCTTCGACTATTTTGGAATTCATGACTTCCTTAGGGTCTCCGCATATGACGTTTTTGCCTTCTGACATGCACATAAGCCTGTCAGTGGCATTGACCATAGTCTCTATGATGTGTTCGATCCAGATGATCGTATAGCCCGCTTCCTTGAGTGAGGCTACGAGCTTCATGATGTCCTTTACTTCTGCATCCGTAAGACCTGCAGCTACCTCATCAAGAAGGAGAAGTTTAGGGGCCGTACCGATTGCCCTGGCAACCTCAAGTCTTTTGCGGTCTAAGAGAGTTAGTTCTCCTGAACGCACTTCACGTTTATCAAAAAGCCCCGTCATCTTGAGGATCTTAAGAGCATCGCTTCTGCCAATGTGTTCAGGTCTTCTTGCACCATGCACCTCGGCAACGAGGACGTTCTCATATACGCTCATGTTTTCGAAAGGCTTCGGGATCTGAAATGTCCTTCCGAGGCCCTTCATGCAGCGCTTGTTGGCAGATTGTTTGGTTACATCTTCGCCGTCGAAAACTATCTTGCCGCCCGTTGGCTTTATAAGACCTAACAGTGCATTGAACATAGTCGTTTTGCCACTGCCGTTCGGACCGATTATACCGAAGACCTCTCCCTTCTTTACTTCGAAGGAGAGGCCGTTCAGGATCCGGATCTTACCGTATCCCGCATTCACATTGTCGAATACGAGCATGTTTTCCATTTGATCATCAGTTCTTAGTAGTAGCGTTTCCAGGCTGATACTGACCTGTTAAAGGAATGTCCGGATAAAGGGAGTTATCGATTATTATGAGCTGCAGCTCTCCGTTCTCGTCGCGCTGCCACTGGCCGCCTGTAAGTACGGAATTACTGTACTTAAGTCCGCCCAATTCACCGTTATAGTCAACAGGTCCTACGATAGTCTCGCACTTGAGTTCGCCGATTGCCTTATAGACTGCATCCTTATTTGTCGTGCCTGCCTTGATGAATGTCTGGACCGCGAGTTCTAAGCCTGCATATGCAAATGCAGTAGGCTGGGGCATGACGCGTCCGTTCTCTGCCTTGTACTTCTCGTTGATCTCGGCACATGTGATGCCTGTGAGGTCAGACTTGAAGGGATTGGTGGGAGCCCACCATACCTGGGTCATGAGACCGTCAGCAAGATCGCCCAATGCTTCAACGTCGCTCTGGAGAAGCGCGCACTTACCCATGGTAACGCAGCCTACCTCAACGCCTGCAGCGATGATCGCATTGTAAGAGTTCATGAAATCCGGCGGAATGTTCGTGCCGGCGATAACATCGATCTCTTCGTTCTTGAATGTTGTTGCAAGACTTGTAAAGTCTGTTGTTCCTGAAGGATACTGGCCGGGATCTACAACGGTGTAACCGTCTTCAGCAAGGCGCCTTACGAAGAGATCGTGCCAAGAAGTACCATCTGTATCGTTAGCGAAGAGCAGGCCGACCTTTGCACCTAATCCGGGTGCATAGCCTGCCTGAGTCCAGAGCGCTCTCTGTGACTCGTAAACGTCGTCTAATGTGTAGAAAAAGTCATAGGTCCAGTGGAATTCATCGAGTGCGTTAGATACCGGATCTACCGGTGCCTGCGTAGCGATGCAGGGGATACCGTAGCGCTCACAGACCTGAACTACGGGGATTACCGTGTTGGGTGTCTGGATAGCGATCATGAGATCGATATTGTCTTCTTCGATAAGCTTCTGTGTAAGTTCAGTGCACTTGTTCTGGTCTGATTCAGAGTCATATACGATGACCTCGATCGTCTTCTCCTTACCGTCTACAGTGATGGGGTGCTCCTTGACATAGTCAGTTATCTGCTTTACTGCCCAGGCGCAGCCTTCACCGTTACCGGCCAAAGGACCAGTCGTAGGGTTTACGTAACCGATCTTGATAACATCTGAATCGGAACCGCCCTGATTAGCTGCGCAGGAACAAAGTCCGAGCAGCATGCTCACTGCGAGAATTAAACCCAAAATCTTCTTCATGTCACTAATTCCTCCCTAAGGATTTATACTTTTTCTCCGCGCGATAAAGGCTTGAGCTCGAGTCTCTCGTCAGCCATCTCGGATATGAGCGGAGAATGAGTAACAATAATTATTGAGCGCCCGTTCTTGTGGGCGAGATCCAAGAAGACGTTCATTATGTCTTCGCTGGTATCCGTATCAAGATTTCCCGTAGGTTCGTCAGCAAGTATGACCTTCGGCTGGAAGCTTAACGCTCTCGCGATGGCGATACGCTGCTGCTGACCGCCTGATATCTTGAGGATGCGGCTGTCTGCGATTTCTTTCTCAAGACCTACGAGTTCCAAAAGAGCATCGGCATAATCGTTCTTGTTATCGAACTTGCCGAAGTCTTTAAGGGTATCAAGCTTCTTGCCTGATATGTCGAGCGAGAGCAGTATGTTCTCTCTTGCGGTGAACTTGGGCAGGAGATTATATTCCTGGAATATAACGCCGACATCGCGGCTTCTGTATTCGTACTTGTTTATTTTCGAGATGTCGACACCGTTATATAAGATATTGCCCTTGACCGGAGCCATGAGGCCTGAGAGCAGGGACAATACAGTCGTCTTGCCCGCACCTGAACGTCCGGTTATCGCATATACCTTGCCGCACTCGAAGCCGTAACTTAAGTTCTTGATCACAGGATTATTGGGGTAGGTAAAAGATACTTTTTTCATCTCAAGAATACTCATATTTCTACCTCCTTAATCCCTGTTTGCCAGTATCTGCTTCGGGTCGTACCTGAGTATCGAGAATACCGCGGCAGAACCTGATACCAGTGACAGGCCTACTCCGATTGCGATCATCTGGAGCAATACTTCGAAGTTGGTCGAAAAGCCTATTGAATCAACATAATCAACTTCGCCCTCAACATCTCCTCCGCGTGGCTTTGTCGCATTGGTCTGATCTCGTCCGAAGTTGCTCTGTGTCTGTGCATCTTCTTCGATCTGCTGCTGCGTCTGTGCAGCAAGCAGTGAATTGGTGACCGGAACAGAGATTACAGAACCTACGGCGCAACCAATGAGGATCGCGCAGAGAGTTACGATCAGGATCTCTGTAAGCATGAGGCTTGAGATGCGGTGCTTCTTCATGCCCATTGCGGCAAGTGCGCCGATCTCGTATTTGCGGTCACGGATGTTGAAGATAGAGATTACAACGAGAACTACGGCACCGATAAGCAGGGTGATGAGAAGGAAAGTCTTGGCGAATTCCTTCAGGTTATCGAGCGGCACGAGACTTTGTTCGAACGCCGCGATATCGGTTGAAGTAACCGTGTATTTCTCGGTAAGACCCATCGTGCGGACTTCTTCTTCGAACTTGTCGTAGTCTTCCACGCTTGCGAAAAAGTAAGTTCCGGTAATGCTCTTGCTCATCGGGTTATCGCTTGCTGCTTCGGAGTTTGCCAGAATGCTCTCAACGACAGGATAGCTTGTAAGGATCGCATTCGATGGATCAGTTGCAGCCATAGTTACGTTGCTGCTTACCGTCGTATTCTTATAGATACCGCAGATGGTAAATGTATAGGTCTCGGTATCGTCGTTAGGATTGCACAACGTGATCTGATCTCCTACGGAAAGTCCGTTGAGTGTTGCGAGCTGCTGCTCGATGATGCACTCGAATTCGCTTGTGCCTTCTTCGAACATGCGGCCGTCAGTTATGGAACAGACTCCTGAGATGAAGTCAGTCATTGCCGACTCATCTGAATAACCTGTCAGAGTGAAGTCACCCTGATAGACCATGTTCTGAAGCATCTGCCCCGGATCTGTAGGCTGGCCAGGCATCTGACCGGGCTGCTGTCCATCAGGCGGAGTCTCACCATTGGGACCTGTCTGTGCGGGCTTTGTAGGCTCGGCTATATCAGGTTCGGAGCCGCTATCGGGAACAGTCTGCTTTGTAGCGGACATTGCTTCCAGATCGCCGCTTCCGTTAGGTGAGATGGAGCAGCTGTAATTGAATGACTGAACGCTCGAAGCGCCTGCATAGTACTGCATCTCTTCGATCGAAAGGCCGCTCATCTCCTTAAGCACTTCTCTGATATCGGTGTCGGGCCCAGGAGTCATGTTCTCCATAATGTATTGACGGTCTACATAGATGTGACCTGATACGGAGAGTCCTTCCATGCTCTTCTGGCGCGCGTTTGCTGCCGCCTGCTGGACGGACAGTGCAACACATGCCGCCGTAGCAATGACGAACACTATGATTCCTATGAGAATGTTTCTTCCCATGGAACGGCTGATATTCTTAAGTGCATATTTAAGGATCACTGTTATGTACCCCCGTTAGGATCGAAGGGCTCTTCCTGTCCTTGTCCGGGACGTCCGCCGGGTCCACCGCCGGGACCACCGGGACCTCCGGGTCCGCCTTTGCCGCGGCGTAATGCGCCGAGTGCAAAGAAGATGATAAGTATTACAGCAATAACGACAATTACGATGATGAGTACGCTCTTGCCGGGACGCTGTCTTTTAGTAGGAATCGAAAAAGCTATGGCCGTATACTCCTTTCCCATATGAGATTCTTCGAAGATCTCGCGCAAAGCCTTGAGCCAGCGGCTGCAGTCGTAAGAAGTGATGTTATGCTTCTCGTCGAGAGTGAAGCTTGCTCTTGCAAGTTCATCTTCCAATACCTGTTCGGAGATAGCCTTGGCAAATTCCCTCGAGCAGAGAAGGAACGTGTTCTCACCGTGACCGAAGTCTTCGGCTTCGGTAGTCTCTGCACCCTCGTAATCTTCCGAACCTAAACGGGGATGATCTTCTGAATCCTGAAGCACTTCAGGATTTAACAGCATGCCGTCAACGAAGTGAAGAACAACTACGTCACCTGCCTGAGCGATGCGGAAGTGGTCGCCCATGAAGAATACGGCGGCGACTTCGGTTTCTGTTCTGTAGTGGTACGACTGCTCGACAAGCATGCCGTCCTTAAGTACGTTCATGATGCCTTCCATCGCCTGATCGTTAAGTGAGGGACGCTTGAAGAAACTGTCCATCAAGATTTTGTTAGGCTTGGCAAAAACGCGCGGATCTACGTCCTTTGCAACGTTATAAACGTTAGACAGACAGCATGCACCGGTCCTGCCCTTGAGGTGGAATTTGGCATTTACTATGTCGCCTGTATTGCTGCTTATTACAGCCTGGCTGATAGCGTTCTTCATAATTATTCCTTTCCTTCCTCCAACTCGAATACGAGGATGAATCTCTGAGGAATGAACTTCTTCATTCTCTTGAGCTTGAAGCCGTAGAACTTGAGCTGGGCGATCATGAGTTCGGGTGTGATTCCCGGACCATAGTAGGGAGGAGTACCGGGCTTGGTCATGTCGTTGTCAACGATGATGAGTTCGCCTCCGGGTCTTAATCCCTTCTTGATGCTCGCGATGAATGCATCCTTAACGAATTCGATGTCAGTGATGTATACAGCGTGATACATTGAGCACATGAACACCTTGTCGACACAGTTTTCGCGCAGCTTGCAATCGTTCATTTTCGTAACGAGTGTGCTGATGTTCTTAATGTTGTAAGTGGTGCGGAGTTCATCGAGATACTTCATGGCATCCTTGTTGATCTCCGTTGCATATACCTTACCCTTCTTGCCGACGCGCTTTGAGAACTGGTATGTGAAGGCACCGCCTCCGCAGCCTAAGTCTGCAATGCGCTCGCCGGGTTTGATATCGATATAATCGAGCATCTCATCCGTATGTTCCCACAGATATCTGTTGGGGTTATTGAATACCATGTATTCATTCCATTCGTTGAGCTGCGGAATAGGCATCTCGTCACCCGAATATTCAAAAGATGACTCAGGATCCGCATTGGCGGGAGCCTTCTTTGCCAGATCGAATTTGATCCAGAGATACTTTTTGAGTCTCTCGAAATCATTGCCTCCGAAGAAGTTGAAATACTGCTCGTTGACGGGTTCTTCGATCATCTTCTTCCTGGTGTCTTCGTCAGCAAGATAGTATTCGCAGAACCACATGAGTGCCGTGTAGTCGTCGCCGATACGCTCGGTAGGCCAGAGCTTTGCGAACATGTCATGAGCTTTCTTGATCTTCTTCGCATCATTATTCTTGAAGCCCTCATACATTACGCGGCCGCATTTTTTACCGCCGATCGAGAAACCTGACGTGGCTGTTCCGATGATACGGTAGCGGATGAGCGAGCCTTCATCGTTAACGTGAATGTGGCACGGATCATCGATGCTGTTGGGAACGCTCTTCTTCTCAGGAATAGCGACCTTCTCAAATATCATTACGTAACGCTGCGGAGTGAACTGGAAATCAGCAGTCAGCTTAAAGCCGTAATAATAAAGCTGGCTGGCAAGGATATGCTTGCTGATATAAGGTCCGTGATAAGGCAGTTCGTTACTGTCGACCAGATCGTTGTCAACGATAATGAGCCTTCCGCCGTCTCTAAGAGCGTTATAGATGCTTCCTACGAACTTCTCTCTCTCGTAGTCGGTGAAGGCAACATAAACGTTGTGATAAAGCGAGCAGCAGTATACCAGATCGACCTTCACGTCAGGCGACAGGCCGATGCCTTCGAACTGGCTCTGAACTACCTCGACATTCCCGATCTTGTGATCTGCAACGTAATTTCTCAGGAACTCAAGGTGCATCGGGTTAGTCTCGATGGCATATACCTTACCTTCGGGTCCGACGATATCTGCAAACTTGAATGAGAAGTATCCGGGACCGGAACCGACGTCGGCGATGTGTTCGCCCTGCTTGATATCGAACTTGGCGAGGTTAGCTCTTGTCTTCTCCCAACGCTCTCTGTCAGGATTGTTAAAGAGAATGAAGTCTTCTAAGAAGCGGAGCCTCTTTTTGGTATCGACATCATATTTATCGATCTCGCGGATGTGGTATTTGAGTTCAAGATACATTCTGAGGTCAGCGAAATTATCTTTCGAGAGCACTTCATAAAAGCTCCTTACGAGAGGCTGTCTTAAGAGGTCTTCCTGCTGCTCCTTAGGTGCGATAAGGAGTTTGCAGATCCATTCAAGAGCCGTATATTCTCCGCCGAAGTTCTCATCAGGAATTATCTTCTCGTAGATCTCGATAGCATCTTTCAACTGCTTTTTTCTGCCGTTCTTGAAGTAAGCGAGGAGAAGCTTGCCGGCCTTGATGCCGCCCTTGGTGATATCGAATGAATCGAGGCTTCCTACGTGGATCAGGGAATCCTTTGAATCAACGACGAGTTCAGTCGGCTGGGTATAGAGAACGCTGGTCTTGTCATTCTCCTTGACCTTCTTCTTTTTCTTCGTATCCTTATTCTTGGTTGCGGCAGCTATGGTAGCTTCATCAAGCATCGGAGGTCTTTTTCTGTCTTCGTTCTTATTCATGTTCTACTCCTATATGTGAATGTTTCCGGCCGTTTATTATCCGATGATGCCGAGAGCATCTTCTGTCGAGTTGTCATCGTAAGGGAAGAGGTCACCGTGGATATACTGGTCTTCAGCCCACGGCAGGAACTCGTTGGAGTTGAATTCCTCTGCGACTTCGTCTGCTACAAACTTGCCGAGTTCGGTCATCGTGTAAGACGGATACCCCAATACGGGCTTATCTACCACAAGACCTGCATCCATTAATTTCTTCCACTTCTTCTTGAAGCACTGGTCGATCTCAAAACCGTTGATGTTGCGGAAGCGGTCTTTACGGACCTCGGTGTTTTTGATAGGGAGTATGATGGACCATCTGATCTGCTGCTCCTTGTCTCTTACATAACCTCTGTTAAGAGCGAGCAGTCCTGCTTCGGTTTTCTCATAGTACTCATCAAAGCTGTCAGTATTGATAAAGAATCTGTCTCTTAAACTGCTGAATGCCGTAAGACCCAGACCGATCTGGTCTAACTGAGCGCAGCACTGGTTGTATGCATAATGAGAATAGATATAAGGATTCTTGGAATATACTCTTCGGAGATTGCCCTTGAGACCGTATCTTTTAAGAACTTCTTCAGCAACAGCCTTCTGCATCATGGTATCTTCGAAGTCAGGGAACATGCCGGGATCTCTGTCGTAGAGAGGTCCGATCATGCCCTGGAAGTCACCATATGCATCGACCTTGAGCCTGTACATCTGGATCTCATCTGTAAGGCCTCTCTGGTGCAGGATGCATGCCTTCTCGATTACGTCTGCGAAGTTATCTACTGTCTGTCCCATGAATCCGAAAACAAATTCGATATTGAGAACGAACCCCTGTCTCTGTGTCTTATCTAAGAGCTCCTGTGTGATCTCGACGCCTTCTTCTCTCATCTTGTTGATCTTGAGATAGTCGACGACAGTGACCTGCTCTCTGCAGTTCTTAAGAGCTTCTTCAATAGTAGCAACGCTTGCTACACGGAACATCAATGTAAGGATATCGGGATTAAGGCTCTGTGTACCGATCGTGAGACGGTCAACACCGTACTTGGCGAGGATCTTGAGTCTCTCGATGCCTGCTTCCTTAACGAGCGTGTAAGCATCAACGTCGAAGTTGAACTGTGTGACAGTTGTACGGTCGATGCGGTCAGTGAAGAACTTCATCATGCGCTCTAACAGGTCGGGATCCATGTGGGTGGGTGTTCCGCCGCCGAAGAGGATGGAACGTGCCTTGATCTTCTCAACGCCTAAGAATTTCATATAGTTATCCATCTCCATCTCGAGATGGTCTAAATACTTGATCTGCTTCTCTCTAAGGTCCCTGTTGCTTCCGCATTCGCCGGGATAGTGGCAGAAGCTGCAGTGCTGCGCGCAGAAAGGAACATGTACGTAAATATCAAGAAGTCCGTCTTCAGGCATCTTGTATGTTGCCATGACCTCTTCCTGCGTATGGAAGGGATATTGAGTGATAGGAGGGTAATGAACAGACGGGACGAATTTACCTGTTGTGCAGATAAGTCCGCGCTTCTGAAGTTCGAGCACCTGGTCGACCTTCTCGCGAGCTGTCTTCAGTATCTCGTCGCGGTCACGAAGATAGATTGAATTCTCAATATAATCTACCGGTTTAGCAGCGGCCGCATCGGCCCTCTTCTTGAGCGCTTCGTACTGGCGGTCAGTACAAACTGTCTTAGCTAGCATAATGCTTACCTCCATAATTAAATACTTTTTATATTATATATGGAAATAAGTCATATATGATGAAAAATTTGATAATTTAAAGCCTAATTATTAACAAAAGGTACCGGGTTTAATTAACAATTTGGAACTTTTACAAATAATGACCTAAATTACTCCGAATACTGGTAGCTGTTATAGAGACGGTAGTAGGTTCCGTGCCTGGCAATAAGCGATTCGTGGTCGCCTTCTTCAGCTACATGACCGTTCTCCAGGACGAGGATATTGTCCGCATCCCTGATAGTCGACAGACGGTGGGCGATGATGAGGCTCGTCTGGCCCTGTGTGATCTTTTCCAGAGTTGACTGGATCGTCTGCTCAGTAGCAGTATCGACAGAGCTCATGGCCTCATCAAGGACAAGGATCTTATTGAGTTTCAATGCAGCGCGGCCCAGGCAGATAAGCTGTCTCTGGCCCTGACTCAAAGTGCTGTCGTCGGAACTTAGCATTGTATCGTAGCCTTCGGGAAGCTGGTTTATGAATGAATCGGCACAGACTACCTTTGCAATATCTCTTATTTGATCGCCGGTCGCTCCGAACCTGCCGTAGCCGATATTGGCCGCAACCGTATCTTCCATGAGAGATGTATTCTGCAATACCATGGTGATCATCATGCGCAGATTGCGCTTCGGAATGTCGCGGATATCAACGCCGTCAAGCAGGATCCTTCCGCTGTCAGGCTCGTAGAATCTCAGAAGGAGGTTAACGAGCGTCGTCTTGCCTGCTCCCGTTGAACCGACTATCGCGACCTTCTTACCGCTGCCGATCTCAGCAGAGAAGTGGTCAAGGACCATAACTCCGGGCACGTAAGAGAAAGAGACGTCTTCAAACGTGATATTTCCCTGAAGCGATTCGAGCTCAAGGACTTCGGTTCCTTCATCGGGTTCATCAGGTATGTCGAGCACCTCGAAAACACGCTCCGCGGAAGCTATGGCAGTCTGGAACTGTGCAAAGAGGCTTGTGAGCTCGTTTACGGGCTTCGTGAACTGCCTTGAGTAGAGCGTGAATTCCTGGATGAGTCCGATAGTTACGCCGGGCACTCCGTTCATATAGAAAAGACCGCCGACGACTACCACGAGCAGGAAGTTGATGTTGCCCAGGAGGCTCGTAAGAGGCGATAAGAGTCCGCCGATCACCTGTGCCTTGAGAGCAAGCCCCGTAAGTTCGTCGCTTATCTTATTGTGTTCTTCAATGGTCTCTTCGATCATGTCGTATGCATGCACGGTCTTATGCGCAGATACGGATTCCTGAATATGGCCGCTCAGTTTGCCGACCACTGCCTGCTGCTTCTGGAATATCTTATGGATGATGCCCGATACGATCCTCGTGAGGATAACGGACAGGATAACGGGGCTTATGCTTACTAATGCAAGCTGCCAGTTCTGAACGAGCATTATTACCACGCATCCTGCAATTACAACGACTGCCGAGAGGAGGGCTCCTGCCGTCTGTGATACCGTGACCGCGATGTTCTCGACATCGTTGGTAAGGCGCGCCATTAAGTCGCCGTTGCGTCTGGTATCGAGATAACCGATAGGGAGTTTGGTTATCTTAACGGACAGTTCCTTGCGGATGAAAAGAGCGATCGACTGTGTAAGTTTTGCAGAGTTTACGCCCTGGAAGTAGCTCAGAAGTGCTGTAACACCCAAGACCGCGCCCAAGCCCATAAGGGTTTTCGTGAGCATGCGCATATCAAACATCATGTCCTTGGCGATGGCAAGTGTATCGACTGCGCGGCCTATCAGCGCAGGAATCAGGAGGTTTAGAAGCGTGGTCACGACAGATAATATGAGCACGGCAACGAGAGCTGCCTTGTTGGCACCAAGATACCTGACCAGTCTCCTGACTGTGCCCTTAAAGTCGTTTATCTGTGCGCGCTCGCGCATTTGAGGCTGGCCCTGATTAATCATGTGTCACCTCACCTGCCGACTGCGAAGCCACGATCTCACGATATCTCGCGCTCTTTGCCATCAGCTGCTCATGTGTTCCCGTATATTCGATCCTGCCTTCGTTGAGCAAAACTATGAGATCTGCATCAAGAAGACCTGTGATGCGCTGTGCAACCATGATCACGATCGGGATGCCCGCATCCCTAAGACCTTCGAACAATGCCTTTTCCGTATCAGAATCAAGGCTTGAAGTGCTGTCATCCATAATGAGTATCTCGGGCCTGCTCATGATGGCTCTTGCTATTGCAAGACGCTGTCTCTGGCCGCCTGAGACAGACATACCGTTCTCGGAGAGCCTTGTCTTGTAACCGTTCTTGAGACCTTCGATGAATTCATCTGCCTGAGCGATAGAAGCCGCGCGCTTCATCTCCTGCTCGTCTTTTGTATCACTTCCGTAGCAGATGTTTGCAGCGATCGTATCAGCTAAGAAATCACTGTCCTGGAAAACGACGGAGATTTTCCTGCGGAGTTCCTTAAGAGACAGATCCGTAAGAGGGTGACCGTTAAGGAGTATGCTGCCCATGGTCGGATCGTAGCTTCTGGCAAGAAGCCGGACCAGCGTACTCTTGCCGGAACCTGTTGCACCGACTATAAGGACCCTCTGTCCGCGCTTAACCTCGAAGCTGATATCACTTAATACCGGTCTGGCATTCTCATCATCTGAATAGCTGAAGCTTACGTTATCGATCTTAATGTCAGTGACCTCACCGGCATCTTCAATAGAACCGCTCTTGATCTCGGAATCCATAGCGAGGATCTCGTCGATACGGGCAGCTGATGCTTTGGATTTTGCAACGTGCTGGAAAACAGTTCCTGCCATCATGAGAGACATCATGATCTGCTGTGAATAACTGATGGCAGCCATTATCTGTCCGATATTGGATTCTGTGGAGGCTACATATCCGGTCTGTACCTGGACTCCTGCCGCATAGATAATGAGAAGCATTACGCCGTTAAGAAGCAGCAGGATAAGGGGATTTAATATTGCCATGAGCTTTTGCACTCTGAGTGTCGTGTTCATCAGTGAACGGTTGGCATCGTCAAAGCGTTCAGCTTCGTAATCTTCTCTGGCATATGCCTTGATGAGACGGTTGTTTCCGACGAGCTGCAGAGCGAGTGAACTGATCTTATCGAGCTTTTTCTGGATGCTCGCAAACAGGGGAGATGTCTTCGATATGAAGAAGAACATGATGATGAGCTGGACAGGCACGGCCAGAAGCACTATCAGGCCGAACGGTCTGTTGATGGTAAATATCATGACCGAACCAAATACAAACAGCAGGAACGGTTTTACGATCATCTGGATTAAGATCGAACTGAATTCGGATATGATCCTCGAATCGGCAGTGATACGGTTGATCAGGGTGCCTTCTGTGTATTTGCTTATCTGTGAATCAGATAATCGTATTACCTTCGAAAACAGTTCTTTACGGAGGTCGTTGCCGAACTTCTGAGCATATGTGTTCGACATTATGCAGGAGAGGAACCCGCCAAGTCCGCCCATGAAGGCTACGCCCAGCATCAGAAGGCCCATCTTATAGACCAGATCCATATCAGATCCGATAACGCCTTCGTCAACGATCTTCTGCATCAGTCTGGGCTGCCACACGTTGAAGCCGACTTCAATCAGCATCAGGAATGAAGCAATGATAATGTGCGGCCTGTATGGCAGCAGGAGTCTTAAGATTTTCTGGTTGCTGCCTTTCACTTGCTCCTCCAACGAACTTACAGCTGATTATATAATTTTATCATTTATCACTTTCAAATAAACACGGTTCAAAACTTATGCCCCTTGCTAAGCAAAGAACAGACCGCATATTCCAGTATCAGGAAGACCGTGAGGATGGCAGCTAGTCCAAGCAGATATAACTTTTCTCCGGTGATACTGCTTATCCATGTAAGCGGCGAATCCTCAGTCGGATATAGAAGAAACATGTAGTTTACACCGGCCTTAATATCGAGCAGATAAATCGGAGGCGTAACTGCAAGAAGAAACAGATACGGGTACCAGATATGCGTAAATGACACTGATGCTGTTTTTCTGACGAGAAATAACAGAGGGATAAATACCAGCAGTGCATGGGTAAAGAAGCATAGCAGCGGCAGGTAAGACCAGAACGGCCTGTAGGTCCAGTCAGGAAACAGCAGTGCTGCTATCGAGCCCGGAAGTATGAGAACGGCAGATATCTCTGCGAAGAAAGACCGGATCTTCCCACGTGTAAATGACGCAGCGAGGTTAACGAATATTCCCAGGTTGCAGAGGTGAAGAGGCAGGAATTCAATGATGTCTCCGCCGTCTCTGATGAGCAGGATGTCCTGAATGATCTCGCCTGAGAGAACTGTTACTGACAGAATCCTTATGAGTAAGACAGCATTCTTGTCTGAAAGTTTCCGGGCAGATATCAGTCCGGCCGTGACCATGACAGTTATCGCAATGAGCACCGCAATATGTTCAGGACAGAAATGCTCGAAGGAATCCATATCAAAAGCTTATTTGATAATCCGCTTCTCGATTATCAGGGATGCTCCGCAGAATCTGCATGCCTTCTCATCTTCGGCTCTTGGAGCACCGCAGCTGGGACAGTTGGTATAGAGCTTATAGCTTAAGAAATCGAGCTTCTCGTCAAGTTCTTTCTGAATTGCAGTATTCTTCTGTTCGAGCTTCTCGGTCACCTTGTCTTCGGTCTTTTCCTGATGCTTCTTTTTATATACGAGTCCTGCAACGAGGTAAGCTAAAAACAGCACCATGAATATGCAGGGTGTGAAGAAGACCAGGTTATCTACAAACGTGAACAGCGGACCGTCAGTCATTGAAGATTCGAAGATGGGGATTACCAGTTCATAGTAGAAGTTCGTAGCAAACAAAACGAGGTTTAAGGCGATTCCCGCAATACCGATGGGCAGAGAGAATTTGAAGAACTTACTTAGCATCTTTTGCAGCCTCCTTGTTCTCTTCTTTGACATCAGCCTTCTCGTTCTGTTTCGCATAAGTAACGCGGTGAACTGCTCCCGGGAATCTGCCATTACCGTCGAATGACATTATTTCCAGAGATGAACCGCAGAACGAACAGGAGGTAAGGGTCATGAAAGGACCTGAACCGCAGTTCGGACAGTTATTGTAATACCATTTATCTCCTAATATTGTTGAGATCTTCTGTTCGGTCTTAGAACGCGTGCCGGAAGCGAGATTGTTGTTAACGATCCTCTGGGCACACTTATAGAGAAGATTATCCTTTATCTTGACGAATACCAGACAGGAAACAGCGCTGAGGAGCGTTATGAGCGATGGCAGATAGAAAACAAGGTCATCAATTAATTCAAAGGCCTCGTCGCTCATATACATGTTCTCGAAGACGGGAATAACCAGCTCATAGAATATGAATGTGGTGAAAAAACTGATGACTCCGATGGCAAGCCATACGAATGAATTCATCCAGATGATCTTCGGCGTTCTGGTAATGGTTTCAAGTACCATCGCAGTATTTTCCTCACCGAAGTCTTTGTCATGGAGAGTAATGGAAAATCCGTTGTCGTATGTGCTGTACCATGAATTTTTGTCGCTCCTGGAACTGACGGGCTGATTAGATCCCTTCCATATGCGGCCATACCCGCGGATTACTGTATCACGCTTTAATTCGGAGATCACTTTTGTCCTTGAATACTGCTTCAGAGCAACAATGAAGATAACCGTACTCACAACAAATATACCGAGATTGAGCAGATTCATTCCCGGAACCTCACCCTGGGATACCATGCTCAGAAACCAGATGGTAGCAGCAATGCCAAGAACACCTAGGCGCGCAAAAACACCGTCCCAGCTACCGATGCCTCCACCGCCGCTGCCACCGGAATAGTGTCCGCCGGAATAATGTCCGCCGCCTCCAAAGCTGCCGCCGCCATGGAATCCACCGCTATGGTGTCCTCCGCCGTGAAAACCGCCACCATGATGTCCGCCTCGAGCCATTCTATTCCACCCCCTTATTCTTAAAATATATTATAAACATTTCCTGACAAATTTCATCAGAAATCGCAGGAAGCCGCTTATAACGTCTTTTCGGAGTTCTCGAAAATAACCACAGATATCGAATATTGAGCCAAGAAATGAAACACTCTCAAATGCCGGATTTGAATATGCTCTTTATATAATTCAGTTAATAAGTTAAAGGAGACAGGCAGCATGAGATTAGGAACATCCTCTCCGCTTGCTCATTCAGGTAGTAGAGACTGGGCGCAAACTCAGGTTAACTTAGGATGCAGATCATTAGTTTTTCCTCTGTCTGCGAACGATCCTGAAGATAAGATCCAAGAGTACGTCAATGCTGCCAAAGCAAACGATCTTCTAATAGCCGAAGTCGGGATTTGGAGAAATGCATTATCACTTGATCCTGAAGACCGTAAGATCCAGAGAGATTATTGCGTAAGACAATTGCAGCTCGCAGACAGGATCGGTGCCCGCTGTGCCGTTAACGTTGCAGGTGCCATGGGTCCGAGATGGGATGGTCACTATAAAGATAACTTCAGCAAAGAGACCAGATTAGAGATCGTAAAGATGGTACAAGACATCATCGACAGAGCTGAGATAACGAATACATATTTCACCTTAGAACCGATGCCCTGGATGGTTCCGACAAGTCCTGAAGACTATGTTCGTCTCATAGAAGAAGTTGACCGCGAACGTTTTGCAGTCCACATGGACATCATCAACATGACCAATTCACTGGAGCGTTACTATGAGGCGGAAGCTTTTGTTGACCGCTGTGTTGAGCTTCTGGGAAACAGGATAAGGAGCTGTCACATCAAGGATGTTCATCTGAAGGAAGAATATACTTTCCAACTTGAAGAATGTGCTCCGGGTCAGGGCGAATATCCGCTCCGCTACTATGTGGAGAAGATGAACGGCATCGATAAGGATATGCCAGTAATTCTTGAACATTTAAATACGGATGAAGAGTATATCCGTTATATGAACTACCTTAAGGAGGTACTTAATGGCATACAGTAGGATTTCCGACAGCAACGAGATTACAGCCCGCTACATGGACAGCATCCTTATCAAGGAGAGTCTCATTGATTCCGTAGTCGCCGACACGAGTATCGAGTTGTTCGGTGAGAAGTTTGCAAGTCCAGTGATGACGCCGGCATTCTCGCATCTTAAGCAGTTTAACGGCCGCGAATTATCAGGCCTTGAAGAATACTCGATCGCCACAAAGAACTTGAATATCTTAAACTTCGTCGGCATGATGGAGAACGATGGTTTCAAGAAGATAATCGATACCGGTGCCAAGACAGTACGCATTGTAAAGCCGTATGCCGACAACGCGAAGGTAAGAGACCAGATGCGCTTTGCAGAAGATATGGGAGCATTTGGAATCGGCATGGATATTGACCACATCTTCGCGCAGGACGGACTTGATGTCGTAGTCGGAGAATTAATGGCCGTACAGACTTCCGACAGGATCCGTTCCTACATCGAATCTACTAAGCTCCCGTTCTTCGTAAAGGGTGTCCTGAGCGAGAAAGAAGCCAAGAAGTGTGCAGAATTAGGCGCGAAGGCGATCATTGTCAGCCACCATCACGGAAGACTTCCCTATGCGGTTCCTCCCATGATGGTCCTCCCGGGCATCAAGAAGGCTCTCGAAGGAACAGA